>JBIKLI010000184.1:0-8596 GCA_044359885.1 Alphaproteobacteria bacterium | reverse complement strand
CTGCGCGCCATCATCCTGCTGCCCTGGATCGTGCCGACGGTGCTGACGGCCATCGCCTTCTGGTGGATCTTCAACCCGCAGTTCTCGATCATCTCCTATGTGCTGATCGAGATGGGCCTGCGCGACACGAATGTCGACTTCATCAACACGCCCTGGTCCGCCCGGTGGTCGCTGATCGCGGCGAATGTCTGGCGCGGGATCCCTTTCGTGGCGATCTCGCTGCTCGCCGGGCTGCAGACCATATCGCCGTCGCTCTACGAGGCGGCGATGCTCGATGGATCCACCCCGTGGCAGCGCTTCCGCTACATCACCTTTCCGATGCTGCTGCCGATCCTGGCGATCGTGATGACGTTCAGCATCATCTTCACCTTCACGGATTTCCAGCTGGTCTATGCGATCACCCGGGGCGGTCCGGTGAACTCGACCCATCTGCTGGCGACGCTGGCCTTCCAGCGCGGCATCCCGGCAGGGCAGCTGGGCGAGGGCGCCGCGATAGCGGTCTCGATGATCCCGTTCCTGGTGTTCGCGACGTTGTTCAGCTACTTCGCGCTCGCGCGCCGCAAATGGCAGCAGGGAGAAGGCGATGACTGACGCCCGCATGGCGATCGCGGCCGACGACCCCGACGCGCCCCGGCCGCCCGAGGGGAAGTCCTCTGCGGCGCCGGAGGCGCTGGCCTGGGAAAGCCGCTCACGCCGCGCGGTGACGATCTACGTCCCGCTGGCCTGCTTCGTCCTGATCCTGCTCTTTCCGTTCTATTGGATGTCGATCACGGCCTTCAAGCCGAACGCCGAGCTTTACGACTACAAGACCTACAATCCGTTCTGGATCGGCTCGCCGACGCTGGATCATATCTACCTGTTGCTCTTCAAGACCGACTATCCGCGCTGGCTGTGGACGACGATGATCGTCGCTGTCTTCTCGACGATCCTTTCGCTGGTCGCCAGCACGCTCGCCGCCTACGCGATCCAGCGGCTGCGCTTCAAGGGCAGCCAATATGTCGGCCTCGCGATCTATCTGGCCTATCTGGTGCCCCCGTCGATCCTGTTCATTCCGCTCGCGACGATGGTGTTCCAGCTGGGGCTGTTCGACACGCCGCTCGCGCTGATCCTGACCTACCCGACATTCCTGATCCCGTTCTGCACCTGGCTTCTGATCGGCTATTTCAAGTCGATCCCCTACGAACTCGAGGAATGTGCTCTCATCGACGGCGCGACGCGGGTGCAGATCCTCTGGCGGATCACGCTGCCGCTGGCGGTGCCGGGTCTGATCAGCGCCGGCATCTTCAGCTTCACGCTGTCCTGGAACGAGTTCATCTATGCGCTCGCCTTCATCCAGTCGACCGAGAAGAAGACCGTGCCTGTCGCCATCCTGACCGAACTCGTCACCGGCGACGTCTATCAATGGGGCGCCTTGATGGCGGGCTCGCTGCTCGGATCGATTCCGGTCGCGCTCTTCTATTCGTTCTTCGTCGACTACTACGTCTCTTCGTTGACGGGTGCGGTGAAGGAATGACGGCCCGCCGGACCGCGCGGCGGCCGGCGACATCGAGAGAGGACAACGGCAAGTGGCGAAGTTCACGATCCTGACGCCGGCGGCGGCGTCGTTCACGACGGGCGGCGGCGGATACGACTACGAACTGGAGGCGCTCGAGGGCATGGGCGCCGAGATCGTCGAATGCGCGCCGGACGAGGACGCCTTCGTGGCCGCGGCGCCGTCCGCCGACGCGGTCTACGCCAAGGGCATGAAGTTCACGGCGCGCATGATCGGCGCGCTGACAAGGTGCCGGATCATCGCGCTCGGTTCGGTCGGGGTCGACTATGTCGACGTCGCCGCGGCGACCGCGAAGGGGATCCCGGTCACCAACTGCCCGGACACGTTCATCGACGAGGTCGCCGACCACGCGATGATGCTGCTGCTGGCCACGCATCGCCGCTGCATCGAGCAGGACCGGATGGTTCGCGAGGGACGCTGGGGCGACGGCCGGCCGCAGCTGCTCAAGATCCCGCGGCTGATCGGCCAGACGCTCGGCTTCCTGTCCTTCGGCCGGGTGGCGCGCGCCACCGCCCGTCGCGCATCGGCATTCGGGCTTCGGCTCAAGGCCTTCGATCCGTTCGTCGAGGAGACGCGGATGACCGAGCTCGGCGTCGAACCTTCGAGCCTGGGCGAACTGCTGGCCACCTCGGATTTCGTGTCGATGCACCTGCCCGACACGCCCCAGACGCGCGGCTTCTTCCAGGAGAAGCATTTCCGGCAGATGAAGAAGACCGCGATCTTCATCAACACCGGCCGCGGCCCGACCGTGCAGGAATCGGCGCTGATCCGGGCGCTGGAAGAGGGTTGGATCGCCGGCGCCGGTCTCGACGTGTTCGAGGTCGAGCCGCCCCGGCCCGACAACCCGCTGCTGCGCATGCCGCACGTGATCCTGGCGCCGCATAATGCGTCTGCTTCGGCCCGCTTCGATCCGGCGCGCAAGCGCCGCGTCGGGCAGGAACTGGCGCTGGTCCTGTCCGGGCGCTGGCCGCTGTCCTGCGTCAATCCCACCGTGCTCACGGCGAGCGGTCTGCGCCGCTGGCAGCCCTTCTCCATGGATCGCGGCCCCAATTCCTGAACGTCACGTATCGAGGACCAGACAATGAAAGTCGTCATCACCGGCGGAACCGGCATGCTGGGCAAGAAGCTGGCCCGCAAGCTTCTGGATCAGGGGACGCTGTCCCCGGACGGGAAGCCTGTGAAGATCGAGAAGCTCGTCCTCATGGACATCGCGACCGCCCCGGACGTGCCGTCCGACCCGCGGGTCGAGGTCGTCACCGGCCAGATCTACGACGCCGAGCTGATCCGGCGTCTGATCACGCCGGATACCGGCGCGGTCTTCCATTTCGCCGCGGTCGTCAGCGCCGGTGCCGAGAAGGATTTCGATCTCGGCTATCGCGTCAATCTCGACGGCACGCGCCTCGTGCTCGAGACCTGCCGGGCGCTTGGCACGAAGCCGCGCCTCGTCTTCACCTCCTCGATCGCCGTCTATGGCGGCGACCTGCCGGAGCGCCTGACCGACGACCAGCCGCTGACGCCGCAGACGTCCTACGGCATCCAGAAGGCGATGGGCGAGATGCTGATCGCGGACTACACCCGGAAGGGATATCTCGACGGCCGATGCCTGCGCCTGCCGACGATCGTCGTCCGTCCGGGCAAACCCAATCTCGCCGCGTCGACCTTCGCGTCGTCGATCATCCGCGAGCCACTGGCCGGCCAGGACGCGGTCTGCCCCGTGCGTCCCGACAACTGGATGCCGCTGCTCAGCCCGCGCAAGACGGTCGAGGCCTTCATCCGCGCCCATGACCTGCCGGCCAGCGCCTGGGGCTGGAATCGCTCGCTGACGCTACCCTCGCTCGACGCCACGGTCCAGGACATGGCCGACGCTCTGCGCCGGGTCGCCGGCGAGGACGCCTATCGGCGCATCAAATGGCAGCCCGACCCGATGATCCAGAAGATCGTCGATGGCTGGCCGAAGAAGCTCGCCTCCACGCGCGCCAAGGCGATGGGCTTCGCCACCGACGACTCCATCGATGCGCTGATCCACGCCCATATCGAGGACGATCTGCGCCCCAACCGGGCCTGAGCGGCGCCCTTGCCGTCGCGGCTGTCGCTGGCCACGCTGGGGCAGGTCGCGGGCGGCGTTCACCGCCCGCGCTTCGATCCGCGGCGGCTGGGCGTCGGGATCGTCCATCTGGGATGCGGTGCGTTCCACCGCGCGCATCAGGCGATGCACACCCAGGCCGCGATCGAGGCCGAGGGCGGCGACTGGGGCATCGCAGCGGTCAGTCTGCGCGGGGAAGATGTTCCGGACCGCCTCGCGCCCCAGGACGGCCTGTTCTGCGTCCTCGCGCGTGGCGGCGAGGGCTCGGTCGCGACCGTCAATGCGACGCTGCGCGCCGTCATCGGGCCGTCGCGTCGTGGCGAGGCGATCGCGGCGATCGCCCGGCCGGCGACGCGCGTCGTCTCCCTCACGATCACCGAGAAGGGCTACTGCCGGGACCCATCGACCGGCGCCCTCGACGAGGATCACCCCGACATCCGCGCCGATCTGGCGGCGCCCGGATCGCCTTGCTCCGCTCCAGGGGTGCTGGTCGCCGGCCTCGCGGCGCGGCGCGCGGCGGGAGCCGGGAGAATTGCGATCCTGAGCTGCGACAATCTGCCGGAGAACGGGGTCGCGACGCGGCAGGTCGTGTCGCGGCTGGCCGAGCGGGTCGATCCGGCGCTGGCGGCGTGGATCGCCGCCGAGGTCGATTTCCCGTCGGCGATGGTGGACCGGATCGTGCCGGCGACGACCGATGCCGATCGTGCCGAGACAGCCGCGCTGCTGGGCCTGCGCGACGAGGCCTGCGTCGTCACCGAGCCGTTTTCGCAATGGGTCGTCGAGGACCGTTTCCGCGCCGGGCGCCCGGCCTGGGATCGTGGCGGTGCGACGCTGGTCGCCGATGTAGCGCCCTTCGAGCGCATGAAGCTGCGCCTGCTCAACGGCAGCCATTCCACGCTCGCCTATCTTGGCTATCTGGCTGGGCACGAAACCGTTTCCGGGGCGATCGCCGCCCCCGGCTTCGGGGCGCTGGTCGACCGGCTCTGGAACGAGGTGGTCCCGACGCTGACCCTGCCCGCCGGAATCGATCCCGGCGCCTACCGAGCAGCGACGCTGGCGCGTTTCGCGAACCCGCATCTGCGACATCGCACCTCGCAGATCGCGATGGACGGGACGCAGAAGCTGCCGCAACGGCTGCTGGCGACGATCCGGGACAATCTGGCCGCCGGGCGGCCGATCGGTCTCGCCACGCTCGGTGTCGCCGCCTGGATGCGTTATGTCCGCGGCATCGACGAGCAGGGGCGGCCGATCGACGTCCGCGACCCGTTGGTCGCCGAATTGCGGCTGCATGCCGTCGGCGACCCTGCGCATCGTGTGGGGGGCCTGCTCGGCCTGGCATCGGTCTTCGGCGCCGATCTTCCGCGCGTGCCGGCATTCAGAGCCGGGCTGGTCACCTGGCTGGAGCAACTCGAGGGCGAGGGGGCCGCCGCCGTCGTGCGGCGCGCGGCCGCCGGCTGACCCGGCGGCCGTCGCCCGCGCGGCGTCACATCGTCGCGCCGATCGTCCAGGGCGCGAATTCGTCGGCGCCGAAGCCCAGCGCCTCGGATTTCGACTTCTTCCCCGACGCGACCTCGAGGATGTATTCGAAGATCCGCTGGCCGCATTGCTGAACGGTCTCGTCGCCGTCGACGATGGTGCCGCAATTGATGTCCATATCGTCGGTCATCCGCCTGTAGAGCGCCGAGTTGGTCGCGAGCTTGATCGACGGCGCCGGCTTGCAGCCATAGACGGAGCCGCGACCGGTGGTGAAGCAGATCATGTTGGCACCGCCCGCGACCTGGCCGGTCGCTGCGACGGGGTCGTAGCCGGGCGTGTCCATGAAGACGAACCCGCGCTTGGTGATCGCCTCGGCATAGCCCACCACGTCGACCAGGTTGGTCGAACCCGCCTTCGCTGCTGCGCCCAGGGATTTTTCGAGGATGGTGGTGATGCCGCCGGCCTTGTTGCCCGGCGACGGATTGTGGTTCATCTCGCCCTGGTTGCGCGCCGTGTAGTCCTCCCACCACTTCATCAGGTCCACCAGTTTCTGGCCGACCTCGCGGCTGACTGCGCGGCGGGTGAGCAGGTGTTCGGCGCCGTAGGTCTCCGGCGTTTCGGACAGGATCACCGTCCCGCCATGCCGGACAAGAAGATCGGAGGCCGCACCGAGGGCCGGGTTGGCGGTGATTCCCGAATATCCGTCCGAACCGCCGCATTGCAGGCCGATGGAGATGTGAGAGGCGGGCGCCGGCGCACGGACGAACCTGTTCACGTCGGGCAGGATCTCGCGGATCATGGCGATGCCGCGCTCCACGGTCTTTCGCGTACCGCCGGTGTCCTGGATCGTCATCGCCCGCATCATGCGGCCTTCCTCGAGCTTCTCCGCCCGCATGAAGCCGCCGACCTGGTTGACCTCGCAGCCGAGCCCGATGTTGACGATGGCGGCGAAATTGGCATGGCGCGCATAGCCGCCCATCGTGCGGTGGAGGATCTGCAGCGCCTCGCCGTCGTTCATGCCGCAACCCGTGCGGTGGGTGAGCGCGACGACGCCATCGACATTGGGGAAGCCGGCCAGCGGGTTTTCGCCGGTGAACGGATTCGCCTCGAACACCTTGGCGATGTAGTTCGACACCGTCGCCGAGCAGTTCACCGAGGACAGGATGCCGATGTAGTTGCGCGTCCCGACGCGCCCGTCCGCCCGGTGATAGCCGAGGAAGGTGGCGGGCGGATCCACGAATTCGGTGGGTTTGGCCAGCGTGCACCAGGCGTAGTCGCGGGCGAAGTCGCCCATCACGCAGTTGTGGGTGTGGACATGGTCGCCGGGCTCGATCGTGCCGCTGGCGAAGCCGATGATCTGGCCGTAGCGATGCACCGGTTCGCCGTCGCGGATGGCCCGGGTCGCCACCTTGTGGCCGACCGGGATCCGCGCCTTCACGCCGATTCCCTCGTCCGGCAATTGTGTTCCCGGCAGCAGGTCGGCGCGCGCGACGACGATGTTGTCGGCGGGGTTGAGGCGGATGGTGAGCTTGGCGAGCGCCATCGGGTCGGTCCTCGGTCTGGGCTGTGGCGTAGGAAGCGCGAGTATAGAGCCCAAGCGCGGCGCTTGTCAGGGCGCGCCGACGGCCGCTAGCTTGCCCGAAACCATTTCCTTCATGGGGGATCGACAGGTGAGCGGCAGGCTGAACGGCAAGAAGACCCTGATCACGGCGGCGGCCCAGGGCATCGGCAGGGCGAGCGCCCTGGCCTTCGCACGCGAAGGCGCCCAGGTCATCGCCACCGACGTCAACGCGGCGAAACTGGCCGAACTTGCCGGCACGCCCGGCATCGTCACGCGGCGACTGGACGTCCTCGACAAGGCCGCGATCCAGGCCTGCGCGGCCGAGATCGGCGCGCTGGACGCATTGTTCAACTGCGCGGGCTATGTCGCGAACGGCACGATCCTCGACTGCGACGACGCGGCCTGGGAGTTCTCGAACAATCTCAATGTCCGCGCCATGTTCTGGATGACCCAGGCGTTCCTGCCGGCGATGGTGGCCAAGGGCGGCGGATCGATCGTGAACATGTCTTCGGTCGCCTCCTCGGTGAAGGGTGTGATCAACCGCTTCGTCTATGGGACGACCAAGGCGGCGGTGATCGGGCTGACGAAGTCGGTGGCCGCCGATTTCATCAAGCATGGCATCCGTTGCAACGCGATCTGCCCCGGCACCGTCCAAACCCCGTCGCTGGACGATCGCATCAACACCGCCGCCGATCCGGTCGAGGCGCGCAAGGCCTTCATCGCCCGCCAGCCGCTCGGGCGCCTGGGCACGCCGGAGGAGATCGCGGCGCTGGCGGTCTATCTGGCCTCCGACGAAAGCGCCTACACGACCGGCGCGATCCATGTCGTCGATGGCGGCCTGACCCTGTGAGCGACGACCTGCGCGCGCGGCTCGCCGCGGCGGTCGCCATCCCGGTCATCACGGCCGGTGCGGTGGATGACACGGTGGCGCTCTGTCAGGCGCTGGTGGCTGGTGGTCTCGACATGCTGGAGATCACGCTGCGAACCCCGACCGCCCTGCCGGCGCTGGCGGCGGTCGCGCGGGTGCTGCCGCAGGCGTATGTCGGCGTCGGCACGGCGCTTTCGCCCGAGGATCTGGAGCGGGCCGCCGATGCCGGCGCCCGCTTCGCCGTCAGCCCCGGCTTCGATCCGGGCATGGTCGAGACGGCCAGGCGGGCGCCGCTCGACTGGCTGCCCGGCGCCGTGACCGCTGCGGAGATCATGGCGGCGCGCAATGCAGGGTTCAAGACACTGAAGTTCTTCCCCGCCCAGCAATCCGGCGGCACGGCTGCGCTCAAGGCCTTCGCGCCGGTCTTCGCCGACACGATGTTCTGCCCGACCGGCGGCCTCGACCAGAAGACCGCGGCCGATTATCTCGCCTGCTCGAACGTCGTCGCCGTCGGCGGCACCTGGATGATGCCGAAGGACGCGATCGCCGCGCGCGACTGGTCCCGGGTGGAGGCGGCGGCGCGCAGTGCGCGATCGCTGGGCCCGCGCCAACGATGAGTGAGGCGGACCCCATCCGTGAGACCACGGCCGAGGCTGTGTAGGTTTGTCGCCGGCTCGGGTTTTCCCCTTGCCTGATCAAGCTGTTCTTTGCTGCTGCTGCTGGGCCCGTGGGCATGTGGTCAAGGCCCTTGCTTTGTCCACATGCCCACAAGCCGGTCGCACGCGTCTTCGCTTCGGTGGCTGATCGATCGGCGCGCCGGCCGCCCACAGTGCCCCGGGCGTATGGCAGCCAAAAGCCATGTGGCCGCGTTCCCGGTTGTAGAAGCCGATCCATCGTCCGATCCCGGCGCGAGCCCAGCCCAACTTGCGCAGAATCGGAATTCTGATCCATGCGAATCAATGGGTTGGCCGAAAAGTCGGCACTACATTTCTGGTTCAGTGTCGTTGGGCGGACAAACTCGTCGGCAGCACGAGGTCATCCGCGCGCATGCGCTTG
>JBIKLI010000183.1:0-8604 GCA_044359885.1 Alphaproteobacteria bacterium | reverse complement strand
CCGAGTGACGCCCTAGTTCATCCGCCAGAGTTCCCCCGGCTAGGCCCGATCCAGGGCCGCTTGAAGGAAGACCAAAGATGGCCAACACCGCCCACGCCCATCACGACCACCACGACGACCATCATGGCCACCATCCGACGGGGTGGCGCCGCTGGGCGTACTCGACGAACCACAAGGACATCGGGACGATGTACCTGGTGTTCTCGATCTTCGCGGCGGTGATCGGCGGCGCGTTCTCGGTCTGGATGCGCATGGAACTGCAGAGCCCCGGCATGCAGTACTTCTCGGACGGCCACCAATGGAACATGGTCGTCACCGCGCATGGTCTGATCATGGTCTTCTTCGTGGTCATGCCGGCGCTGATCGGCGGCTTCGGCAACTGGTTCATCCCGCTGATGTGCGGGGCGCCGGACATGGCCTTCCCGCGCATGAACAACATCAGCTTCTGGCTGCTGCCGGTCGCCTTCCTGCTGCTGCTGGGTTCCGCGCTGCTCGGCGGCGGCGCGGGCGTCGGCTGGACGATCTATCCTCCCCTCTCCAGCGCTCAGTTCCATCCTGGGCCCGCGATCGACATGGCGATCCTGTCGCTTCATGTCGCCGGCGCGTCCTCCATCCTGGGCGCGATCAACTTCATCACCACCATCTTCAACATGCGCGCCCCCGGCATGACGATGCACCGCATGCCGCTGTTCCTCTGGGCGATGCTGATCACCGCCTTCCTTCTCGTGCTGTCGCTGCCGGTCCTCGCCGGCGCGATCACGATGCTGCTGACCGACCGAAATTTCGGGACCGCGTTCTTCCGGCCCGAGGGCGGCGGCGATCCGATCCTGTTCCTGCACCTCTTCTGGTTCTTCGGTCACCCGGAGGTGTACATCATGATCCTGCCGGCCTTCGGCATCATCAGCCACGTCGTGTCGACATTCTCCAGGAAGGCTGTCTTCGGCTATCTCGGGATGGCCTACGCGATGGTCGCGATCGGCTTCGTGGGCTTCGTGGTGTGGGCCCACCACATGTACACGGTCGGGCTCGACGTCGACACCCGCGCCTATTTCGTCGCCGCTACGATGGTGATCGCGGTTCCGACCGGCGTGAAGATCTTTTCCTGGATCGCCACGATGTGGGGCGGGTCGATCGAATTCCGCGTTCCCATGATCTGGGCGGTCGGTTTCATCTTCCTCTTCACCTTGGGCGGCGTGACCGGCGTCGTTCTGGCCAATGCCGGGGCGGACATCGCGTTGCACAACACCTACTATGTCGTCGCCCATTTCCACTATGTGCTGTCGCTGGGCGCGGTGTTCGGCATCTTCTGCGGCTTCTACTACTGGTTCAGCAAGATGACCGGCCGCGAATATCCGGAATGGGCCGGCAAGTTCCATTTCTGGACCACATTCGCCGGGGTCAACCTGACATTCTTCCCACAGCACTTCCTCGGCCTTCAGGGCATGCCGCGTCGCTACCCGGATTATCCGGACGCCTTCGCCGGCTGGAACTACGTTTCTTCGATCGGCTCCTACATCGCGGCCGCCTCGACCGTGTTCTTCATCGTGTTCACGATCCGGGTGCTGCGTTCCGGCAAGCTGGTGACCGAGCCCGATCCGTATCACCAGCCCGAGCCGACCCTCGAGTGGACCGTGGCCTCTCCGGCGCCGTTCCACACCTTCGAGGAACTGCCGCGCGTCAGCGCCGGCGCGAAGCACTGACCCCGGGTCCTGGACCGGTATGTCCGACGGCGATATCGCATTCGAGGGCTCCGGCGCCCATGGCCTCCGGGCCGGGGCGGATGTCCGGGATTTCTTCGCGCTGCTGAAGCCGCGGGTCATGAGCCTCGTGGTCTTCACGGGGTTCGCGGGCCTGCTGGCCGCACCAGGCCATCTTCATCCCGTGCTGGCGGCGATCGCCATCCTGTGCATCGCCGTCGGCGCCGGTGCCGCGGGTGCCATCAACATGTGGTACGACCGCGACATCGACGCCCTGATGGAGCGGACGAAGCAGCGTCCGATACCTGCCGGACGAATGGATCCGTCCGAGACGCTGGCGTTCGGTGTGGTGCTGTCGATCGGTTCGGTGCTGACGATGGCGCTTGCGGTCAACTTCGTGGCCGCATTCCTGCTCGCGCTGACCATCGGCTTCTACGTGTTCGTCTATACCATCTGGCTGAAGCGCCGCACGCCGCAGAACATCGTGATCGGTGGTGCGGCCGGCGCGTTCCCTCCCATGATCGGCTGGGCCGCGGTCACCGGCGATGTCAGCTTCGCGTCGATCTCGCTTTTCCTGATCATCTTCGTATGGACACCGCCGCATTTCTGGGCGTTGGCGCTGTTCCGCGCCGGCGAATATGGCGAGGCCGGCGTGCCGATGCTGCCGGTCGTGGCGGGAATCCGGGAGACGAAGCGTCACATCCTCGGCTACTCCGCGCTGCTCGTGCCGCTCGGACCTCTGCCAAGCCTGCTTGGCGTGACCGGTCTCGTCTATGCGGCGGCGTCGGTCGTGCTTGGTCTTGTCTTTCTCGCCGGTGCGGTCGCCGTCTGGCGTGATCCCGGCGAGCGGGCGGCCAAGGCTCTGTTCGGGTATTCGGTCCTTTATCTGTTCCTGCTTTACGCGCTGATCATGATCGATCGCGCGCCGGCGGCGACCTGAGCATGGCCGCGATGGATGCCGAGTTCGAGCGGCGCCGCCGCGCCAAGAATTTCGCGATCGGCCTGACCGTCGCTGGCTTCTGTCTGCTCTTCTACGTGATCACGATCGTCCGTATGGGGATCAAATGAGTGCCGCGCCGAACCGATCGAATGGCCGCGTCGCCCTTTGCCTGGCCGGGCTGGTGGCGACGATGGGGGCATTGTCCTTCGCCGCCGTCCCCCTCTACCGATGGTTCTGCCAGGTCACCGGCTTCGGTGGCACGACGATGCGCGCCGAGCGCGCACCGGAGCGCATCGGCGATCTGCAGGTGACCGTTCGGTTCAACGCCGATATCGGAGGCAACGACCTGCCGTGGCGCTTCGAAGCGCTCGAGCGCAAGGTCGTCCTGCGGGTGGGCGAGGAACGCCTGTCGTTTTACCGTGCCACCAATGTCGGAAACGTGCCGGTGGTCGGCACGGCCACGTACAACGTCACGCCGCACAAGGCCGCGCCCTATTTCCACAAGCTTGCCTGTTTCTGCTTCACCGAGCAGGAACTGGCGCCCGGCGAAAGCATGGACATGCCGGTATCCTTCTTCGTCGATCCGGCGATCGCCGACGACCCGAAGATGCGCGGCGTCGACACGATCACCTTGTCCTATACCTTCTTCCGCGCGCTTGATGCGCAGCCATCGGGTTCGGGCGGGCGAACGGCGGCGGCCGGGCCGGCACCGGTCAACTGAGACGACGGATCCATTCCGGGACCAGAGCGAGAGCAAGGGGAGACCAACATGGCAGGCACCAGCCACGGCGCAGGGATGAAGGCGCCCTATCACCTCGTCGAGCCCAGCCCCTGGCCGATCGTCGGTTCCGTTGCGGCATTGGTCCTGTCCTTCGGCACGATTTCCTTCCTGCACCCGAGCGTGTTCGGCACGGGCCTCGAACCGCTGATGAAGGCGCTGGGGCCTTGGAAGATCCTGATCGGCGTCGGACTCGTCCTGTTCACGATGTACGGGTGGTGGAGCGCTGTCGTGAAGGAGTCCGGGACGCCCGGGCTTCACAGCACCGTGGTCAGGCTGGGCCTGCGCTATGGCATGTTCCTCTTCATCGCCTCCGAGGTGATGTTCTTCGTCGCGTTCTTCTGGTCCTTCTTCCATTTCGCGCTCTATCCCGAGCACACCGAGAGCGGGCTGTGGCCGCCGAAGGACGTGATCACCTTCAATCCCTGGGGCCTGCCGTTCCTGAACACGGTGATCCTGCTGACGTCGGGAACCACCGTGACCTGGGCGCATCATGCGCTGCGGGAGGGCAATCGCAACGGGCTGATCTGGGGGCTGGCGCTGACGGTGATGCTGGGCGTGCTGTTCACCGCGCTGCAGGTCTACGAGTACAGCCACGCGCCGTTCGGCTTCAAGGACGGGATCTACCCCTCGGTCTTCTTCATGGCGACCGGTTTCCATGGCTTCCATGTCGTGGTCGGCACGATCTTCCTTGCGGTATGCCTGGTTCGCGCGATCAAGAACCAGTTCACGCCGGAGAAGCATTTCGGCTTCGAGGCTGCCGCCTGGTACTGGCATTTCGTGGACGTGGTGTGGCTGTTCCTGTTCGCCGTGATCTACTGGTGGTATGCGGCGGCCGTGACGATCGGCTGATCGCGGCGGAACGAACGGTACCGGCGACGGGCTGAAATCGTTTTTCAGCCCTGGATCCGCAGGCCGGGGCGGACCATCTAGTCGGGGTCGGTCCAGTGCAAGCTGGTCCCGTCCGCGACGTCGCCCCCGGCGTCGTTCCCGCCACGCCGCCAGGCGGCCATATCCGAGGCCCTCGCCATGTACGCGCTGCTGCGCGATTTCCGCCCCCGGTTCTGGCCGAGCGTGATCGCCGGCTGCGGGATCCTGCTGCTGCTGTCTCTCGGTACATGGCAGGTGGTCCGCCTTTTCGAGAAGCGGGCGATCAACGGGTTGCGCGCAGACCGTCTGGCCATGGCGGAGACGCCGCTGCCGCCGGTTCTCGCCGATCCCTCCGCCTGGGAGTTCCGGCGCGTCAGCGTGCGCGGCAGCCTGGATCACGGACGCGAACTCTATCTGCCCTGCCGGTCGCAGCGTGGAAACGAGGGAACCTGCATCCTCGTCGTCCTGCATCGCGCCGAAGGGCCGCCGGTGCTCGTCAACCGGGGCTGGGTTCCACCGTCGCGCAAGGATCCGGCGCGGCGCCCGGCGGCCCAGGTCGCCGGGCAGACCGAACTGAGGGCCGTGCTGCGGGTTGCGCAACAGAGAACGCGCTTCATGCCGGACAACGATCCCGGAAAGAACGTCTGGTTCTTCTATGATCTGCCGGAGATGGCGCGCGCGCTGGGCATGGCGTCGCTCGCGCCGTTCTATCTGGAGGCGGCAGTCGATCCGCAGGCGCCCGAGGGCGCGCCGCTCGGCGGGCAGACGCGCTTCCAGCTTCCGGACAACCATCTCGGCTATGCGCTGACCTGGTTCGCTCTGGCGATCGCGCTGACGGTCATCTTCGTCCTGTCCCAGCGTCAGGAGGCCCGTCCATGAACGCAGCGATGGCGCAACTCGAGCAACGTTTCCGCCGTCTTGCCTTGCTGGGCGAGGCGGCTGGGGTGCTGCAATGGGACATGGCCGCGGTGATGCCCACAGGCGGTGCCGGCATCCGTGGCGCCCAGCTGGCCGAACTCAGGCTTATCGCCCACGAGGCGCTCACCGATCCGCGTGTCGGCGAGTGGCTTGATCGCGCCGAGCACGAAGACGCGATTCGCCTGGATCCATGGGCACGCGCCAATCTGCGCGAGATGCGTCGCGCGTGGCGCCATGCCAGCGCGCTGCCCGGCGACCTGGTCTCCGCCCAATCGCTGGCGGTCTCCGAGTGCGAGATGCTCTGGCGCAGCGCGCGCGCCGCAAACGACTTCGCCGGCCTCAAGCCCCATCTGCAGCGCGTTCTCGACCTCGTGGTCGAAGCGGCGCGGATCAAGGCCGACGCGTTCGGCATCGACCCCTACGACGCCCTGCTCGACGAATACGAACCGGGTGCCAGCGCCGCCGCGATCGCCGCCGTGTTCGAGGCGCTTGCGGCGTTCCTGCCCGAGACCATCGCGCGGATCATCGAGCGTCAGGCGCGGCGGCCGGCGATCCTGCCGCTCGGCGGTCCGTTTCCCGCCGCGCGCCAGCGCGAACTCGCCGAGACGCTGATGCGCGCCGTGGGTTTCGATTTCACGCATGGGCGTCTCGACACGAGCCATCATCCGTTCTGCGGCGGCGTACCCGAGGATGTGCGGATCACGACCCGGTGGGACGAGAGCGACTTCACGCGCGGACTGATGGGCGTCCTGCACGAGACCGGTCACGCGATGTACGAGCGCGGATTGCCGGCCGACCGGCGCCTGCAGCCGGCGGGCGTGGCGCGCGGCATGACGCTGCACGAGAGCCAGTCCCTGCTCGTCGAGATGCAGGCCAGCCGCAGCCGCGAGTTCGTCTCGTTCCTGGCACCGCTGGCGGCCAAGGCGTTCGGCGGTTCCGGTGCGGCATGGTCGGTCGACAATCTCCACCGTCTCTACACCCGCGTCGCGCGTGGCCTGATCCGGGTCGATGCCGACGAGGCGACCTATCCGTGCCACATCATCCTGCGCTTCCGGCTGGAGCGCGCGATGATCGCGGGCGATCTCTCGCTCGGCGACCTGCCGGCGGCCTGGAACGACGGCATGAAGGAACTGGTCGGCGTCGTGCCGCCCGACGATCGCGACGGCTGTCTGCAGGACATCCACTGGCCGGGTGGCGCCTGGGGCTATTTCCCGACCTACACGCTGGGCGCCCTGGCGGCGGCGCAGTTCTTCGAGGCAGCGACCCGCGCGGTTCCCGGGATCCCCGCCGCGCTGACGCGCGGCGACTTCGCGCCGCTGATGGGCTGGGTGCGGCCGAACATCCATGCCAAGGCCGCGTCGATGACGACAGACGAGATCGTCGAGGCCGCCACGGGCCGCAAGCTCGGTGTCGAGGCCTTCCGTCGCCACCTGGAGCGGCGCTACCTGTCCGACTGACGCCTCAGCGCTCCAGGAAAAGCGCCGCTCGCGCCGGCAGAGCCACCCGGGCCTGCGCCCCTGTCGTCAGCAACGCGTCGCCGGCGCGGAACGGCGCATCGACGACGATCTCCTCGCCCGCGACGCGGATCGCGTAGCGGACCATTGCGCCGAGGAATTCGCGATGCACGACGGTGCCGCTGAGGTCGCCTTCGCGGGCCGGACCGGGGTTGAGGATCGCGTCCTGCGGACGGAAGACGAGCCGTGCGCCGGCGCCGAGGGCGGTGCCTTCGGGGACCGGGATCCGCGCGCCGCCAGCCGTCTCGAAGACGCGCCCGTCCGCACTCGCGCGACCGTCCAGCATGTTGGCGCTGCCAAGAAATCCGGCGACGAAGAGATTGGCAGGACGCTCGTAGAGGTCCATCGGCGTGCCGACCTGCTGCACCGCGCCTTCGTTCATCACCGCGATCCGGTCGCAGATCGTGTTCGCTTCCTCCTGGTCGTGGGTCACGAAGATGGTGGTGATGCCCAGGCGTTGCTGGAGGTCGCGCAGTTCGCGCCGGACCTGGACGCGCAGCTTGGCGTCGAGATTGGAGAGCGGCTCGTCGAGCAGCAGCACCTTGGGTTCGATCACGATCGTGCGTGCCACCGCGACGCGCTGCTGCTGTCCGCCCGACAGCTGGGCGGGGCGCCGGTCCGCAAGCGCCGCAAGCCCGACGCGCTCCAGCGCCGCGTCGACGCGGCGTTCGATCTCGGCCCGCGGCAGGCGTCGCTCTTCGAGGCCGAAGGCGACGTTGCGCCGCACCGTCATGTGCGGCCACAGGGCGTAGGATTGGAAGACCATGCCGACGTCGCGCTTCCAAGGCGGCCGGTCGGAGATGTCGATGCCGCCGACGGCGATCCGCCCGCGATCGGGGCGCGCGAACCCGGCGATCGCACGCAGCAGCGTCGTCTTGCCGCAGCCCGACGGCCCGAGAAAGGCGAAGAACTCGCCGGGCTCGATCTCCAGATCGATGTCGCGCAGGACGCGATTGCTGCCGTAGGACAGATCGACGCCACGTATCGATATGCCCGAAGCGGTCATGCGGCCTCTCCCTTGATCCTCTGGTTGCGCTCGGCGAGCAGATGCGCGGCCAGGGTGCATGCCGCCACCAGCAGCACGGCGATGACGCCCAGCGCCGCGCCGGGCCCGCGTCCGGCGGCCGATTGCATGAACACGTAGAGCCCGTAGGCCAGCGGTGCGTCGGAATTGCTCTGCACAAGCATCAGCGTCGCCGACAGTTCGACCGCGGCGGTCGAGAAGCTGGTCACGAACCCCGCGAGGATCCCGCCGGTCATCAGCGGCACGACGATCCGGCGCAGCGTGCGCGCCTTGTCCGCGCCGAGATTCTCGGCCGCCTCCTCGAGAGAGGCGGAGATCTGCTGCAGCGCCGCATGGCACGCCCGCAGCGCGTAGGGCAGCCGGCGTATGGCCAGCGCCAGCACGATCATGATCCAGAGCGTCGCCAGCGGCTGGCCGCCCGGCAACTGTACCCCGTAGAAGCATCGCAGATAGCCGATCCCCAGCACCAGGCCGGGGATCGCCAGCGCCGCCATCGCGGTCCAGTCCAGCCACTGCCTGCCGATCAGCTTCGTGCGCAGCACCAGATAGGCGATCGCCGTGCCGATCGCGACGTCGATCGCGCCGGCGAGGCTGGCATAGATCAGCGTGTTCCGGATGTAGAGCGAGCTTTCGCCGAAGACCCTCGCGTAATGCGCCGTCGTGTAGGCGTCGGGCAGGGGCGCAAAGGACCAGATGGTCGCGAACGACAGCAGCAGCAGGCCGATATGCGGCGACAGCACCAGCAGAAGGATCAGCGTGACCGCGGCCCAGGCGAGCGCGCTCTCGGCGGACGAAAGCTTGCGGCGCGCAAGGCCGCCGCCCCCGCGCTGCGTCGTCGCGTAATCGCGTCCGCGCATCGCGAC
>JBIKLI010000182.1:0-8605 GCA_044359885.1 Alphaproteobacteria bacterium | reverse complement strand
CCGGGACGCGATGCTGGAGTCCTACCGCGCTGTCCGCGACCATCTCGCGCGCCGCCTTCGCACCCGCTTCCCGCCCCCGGCGCTGCCCGATCTCTGAACCCGGTTGGTGTCAGCGCAGATGGGAACCGACAGCAGTCGGGGAGATCCGACCCGAACCCGGGGCTGAAGTCCCGGCAGGGCGGCGAATTCTTCCTCGCCGACGCAGGAAACGGTCGTGCCCGCTACCAGTTCTCAGGTGGCTTGTCCGATTTCGGATGCAGCATCATCGCCTCGTAGAGTTCGTCGATGCTGTGAGTCAGTGTCGCCCGGCCACGGCCGGCGACGATGTTCGAGATCGTGTTCAGCTCGACCGTGATCCATCTCCCATAACCGTCGCGGATGGCCGAGACCGGATCTCCCTTGCCACGAAAATTCACGAGGTTCGATCCCGACGGAACCGAGTCCCAGCCGAGGGTGGCGATGCTGGAATAGAACAGGGACGGGCGGTCGAAGGTTATCCCCCTGACCCCCCGTTTGAGCGCGACCATCGCCGCCAGGAAGCCGCCGAGCGAGTGCCCGCATACCGCGACGCTCGACGGGCTGTAGATCGAACGGCAGGCATCGAAATAGGCGATGGCCGTGTTCAACTGGCTGTTCCAGACCAGCTTGCTGCTGGTCACGCCGAACATGTTGCCGAGGTTCCCGGCCAATCCCCAGTCGCCCAGGTCCCCGCCGCTGCCACGATAGGCGATCACGAGCTGCGCCGACCTGCCGCTGTGATAAGCGGCGGCGAAGAATCCATTGGTCGGGTCGCCCAGAAAATTCTGTCGTGTCCATCGGAACACCCGGCTGCCTTTCGGCGCGTCCTTGGGCTCCGCGTAGGCATTCGCTGCCAGCGCGGCGAACTCGACCGCGGCTATGTTGCTCGACATTTCGACGGCTCCTTCCTGCTCGCCCTTGTCGCTGCTTCGTGGCAGACGCCAGCGCGCGCCATGCCGGGTGGTGCGAGCGCGGGCGGCGTACGACCCGCTGCCGGCAGACGCCTGACGGTCGCGGCAAGCGGCTCGCTGGCCGCGGCGGTCGCCGTCGCGGATGCTGCGACGGTCCCGGTCGCGAGGCTGGTCAAAGCCACAGCACGACAAGGGCCATCATGAACCTTGGCGCGTGTCCTGAAAAGATCCCCATGCGCGTGCGGTTCGCGGCACGAACCGAGGCCCCGGACCAGCGATCCATGAACCGCGAGGTCGCGGCGGCGACCGGCACGGATCCGGCTTCAAGGCCCGAAGCCGATCGCCAGGGCAGGCCGCGCAGACCGCCGCCGCGGGGCGCGCGCGCGGCATTCCCCCTTGACCGGGGCGTCCGTGTTGGTCAAATGCCCGACGCACGACGCTTTGCCGCGGGCGGTTGACCGCGGTCCGACGGAGCCGCAATGCCAAAGGAAGACCTGATCGAGTTCGCGGGCGTGGTCAACGAATTGCTCCCCAACGCCATGTTCCGCGTGAAACTCGACAACGGCCACGAGGTGCTCGCCCACACCTCCGGCAAGATGCGCAAGAACCGTATCCGCGTCCTCGCCGGGGACCGGGTGAATGTCGAGATGACGCCCTACGACCTGTCAAAGGGCCGTATCACCTTCCGGTTCAAGTAAGTGCCGGGGCACGCAGCCGGCGAGCCAGCCGGCGTCCCCGCGTTGATCCTCGCCTCGGCCTCGCCGCGGCGGCTCGATCTTCTGCGCCAGATCGCGATCGTCCCGGCGCGGGTCGTGCCGGCCGATATCGACGAAACCCCGCTGCCGCGCGAAACGCCGCGCGCCCATGGATTGCGTCTCGCCCGGGCCAAGGCCCTCGCCGTGTCGCGCGCGGAACCAGCAGCTGCGATCCTGGCGGCCGACACCGTCGTCGGATGCGGCCGGCGTATCCTGCCCAAGGCCGAGGATCGGGCCACCGCGGCGGCCTGCCTCGACCTGCTGTCGGGCCGGCGGCACCGGGTTTTCGGGGCCATCTGTCTCGTTCTCCCCGGCCGGCCCCCCGTGCTG
Source organism: Alphaproteobacteria bacterium (assembly GCA_044359885.1). Taxonomy (GTDB): domain Bacteria; phylum Pseudomonadota; class Alphaproteobacteria; order CACIAM-22H2; family CACIAM-22H2; genus CAIOSQ01. Next base: position 6,591 of record JBIKLI010000182.1, on the reverse strand, counting down.
CGGCTCTCCGTGACCGCCGTCCACATGAAGCGGCTGAGCGCTGCGGAGCGCGAATCGTATCTTGAGGGCGGCGAGTGGCGGGGCAAGGCCGGGGGCTATGCAATCCAGGGCGCGGCGGCGGCCTTCGTGCCGCAGCTCTCGGGATCCTATTCGAACGTGGTCGGCCTCGACCTGCATGTCGTCGCGCAACTGCTGCGCGGCGCCGGACTCATGGCTTGAGCCGCGACCTGCTCGTCGCCGCCTGGGACGGCGGCGTCGCGGCCGCGCTGGTCGACGGCGGCGAACTGCTCGACTGGGTGGCCGCGCCCGCGCAGGGCGCACAGGCGCCGGGTGCGATCCATCTGGCGCGGGTGGCGCAGCGTCGCGACGATCTTGGCCTGGTCTTCGTGACCCTGGGCGGCGACGTGCCGGCGGCGCTGGAGGCGGGCGCGGCGTCGCCGCGTCCGGGCGATGCCGTGCTGGTCCAGATCGTGGCGGCTGCGCGCGATGGCAAGCCCGCACGGGCAACCGCGCGGCCGTCCCTGGTCGGACGCTACGTGACGCTGCAGCGCGACGGGGCGGGGCTGCGGTTGCCGCGCACGATCCCCGCGACGGATGGTGCGCGCCTCGAGGCTCTGGCACCGCGCGTGCCATCCGGGCTTGGCGCGACGCTGCGCAGCGCCGCCGCGGACGCGCATACCGAGTCGGTCGGGGCCGAGCTCGCGGCGCTGGCGGCGACCTGGGCACGGATCGAGGCCGACGCCGCGCGCGCCCGGGCGCCGGCGCTGGTCCATGCCGAGCCGGCGGCCTGGCGGGCCGCGCTGCCGCTGCTGCGGGCGCGGCCGCGCCGTATCCTGGTGGCGGAGAAGCCGGTCGCGCATGCGCTTGCCGCCTTCGCGGTCGCGGCCGAACTCGAAGCCGGCGCGCCGCTCTTCGACCTCAACGACGTCGCGGTCCAGCTGGCACAGGCCGAGGCGTCGCGCGTCGCCCTTCCCGGCGGCGGCGCGCTCGTGGTCGAGGCGACGCGCGCGCTGACGGCGATCGACGTCGATGCCGGCGGCGGGGCGGGCGATGCCGCCGCGCTCAACCGCGCGGCCGCGCGCGAGATCGGCCGCCAGCTGCGCCTGCGCGATCTGCGCGGGACGGTCGTCGTCGACTTCCTGCGCACCGGCGAGGCCTCCCGGCGCGCCGTCGTCGACACGCTCGCTGCGTCGACTGCCATCGACCGCCGCCGGGTAGGATTGCTAGGCTGGACCAGAGGCGGATTGTTCGAATTGCGGCGTGGCGAGGATTTGGCGCGCGAATGAGTGCCGGACGCAAGCTCTGCCCCATCTGTTCGCGGCCGTCGGTCGCGGCGGCCGCGCCGTTCTGCTCCGTGCGCTGCAAGGACGACGATCTGCGGCGCTGGCTGGTCGGGGCCTACCGGATCCCCGGCGAGCCGGTGCCCGACGAGGTCGATGGCGACCCCGATGCGCGGGAGACGAAACGATGAAGACGGTCGAGTTTCCCGCTGGCCGGCGCGTGCCGGCGCTGGGGCAGGGGACCTGGAACCTGGCTGAACGCGGCGCCGGCCGCGCGGAGGCGATCGCCTCGCTGCGGCTGGGTCTCGATCTGGGCATGGCCGCGATCGACACCGCCGAAATGTATGGCGAGGGCGCGGTCGAGACGATCGTCGGCGAGGCCATCGCGGGACGGCGCGAGGAGGTGTTCCTGGTCTCGAAATGCTACCCGCAGAACGCCTCGCGCAAGCGTATGGAAGAAGCCTGCGCACGCAGCCTCGCGCGGCTGCGGACCGACCGCCTCGATCTCTATCTGCTGCACTGGCCGGGTTCGGTGCCGATCGACGAGACGCTGGAGTCGTTCCTGCGGCTGCGCGACCAGGGAAAGATCCTGGCCTTCGGCATCAGCAATTTCGACGCGCGCGGCGCGGGCCGCGTGTGGTCGCGGCCGGGCGGATCGGCGCTCGCGACCGATCAGGTCCTGTACAACCTGTCGGAGCGCGGCATCGAATGGGATCTGCTGCCCTGGTGCCGCGAGCGCGGCGTGCCGCTGATGGCCTACACGCCGCTGGGCCAGGGGGCGTTCCTGAAGACGCCGGCCTTGCAGCGCGTGGCGCGCCGGCACGACGCCACGGCCGCGCAGATCGCACTGGCCTGGCTGCTGTCGCGCGACGGCGTGATGGCGATCCCCAAGGCCGGGCGGACCGCCCATCTGCGCGAGAACCGGCGTGCGGCCGATTTGACGCTGACGGCCGACGATCTGGCGGATCTGGACGCGGCCTTCCCGCCGCCGTCGGGTCCAAGCCCGCTCGCCATGCTCTGAGCCCGGCGGGGACCCCCGGGGCGTCGCGGCGTCGCGGCGCGGTGGACAGGCCGGGGCGGTTTGTCTATAAGCCGATCGCGCGATGAGCACCGTGCCCAGGTAGCTCAGTTGGTAGAGCATGCGACTGAAAATCGCAGTGTCGCTGGTTCGATTCCGGCCCTGGGCACCATTCTCCCTTCGTCCTTCATCCATGCCGCCGGACGGTTCGCGCGCGAGCCAGCGCGCCGAAGCCTCGAATCGGCCGTCGCCGGCGATGCCTTGGGCGGCGCAGGCGGTGTCGAGCGTGGTGGGCACGGGGTCGGACGCTGGCCGTCGGGGTCGAGCGGGAGGTTCGGATGCGGATCTGCATCTATGGGGCGGGCGCCGTCGGCGGTCTGATCGCGGCGCGGCTGGCGCAGGCCGGCCGCGAGGTCTCGATCGTGGCTCGCGGCGCCAACGCGTCGGCGCTGCGCGCGGAGGGGTTGCGTTTCCGGGCCGATCCGCAGGCCGAACCGGTGACGTTGCGCCTGCCGGTCTTCGATCGCGGCGCGGATGCCGGGCCCCAGGATCTGGTGGTCGTGGCGGCCAAGGCACAGTCGCTGCCGGCCATGGCGGCCGATCTGGCCGCGGCGCTCGCGCCCGGCGGCGCCGCGCTGTTCGCCGTGAACGGCGTGCCCTGGTGGTATCTGCACGGCCTGCCGGGCGCCGGCGGGGATGCACGGCTGCGCAGCGTCGATCCGCGCGGCGAACTGGCGGCGCATGTCGGCGCCGCGCGCACCATCGGTGCTGCCGTCTTCCTGGCCGCCGAGCGCGACGCGCCGGGTCGCGTGACCCAGCACGCGCCGGCACGTCTGGTGATCGGTGCTGCCGACGCGGGCATGGCGGCGCGGATCGGGGCGGTCGCCGCCGCCCTCGACGTGCCCGGCTGCCGCGTCGAGGCGAGCGCGCGGATCCGTGACCATGTCGCCCTCAAATTCTCCGGCAACGTCGCCACCAATCCCCTCTGCGCGCTGGTTCGCGCCCCGATCGGGCGCGTCTATGCCGATCCCGCAATGGCCGCCTTCGGCGCCTCAGCCATGCGCGAGGCGGTCGCGGTGGCCGAAGCCCTCGGCGCGCGGGTCGATGTCGACGTCGCCGCGCGCGTCGCGCAGTACCGCGAGGGGCCGCTCTCGCCGTTCCGGACCTCCACCCTTCTCGACGTCGATTTCGGCCGGCCGCTCGAGATCGACGCGCTGGTCGGCGCCATCGCGGAACTGGGCCGGCGCGCCGGCGTGGCGACGCCCGCGGTCGATCTCACCTATGGTATGATCCGGGCGCTCGCCGAGCGGCTCGGGCTCTACGTTCCCCCCTGATCGCGCCGAGGACAGGATGCACGAATACGACCGGATGCCGCCGCTCTACGTCACCTATCTCAACCGCTTCGACATCGACGCGATCGCGCTGGGCGACGACGAGATCCTGGCCGCCGTGGAGGCGCAGCTCGCCAGCCAGGGGCGCGGCGAGGCGGTGATCGAGCCGCGCGTGCATCTGGAGCCGGGCGTGGTCAACGGCCATTTCAACGTGCTGCGCGGATCGCTGGGCGGTCCCATCGACGCGGCGGGCGTCAAGGTGGTCTCGGATTTCCATGACAACTACCTGCACGATCTGCCGTCGGAGCTGGCGATCCTGCTGCTGCTCGATCGCCGGATCGGCGTGCCGCGGGCGATCATCGACGCCTCCGCGATCACCGACATGCGCACGGGGGCGGTCACGGCGTTGGGCGCGAAGCATCTGGCGCGGCGCGACTCGCGCATCCTCGGCCATGTCGGCGCGCGCGGGACGGCCTATTGGAACGTTCGGCTGCTCGACCGGCTGTTCCGCTTCGACGAGATCAGGGTCCATTCCCGACGGCCGGAAAGCCGGCTGGAATTCGCGGCGCGGCTCGAACGCGATCTCGGCCGGCGGATCATGGTCACTGAGGATTGGGAATCGTGCGTTCGCGACGCCGACATCGTCGTCGAGGCCTCGCGTCTGACGACCCCGCAGCCCCTGCTGCGCACGGAATGGATCAAGCGCGGCGCGCTGGTGATGCCCTACGGCACGATCAGCGCGGTGGAACTCAGCCTCGCCGACATCGCCGACAAATTCCTGATGGACGATTTCGGCCAGGCGCGGGCCGGCCGCTTCGGCGCGCTCAAGCCGCTGTTCGACGCCGGAAGACTGCATGAGGGCCGGTTCCATGCCGAACTCGGGCAGGTCGTCGCCGGTCTCCGGCCGGGCCGGGAGCGCGACGATGAGACGATCCTGTTCTGGCATCGCGGGCTCTCGCTCTCCGACATCGCGCTCGGTCACGCGATGCTCGAAAAGGCCGCCGCGAAGGGGCTGGGACAGCGCCTGCGATTCGGCTGAGCGAGGCCTCAGCCGAGCTGGGCGACGAAGCGCCGCGTGCGCGGATCCGTGGGGGCCGACAGGATGCGGTCCGGCGGCCCGGCTTCGACGATGCGGCCGGCTTCCATCATCACGACACGGTCGGCGACGGCGCGCGCGAAGCCGATCTCGTGGGTGACGACCACCATCGTCGTCCCGGCCGCGGCCAGCCCGCGCATGGCGGCGAGGACGTCCTGGACCAGTTCCGGATCGAGGGCCGAGGTCGGTTCGTCGAACAGCAGGGCCAGCGGTTCCATCGCGAGCGCGCGGGCGATCGCGACACGCTGGCGCTGTCCGCCCGATAGCGCGGCCGGGCGCGCATCGAGCTTGTCGGCGAGCCCGAGCCGGGCGAGCAGGCCGCGGGCGCGCGCCTCGGCTTCCGCGCGCGGCAGGCCCAGGCTGCGCTCGGGACCGATCGCGACGTTGCGCAGCACGGTGAGATGCGCGAACAGATGGAAGCGCTGGAACACCATGCCCAGACGGCGTCGCTGGCGGTCGATCTCGGCCTCGGGGCGCGGGCGCATCGCGCCGTCCGGGCCGGCGACGACGCCCACCGTCTCCCCGTCCAGCCGCACGACGCCCGCGTCCGGCGTCTCCAGATGGTTCAGGCACCGCAGCAGGGTCGACTTGCCGGAGCCCGATGGCCCGATCACGACGACCACCTCTCCGCGCCGGACGTCGAGATCGGCGCCATCGAGGGCCAGCGTGCCGCCCAGACGGCGGACCAGCCCGCGGGCCTCGATCAGCGGCGGTGCCGATCCCGCCGGCCCGGGCAGCGTCGCGGCGACGCGCGGCCGGCCGGCATCCGGCGGCGATGCGTCGGCGCGGGTGGTCCGCCGTTGCGTGTCGGCGCGCGCCATCCGCCGCTCCAGCAGGCGCTGCAGCAGGGTCAGCACGGAGACGATGGCGAGATACCAGAGCGCGGCCGCGGCGTAGATCTCCAGCGGACGCGCCGTCGACTGGGCGAGCTGCTGGGACGTGCGCAGCAACTCGGCGAAGGAGATCACGCTCAGCAGCGACGTCGCCTTGATCATGTAGCTGTAGTTGTTGCCGAGCGGCGGCACGATGGCCCGGGCCGCCTGCGGAAGCACGACGAGGAGGAAGGCCTGGACCCGTCGCAGGCCCAGCGCGGTCGCCGCCTCGCGCTGCTCGGCCGGTACGGAGAGCAGGCCGCCGCGGACGATCTCGGCCATGCGCGCGCCCTCGTTGATCGACAGCGCCAGCAATCCGGTGGTCACGACGTCGAAGCGCAGGCCGACGAGCGGCAGCACGGCGTAGAAGAACAGGATCTGGGCCAGGAGCGGCGTGCCCCGGAACACCCAGAGATAGAGCCACGCGACCAGCCGCGGCAGGCGCGCGCGCGACATCATCATCGGGGCGACGAGCACGCCGATCGCCGTGCCGGCCGCCTGCGCCACCGTGGCGACCCAGACGGTCGTCCACGCCGCGGCGACCAGCAGCGGCGAGGTCAGGACCTGGAGGAAGAGGGCGGCGTCCCAGGTTTGCAAGATACGGCGCCGCCGCGCGTCAGGCCGGCAGCCGGACGAGCCGCACCTCGCCCGGCCGCGGCCGCGACGCGGGATCGACGACGTAGCGGAACCCGCCGCGGCGCGTGCCGGCGATCGTCAGGTCGAGCATGTTGACCAGGCCGGGCGCCGCCCCGATCACATCGTGCGTCGCGTTGACGATCATGTTCGCTGCGCCGAACAGCGAGAGGGCGGCCGGCACCAGGCTGGCGCGCACGTGATGCGCGCCTTCGATGTCGATGTCGTCCGCGATCCGCAGGCCATGCAGTTCGGGCCGGTAGTACATCACGAGGCGCAGCGAGATCACCTGCGTTTCGCCGCGCATGCCCGACATCTCCTGGGTGATGCCGATCACGCGGCCCGGCTCGATCATTCCCAG
>JBIKLI010000181.1:0-8669 GCA_044359885.1 Alphaproteobacteria bacterium | reverse complement strand
GAGCAGGCTCTCGCCGAAGACCCGGAGAACGCCACGGCGCTCCATCTTGCCGGGCTTGCCGCCCATCAGCGGGGCCACCATGCGCGGGCTGTCGACATGATCGAGCGCGCGATCGCGATAACGGGCTCGGAGCCGGCGTTCCACTGCAATCTCGGCGTCGTGCTCAAGGCGATGGGCGCTTTCGAACGCGCCGTCGCCAGCTACGACCGCGCGATCGCGCTCGACCCTGGCTATGCGCAGGCGCTCGATTATCGAGGCAACGCTCTGCTTGCGCTGGGCCGCCGGCGCGACGCCCTGCTCAGCTACGATCGGGCGATCGCGCTGCGGCCCGACGTCCCCGGGCCGCATTTCAACCGCGGCGCGCTGCTGCGCGCCGCGCACCGCGCAAAGGAGGCGCTGGACAGCTACGACCGTGCCGTCGCCCTGAAACCGGACTGGCCCGAACTCCATGTCAACCGCGGCAACGCCCTAAGGGACATGGGAAGGCTCGACGACGCCATCGCCGCCTTCAGGGAGGCCATCCGGCTGCGGCCAGCGCTCGCCGAGGCGCATGCGAACCTGGGCTCGGCGCTTTCCGTAGCCGGTTTCCAGGAGGAAGCCCTCGCTTCGTTCCGGACCGCGCGCGACCTGGCGCCGGAGAGCGCGGTGCCGCGGATGCCGCTGCTGATGACGCTCAACGGAGCCGAGCATGTCGGCACCAGCGAACTTGCCGTGGTTCATCGCGCGATGGGCCGGCTGATCGCGCGTCATGCGCCGCCGCCGCACGTACACCCGCCCCCGACCCTGCCCCATGGACGGCCTTTGCGCGTCGGCTATGTGTCGCCGGACCTGCATACCCACTCGGTCGCCTATTTCCTCGAGGCGGTCCTCGCCGCGCACGACCCGCAGGTGGTGCATGCGGTCTGCTACCATTGCGGAACGCTTTCGGATGCGACCACGCGGCGCATGCGTGCCGCCGCCCGGCTCTGGCGCGACGTGGCGTCGATCGACGACGACAGCTTGGCAAGGCTTGTGATGGCCGACGGCATCGACATCCTGGTCGACCTCGCCGGCCACACGAGGGGCAACCGCCTCGCCATGTTCCAGCGTCGGCCGGCATCGGTCCAGGCGACATGGATCGGCTATCCGAACACCACCGGCCTGGACACGATCGACTATCGGATCACCGACCCGATCGCCGACCCGCCCGGAACAACGGACGCCTTCCATACCGAGCGCCTCGTACGTCTTCCGCGCGGCTTTCTCTGCTACCGTCCCCCGGAGGATGCGCCGCGCCTCGGTTCGCGGCCCTGCGCGACAGCCGATTCGCGCGGGGTCACGCTCGGATCGTTCAACGCCCTGTCCAAGCTTGGTCCCGGGATGATCGATGCCTGGAGCCGGATCCTCGCGCGACTTCCGGATGCGAGGCTCGTTCTCAAGGCCGCGGGGCTGGCGAGCGACGCGGCCCGGCAACGCATCCGCGAGCGCTTCGCCAGCTGCGGCGTCGATCCGTCGAGGCTCGAGACGATCCCTCCCACGACGGACCGCCACGCGCATCTCGAACTCTACCGGCGCCTCGACATCGCCCTCGACAGCCTCCCCTATAACGGCACGACGACGACCTGCGAGGCGCTTTGGATGGGCGTGCCGGTTGTCTCCTGCGCGGGCGACCGTCATGCCGCAAGGGTCGGTGCCAGTCTCCTCCATCGGGTCGGGCTCGACGAACTCGTCGCACGCGACATCGACGAGTATGTCGAGATCGCGGTGACACTGGCTCATGATCCGGCGCGGATCGTGTCGCTGGGCGCCGGCCTGCGCGAACGCATGCGCCTGTCTCCGCTCTGCGACGCGCCCGCCTTCGCCCGGGACCTGGAAGCCGCATATCTCGGGATGATGCGTGGCGCGGAGGTCGCCTCAGGATGAAACGGTCGGCGGCGCCGCGACGTCGATGTGGCAGGCGATGCGCAGGTCGCCGAGCGCGCGCTCGGGCGGCGCGACCTCGTCGCAGACGGCACCGAGGCGGACGGGGCAGCGGCTGGCGAAGGGGCAGCCGCGGATTTCGGCCGTCGGGCTCGGCATCGAACCGGACAGCGTGACGGCGGGCGGCGGCGCGTCGGGATCGGGCCGTGGCGCCGCCGCCAGCAGCGCCTGCGTATAGGGATGGTGGGGCGGCGCGAAGACCCGATCCGCCGGCCCGTATTCGACCACCCGACCGAGATACATGACCGCCACCTGGTCGGCCATGTGCCTCACCAGGGCCAGATCATGCGAGATCAGGACCAGCGCCAGATCGCTGCCGGCACGCAGGTCCGCGAGCAGATTGACGATCGCGGCCTGGACCGAAACGTCGAGCGCCGAGACCGGCTCGTCGGCGATCAGCAGATCCGGCTCGCCCGCGAGCGCCCGGGCGATCGCGACACGCTGGCGCTGGCCGCCCGACAGCTGGCCCGGACGCCGGTCGAGCAACTCGACCGGCAGCTGCACCCGGATCATCAGGCGGCGCGCCTCCGCGGCGGCGGCCTCTGCGGACAGCCCCCGCAGCCGCCGCAGCGGTCGCATCAGCGCGAAACCGACGCTGTGGCTGGGATTGAGGGTCGAGTCCGGGTTCTGGAAGACCATCTGGACGCGTCGCACGAGATCCGCCGGCCGCGTGTCGACGGGCCCTGCGAGCGGCCGGTCGCCCAGTCGCATCGCGCCCGTCGCATCGCCGACCAGCCCCGCGACGACGCGCGCCAGCGTCGACTTGCCGGAACCCGATTCGCCCACGATCGCGAGGGTCCGCCCGCGGCGCGCCTCGAGCGAGACGTCGGTCAGCGCACGCACGATGCGCCGGCTGCCGCCGGCCAGTCCCCCGCCGACCGCATACCACTTCCCCACGCCCCGAGCCTCCAGCAGCACCGGCGACCCGGCGGCATCGGCGACCTGCGCGGCATGGGCGGGCTCCGCCGCGGATGCCGGCGCCGCGTCGCGGCGAGGCAGTTCGGCGAGCCGAACGCATCGTGCCGCATGGATCCCGCCCGGCGCCACCTGCCGCAGCGCGACGGTTCCGGTACCGCAGCGCGCCGGATCCGCATGGGCGCAGCGCGGCGCGAAGGCACAGCCTGGGCGCGCGCGATCCTCCGCGCTCAGCGTCCCGCGGATCGGCACAAGCGGTGCAGCGCCGCTTGTCCGGTCAAGGTCTGGCAGCGCGTCCAGCAGGCCGCGCGTGTAGGGATGCGCGGGGCGACGGAACACGTCGCGCGCCGCGCCCAGCTCGACCAGCCGCCCGGCATAGAGCACGCCGACGCGGTCGCAGAGCCGCGCCACCGTGCCGAGATTGTGGCTGATGAAGAGGATCGAGGTCCCGAAGCGGACGCGCAGATCGCGGACAAGTTCGAGGATCGCAGCCTCGATCGTGACGTCGAGACCGGTCGTCGGCTCGTCCATGACCAGAAGCGCGGGCGCCGACATCAGCGCCATGGCGATCACCACGCGCTGCTGCTGGCCGCCGGACAGCTGATGGGGATAGCGATCCATCATCGCCGCCGCATCGGGCAACCGGACCTCGCCCAGCATCTCGATCGCGCGCGCCCGGGCGCGGGCCGGATCGCGCTCGCCATGCAGCAGCGGCACCTCCGCCAGCTGGCGCCCGATCGTCATCACCGGGTTCAGGCTCGACATCGGGTCCTGGTAGACCATCGCGATCTTGCTGCCACGCAGGCCCCTGAGCTCGCGCTCCGGCAGGGTCGCCAGATCCTTGCCGTCGAACAGGATGCGCCCCCCGGTCAGCCGCATGCCCTGAGGCAGGTAGCGCATCGCCGCCAGCGCCACCGTGGACTTGCCGCATCCGGACTCGCCGACCAGACCGAGCGCCTCGCCCGGCGCGATCGACAGCGTCACGTCGTCGAGGATCCTCGAGATGCCGCGCCGGCCGCGATGCTCGATCCCGACGCCTTCGAATGCCAGGATGTCAGCCATCTTCGGAAGCCTCGCGCAGCCCGGTGGCGAGGAAATTGAAGCCGATCACCAGGGACGACACGGCGATCGCCGGGATGAGCGTCATGTGCGGCCACACGAAGATCATCCCGTAGGTTTCCTTGATCATGCTGCCCCAGTCGGGATCGGGCGGGGGCAGGCCGACGCCGAGGAAGCCGAGCACGCCGATCGCGATCACCGTGTAGCCGAGCCGCAGGAAGAAATCGACCATCAGCGGCCCGCGCGCGTTGGGCAGGATTTCGGTCAGCAGGATGAACCAGGTGCTCTCGCCGCGCATGCGGGCGGCGGCGACGTAGTCCCTGTTCTTGACGTCCAGCGTCACGGCCCGAACGATCCGCGCGATGATCGGCGCCTGGGTGATCGTGATCACCGCGATGATGTTGAAGGCGGACGCGCCGAAGCGCGCGATGATGATCAGGTAGAGGATGATCTTGGGAAAGGCGAGCAGCGTGTCGCCGACGCGCATGATGATCGTGTCGACCGCGCCGCCCTTGTAGCCCGCGAGCAGGCCCAGCAAGGTGCCGAGCACCGCGGCCCCCAGGACGGCGGCCGGCGCCACGGTCAGCACCGTCCGCGCCCCCCACATCAGACGCGAGAGCATGTCGCGACCGAGATGGTCGACGCCGAGCCAGTTCTGCGCCGTGGGATAGGGATAGACGATCAGCGCGGGATCGATCTTGTTGGGCGGATAGGGCGCCAGCCACGGCGCGAGAACGGCAAGCGCCGCCCAGAACAGCACGATCCCGGCCCCGATCGCGCCGACGCGCGTGCGCCCCAGCAGCGCGAGCCAGGCGAAGGGCCTGAACCTCATACCCGGATCCTCGGGTCCAGCTTCATGTAGCCGATGTCGCCGAACAGCTGGGTCAGCATCGTGACGCTGACGGCGACCAGCGCGCCGGCCTCGACCACCGCGATGTCCTTGGCCAGCGCCGCCTCCAGCATCATCCGCCCGAAACCCGGATAGGCGAAGAGCATCTCGACGACCACAAGACCGGAGACGAGATAGTTGAGTTGCAGCAGGATGACCGTGAATGGCGTGATCAGCGCGTTTCGCATGGCATGGCGCGTGACCACCCGCCGGAACGGCATGCCCTTGAGAATGGCCGTACGCACGAACGGCTGGCGCATGGTCTCGACCATCGAGGCCCGGATCATCGAGATCAGGTAGCCGGCGTCGTAGAGCGTCACGACCAGCACCGGCAGGACGAACTGCATCCAGACCGGCCATTCGGCGGTCGCGCGCAGCGGCGAGGTTCCGGGCAGCACGCCCAGCCAGACGACGAAGATCGCCAGCAGGAACACGCCCATCGCGAATTCGGGGATCGACGCGCAGACCGACGAGAACACCGAGATGCCCCGGTCGAGCGGGCTGCGCTCGCGCATGCCGGCAAGCACGCCAAGCAGGACGGAGAAGGGAACGATCACCGCGAAACAGATCGCGGCGAGCAGCAGCGTGTTGCCAAGGCGGTCCCACAGGACCGTCGCGACCGGCTGCCGGTAGACCAGCGACTGGCCCAGGTCGCCCTGGGCGACCTTCCAGATGTATTCGCCGTACCGGACCAGAAGCGGCCGGTCGAGGCCCATCTGGCGATTGAGCAGATCGACCTGCTCCTGGGTCGCGTAAGGTCCGAGCAGCTTGCGCGCGACGTCGCCCGGCGACATTTCGTTGAGCGCGAAGACGAGGAACGAGACCGCAAGCAGCGTCAGGACGATGTTGACAACCTGCCTGGCGGCGTAGCGCCCCATGCCCGTCTCCCTGGAGTCCTGATACCGGAAAAGGCGGCGGCGCCGCGGGAGCCGACCCGCGGCGCCGCCCGTTGGACGCCTCCGCTCAGCCTTCGAGCCAGAGGCCCGCGAAGTCGATGTAGATCGAGGGGTGGATCTTGTAGCCCTTGATCTTCTTGTCCGTGTAGTTGAACACGGCACGCCAGACGGGAACCACGGCGGGACCGTCGTCGAGCATGATCTGCTGCAGCTTGGCCATGACCGCACGGCGCTTCTCGACGTCGAGATAGCCCTCGGCCTCCGCGAGCAGCGCGTCGAAATCCCTGTTCGACCAGTTGGACTCGTTCCAGGCCGCCCCCGAGCGATAGGCGAGCCCGAGAACCATGACGCCGAGCGGCCGGTGAGCCCATGTCGTGAAGCCGAAGGGCACCTTCGTCCACACGTCCCAGTACTGGGCCGACGGCATGACGTTGATCTTCACCCGGATGCCGGCCTCGCGCCATTGCTCGACCATCGTCTGCACGGCGAGCAGTTCCCAGTCCGGCTGCGGGCGGCAGGCGATCTCGGTGTCGATGCCGTTTGGGTAGCCGGCCTCCGCGAGCAGCGCCCGGGCCCGGGCGACGTCGCGCTTCATGAAGCCGACATTCGCGTATTCGGGATGCGCCGGCGAGACATGGTGATGCTCGCCCGGCTTGCCGAGCCCGCGATGCGCGACCTTGAGAACCGCCTCGGTATCGGTCGCGTGCCGCAGCGCCTGACGGACCCGCTTGTCGTCGAAGGGCTTGACCGGGTGGACGCGGGCGACGGCGGTGTAGCCGGTATCGACCATGTTGACCTGGACATTCGGCAGCCGCTCGACCGTCGGCAGCGTCGATACGGCGCCCTGATAGATCATGTCGACCTGGCGCGAAGCGAGGGCCGAGACCTGGGCCGCGGAATCGTCGCCGAGATCGAGGATTTCCACGCGATCGATGTAGGGGCCGCCGCCCCAGTATCCGTCGCGGCGCGCGACGAAGACGGCGCGCTTGCCGACCTCGAGTTCGACCATCTCGTAGGCGCCGGTGCCGTTCGAGCCGACCGCGAAACGGCCGCCTTCGGCCGGATCCAGCATCATGGCCGGGTAATGGTACAGCGCCTCGGGGATACCAAGGTTCGGGATCTTGCCGTTGATCTCGAAGGTGAAGTCGTCGATCTTGCGGATGGCGCTGGCGTCCCAGAGCCGCGCCGAGACGCGCTTGCGCTGCGTGCGCGGATCGATCTCGTCGAGTTCGAAATTCTCCAGGATGAAGGCGCGCAGCAGACCCACCGTCGACGATCCGACCGCCGGGTCGAGCAGGCGCCGCAGGTTCCAGATCGCATCGTCGGCCGTGAAGGGCCGCCCGCCCTTGCGCCACATCGCGTCGCGACGCAGTTCCATCCGCCAGGTCTTCAGGTCGGGGCTCGCTTCCCACTTCGAGATCAGGCTCGGCCGCGTGACGTTGTCGACGCCCGTGTTGGTCAGGTAGTCGAGGGTCTGGCGGGCGGCGTTGGCCGCCTCGATCCAGGAATAAGTCGCAGGGTTGGAAAGGTCCTGGACGCGCATGCCCAGGCGAACCGTGCCGCCCTTGCGCGGCGCACCCTGCGCATGCGCTGGCATCGGCAGGCCTGCCAGCGAATAGGCAGCCGCGGCGCTGACGCCGGTCAGCGTGGCGATACGCAGGAATTCGCGTCGGTCGAGCCTTCCGTCGGCCATTTCGCGGCCCGCGGCGACCGCGACGGGATGCAACGTCTCTGTCATGGAAAACCTCCCTGGTTTCGAGGGAGCCTAACCGCCCGACGGCCCGGACCACAAGATCGGCCTGATCCATGCTCACGGGGCTGGCGCAATCCGCCGGTTGGCGCCAGCATGCCCGCTTCGCCATGCCAGAGGAGATGTCACGCCCGATGGAAGCCACGACCACGCCGACACCCAGCCGCGGTCGATCGCGCGCGCGCGCCGCGCGCGGCGGCGGCGACACGCGTCCGCAGCTGCCCAGGCTGATCAACCCCTGGGCCCCGGTCGAAGTGCTCTCCGCCGGACAGGTCGAGCGGATCGCAGATGCCGCCTTCCGGGTCATGCAGGAGGCCGGAATGGAAATCCGCAGCCGCGCCGCGCGCGACGCCTACCGGCGTCATGGCTGCCTGGTGGACGAGGAGACGCAGATCGTCCGCATCGGCCGCGACGTCGCCGAGGCGTTCCTCGCCCATGCGCCGGAACGTTTCGTCCTGCACGCGCGCAATCCCGCCCGAGACCTCCATGTCGGCGGCGATGTCGTCAATTTCGGTCCGGTCGGCGGCGCGCCGCACATCAGCGACACGCAGCGCGGCCGGCGCTACGGCGATCTCGAGGCGTTCCGCGACATCATCCGCGTCAGCGAGGCGCTGGGCATCCTGCACTGGCAGGGCGGCATGCTGGTCGAACCGGTCGACATCCCCGTGCCGTTCCGCCATCTCGAGGCCTATCGCGCGCATATCGAATTGGCGGACATCGTCTGGAACGCACGCGGGCTCGGCGTCCCGCAGGCGATCGACGCCCTCGCCATGTCCGCCATCGAACATGGCACGACCGTCGAGGCGCTGGCCGCGCGTCCGACCCTGCTGACGATCACCAACGTCAACTCGCCGCGCCGCGTCGACGAGGAGATCCTCGACAACATCATGATCCTGGCGCGCCACGGCCAGTGCGTGGCGATCACGCCCTTCACGCTGATGGGCGCGATGGCGCCGATCACGCTGGCCGGGGCGCTGGCCCAGTCCACCGCCGAAGCCCTGGCGATCGTCGTCCTGTGCCAGATGATGCGGCCCGGGGCGCCTTGCGTCTTCGGCGTCTTCACCTCGAACGTCGACATGCGCAGCGGCGCCCCCGCCTTCGGCACGCCCGAATACGTGAAGGCGACGCTGGCGGGCGCGCAGATGGCGAGGCGGTTCCGCCTGCCCGTGCGTTCGAGCGCGCCCAACGCCAGCCCCTGCGT
>JBIKLI010000017.1:0-27647 GCA_044359885.1 Alphaproteobacteria bacterium | reverse complement strand
CCAGGGCCAGGCCGCCGTGCTCGCGACCCATGGCACGCGCATGGCCGCCGCAGTCCGCGAGCTCCGCATCCCTCTCGCCGCGATCCCAGACGCAAGCCCAGGCCGGTCGGCGACGCCAGGACCAGTCCGCCTTGCGGCGGCGCGCGGGACCGGCCATGGAAACGTCACTTGAAACCGCTATCTTCAGGCCTCGCGCCCGGGACCGGCCAGGCGCGGCCTGGAAATGGGAGCAAAGAGCCGATGATCCGTCCGAAGATGCTGGCCGCGAGCGCGATGCTCGCCATCCTCGCCGCGGCCGCGCCGACCGCGGCCCAGGACTTCACCCTGTCGATCCTCCATACCAACGACATCCACAGCCGCGTCGACCAGGTGGCGCCGACGGGCAGTTTCTGCACGCCCCAGAACGCCGCCCAGGATCGCTGCGTGGGCGGCTATGCCCGGCTTGCGACCAAGATCCGGGAACTGCGCGCGGCCCGGCCGAATCCGATCCTTCTCGACGCGGGCGACGTCTTCCAGGGAACGCTCTTCTACACGCTGTCGAAATCCGACGCGGTGAAGCCATTCCTGAACGCCCTGGGCTACGACGCGATGACCCTGGGCAACCACGAATTCGACGACGGCCCGGCCGAGCTGGCGCGTTTCCTCGACGGTCTCTCCGTCCCCGTGGTTTCCGCGAATGTCGACGTCGCCCGCGAACCAAGGCTGGCCGGACGATGGAGTTCCAGCCGCATCGTCGAGGTGGGTGGACAGCGCATCGGCATCATCGGCCTGACCACCGCCGAGACCCCCGTCAGTTCGTCCCCGGGGCCGACGATCGGCTTCCTTGCGCATGCGCAGACGCTGCGCCGGGAGGTCGCCGCGCTGCAGGCGGCGGGCGTCAACAAGATCGTGGCGCTGACCCATGTGGGCGCCGCCGAGGACGCCGCCCTGGCGGCGGCGGTCGACGGCGTCGACATCTTCGTCGGCGGGCACAGCCATTCGCTGCTCCACAACGGCGCCGATCCGCGCAAGGAAGGTCCCTACCCGGTCGTCGTGCGCACGCCATCCGGCGCCCCGGCGCTGATCGTCCACGCCTTCTACGGCGGCATGTTCCTGGGCGATCTGCAGGTCGTGTTCGACGCCGCCGGCGTCGCCACGTCCTGGACGGGCGACACGATCGCGATGGACGCCAAGGTCGCGCGCGACCCCGCGATCCAGGCGATGGTCGACCGCATGGCGGCGCCGATCGCCGAGCTTCGCGGCCGCCAGGTCGGCGTGGCGGCGGTGCCGCTGGACGGCAGCAGCGACAATTGCCGGTTCCGGGAGTGCAATTTCGGCAACCTCATCGCCGACGCGATGCTGCGCGCGGCCGCGCCGCGCGGGGCGCGCGTCGCGATCCAGAACGGCGGCGGCATCCGCACGTCGATCCCCGCCGGACCCGTGACGCTGGGCCAGGTGCTCGAGGTGCTGCCGTTCTCGAACATGCTCGCCACCTTCGACCTGAGCGGCGCCGACATCGTCGCCGCGCTCGAGCAGGGAGTGGGCCGCGCCGACAATCCCCGCAACGAGGGCACGGGCCGGTTCCCGCAGGTCGCGGGACTGCGCTTCAGCTTCGAGCCGGGCAAGCCTGCGGGCGGCCGCATCCGGTCGGTCGAGATCCGCGGCGCCGACGGCAGCTTCGCGCCGATCGATCCGGCCGCGAGCTACACGGTGGTGACCAACGATTTCCTGCGCAAGGGCGGCGACGGCTACGCGATGTTCCGCGACAAGGCGCGCAACGCCTACGACGCCGGCCCGAACCTGGAGGACGTGCTGGTGGAGCATATCCGCGCGCTGGGCGGCCCCGCGTCGCCGGCGCTGGACGGTCGGATCACGCGCATCGAGTGAGCCGCGGCGCGACGCCGCGGTCAGGATCCGGCGACCGCGCGCGGCGGAACCCAGTCGCCGTAGAGCGCGTGGCCGGGCGCCAGCGGCAGCGCCACCTTGGTGCCGGTGCGCGCCGCATGATAGACGGCCGTGACGAAGTCGAGGCTGGCGCGGCCGTCGGCGAGCGTCACTTCGCGGCCGCCCCGGCCGTCCAGCGCGTCGGCGACCGCCTCCAGGAACCCGGCGAAGCCGCCGCGCGCTTCAGGCACGCCGGCAAGGACCGCGTCGATCTGCGCCTGGTCGACCGGCGCGCGGGCGGTGAAGCTCCACGCATCCAGCGCCGGCGCATAGGGCTTCGATCCGCTCTGCGCGGTCAATCCGGCGAAGACGAAGCGCAGCCGCGACGTGTCGTCCGCGGCCCCCAGCGTGATCGACGAGGTGACCAGCGCGCCCGAACGCATCCGGATCGCGATGGCGGCGCAATCCTCGACTTCGATGTCGTTGACGCGGGTCCCGAGTTCCGCCTGCAGGCTCGCGACCGGACCCAGCACCATGGTCAGCAGGTCGTGGATATGGATCGCGTGCCCCAGCACCGCGCCGCCCCGCTCGGTCGCCCATTTTCCCCGCCAGGGAACGGCGTAATAGGACGCCGGGCGGTTCCAGTGGGTCTCCAGCGTCGCGACCTGCGCCTGGCCGGTCAGGCCGGCCGCCTGCAGCGCCGCCAGGCGCGCGAAACCGGGCCCGTAGCGATACTGGAACACCGGAAAGACGCGGCGGTCCGCCCGTTCGGCAGCCGCGATCAGGTCGTCGGCCTCGCGCAGGCTGGACACCAGCGGCTTCTCGCAGACGACATGCTTGCCCGCCGCCAGGGCCTCGATCGCCACCGGAAAATGCAGATGCGGCGGCAGGCAGATGTCGACCAGATCGATCGAGGGATCGGCGAGAACCGCACGATGGTCCCCGATCACCGGGCAGCCCGCCCGCTCGCCGAGCGGCCGGGCACGCGCCAGGTCGAGGTCGCAGATCGCGGCGACGGCGAAACGATCCGGCAGGGCGAGATAGCCCGACAGATGCTCGGCGCCGATGCCCGCACCGACGATCGCGACGCGCCGGGTCATGGCGCGATCCCCTCGGCCTGCATCTGGGCGCGGATCGCGATCTCCATGGTGCGGAAGGTGTGTGCCTGGGCCACGGCGGTCTCGGTCCGGTCGCGGATGTCCTGGCACAGCCGCGGGAAGAAATGCAGTTCCACCGCCGAGCAGTCGACATGCTCGCAGCGCGTGCGGTTGACGAGATGCAGATGGTCGCCGGCGGCGGACCGGCCGACATCGATGTATTTGCGCAGTTCGATATGGCCTTCGGTGCCCAGAAGGAACAGCCGGCCATCGCCCCACACGGGCAGCGCATCGGGCGTGAACCAGTCGACCCGGATATAGCCGTGGCCCTTGTCGCCCTTCAGCGTCATCTCGCCGAAATCCTGCAGCCCGGGATGTTCGGGCAGCGTCGTGTTCTCGACCAGGGCGTGGACGATCTCGACATCGGTCGAACCGGTGAAATGGAGGAACTGGTCCACCTGGTGGCTGCCGATGTCGGTCAGGATGCCGCCGTAGCGCGGACGGTCGAAGAACCAGTCGGGCCGCTGCGCCAGCCGCTGCCGGTGGGGCCCGATGCCAAGCGTCTGCACGACGCGCCCGATAGCCCCCGCGGCGACCAGTTCCTCGGCCTTGGCGGCGGCGCGGACCTCGAAGCGCTCGGAGAAGTCGACGACCCAGAACCGCCCGTTGCGCGCCGTCGCGTCGCGCAGCGCCGCCAGCTGCCCGAGCGTGGTGCAGCCGGGCTTGTCCGCCATCACGTCCTTGCCGTGATCCAGGGCCTCGATCGCATAACCCGCCCGCAGCGAGGCGACGGCCGAGGTCAGGATCATGTCGACGCCGCGATCCTCGAGGATGCGACGACGGTCGTCGACGCGCTCCAGCGCGCCGTAGGTTTCGGCGAAGCGCCGCGCCGTGGGGCTGTCCTCGGACCACCAGCGCTCGATGCTGGCCCCGGCGGCCAGCATGTTGCCGAGCATGCCGAAGATGTGATCGTGGTCGATGCCGACGACGCCGAGTTTCGGCCCCTTGGCCATGATGCTTCCTTTCAGGTTGCGAGCGTCCGGCCTTCGCGGGCCGATCGTTCCAGTGCGTCGATGAGCCGGTGGACCGCCAGCGCCGACTGGACGGGAACCATCGGCTGACGCGCCTCGCGCAGGGCGGCGGCGAAATCGGCGATCACGTCGCGATGCCAGGCGTGGGTGAAGGCCATCGGATCGGCCCCGGAACCGGTCGCGGCGCTGACGCCCAGCGTCTCGGAACGGCCGTCGTGCCAGGTCAGGCGCAGGCTGTCGGACACCAGCTCGGCGGATCCCCCGGCACCATGAAGGATGAAGCCTTCCGGCCGTCCGGGGCGAGCCGCCGTCGTCGCCAACAGGCTCCCCACCGCGCCATTGGCGAAACGCAGCCCGGCGCTCGCCCAATCCTCGGCCTCCATGCGATGCAGGCGCGTGGTCGCCAGCATCGCCGCGACCTGCACGACGGGTCCGGTGAAGGACAGCGCCAGATCGAGCGTGTGGATCGCCTGGCTGATCAGCACGCCGCCGCCGTCGCGCGCATAGCTGCCCCGGCCCGGTTCGTCGTAATAGGATTGCGGGCGCCACCAGGGCACGAAGATCTCGACCGCCTCCACGGCGCCGATCTCCGCCATGCGCCGGCGCAGCAGACCGGCGACCGGTCGCGCCCGGTGCTGCAGCACGATCCCGAGCGGGACACCGGCGCCGGCGGCGATGCGCGCCGCCGTCTCGGCCTCGGCGAGGCTGCGCGCGACCGGCTTTTCCATCAGGACGGGCTTGCCCGCGCCCATCAGGATCCGCAGCGCGTCGAGCCGCGCATTGGGTGGCGTCGCCAGGATGACGAAACCCACCTCCGGATCGGCGGCGATCTCGGCGATGGACCCATAGGCGCGCGCCGCGCCCGGCAGCCCGGGATGCGCGGCGGCGAAAGCCGCGCGGCCGGCCGCCCCCCGGGCGTGGACGCCGGTCAGCCTGACCTGGCCGGCGAGGTCGGCGAGCGCCGCGGCATAGGTCCGCGACACCATGCCCAGCCCGATCAGCGCGCAGCCGATCATCGCCCGGCGATCCCCCGCTCCAGCCCGATGCCGGCGCCGCCGTCCTCGCGGAAGACATGGACGGCGGCGAGCGGCAGCGTGATGCCGATCGACTGGCCGCGCGACAGCGGCACCTGATCGGGGATCTGCACGGTCAGCTTCTCCCCATCGGTCAGGACGACATAGATGTAGGTCAGCGCGCCGAGCTGCTCGAAGCTGCGCACGGTTCCCTGGAACTCGCCGGCGCCGTCCAGCGCGACGCGGATCGATTCGGGGCGGATTCCCACGACGACGCGCGTGCCCGCCGCGACGGGCTCGGCGAAGCGCACGCTCTTGACCGGCCCCGCATCCAGGCGGATCGCATCGTCGCCTGCGACGACGCCGCCGAGAAAATTCATCTGCGGCGCGCCGATGAACCCGGCGACGAAGCGATTGACGGGGTGGTTGTAGAGTTCGAGCGGCGGCCCCACCTGCTCGATCCGCCCGCCGCGCAGCACGACGATGCGGTCGGCCATGGTCATCGCCTCGACCTGGTCGTGGGTCACGTAGATCATCGTGTTGCGCAGCTGCGCGTGCAGCTGGGAGATCTCGACCCGCATCTGGACGCGGAGCTCGGCGTCGAGATTGGACAACGGTTCGTCGAACAGGAATATCACCGGCTCGCGCACGATCGCGCGGCCGATCGCCACGCGCTGGCGCTGGCCGCCCGAAAGCTGGCCCGGCCGGCGATCCATCAGCTGGTCGATCTGCAGCATCCGCGCCGCCGCGTCGACCCGCCGGACGATCTCGGCCCGCGGCATGCGCAGGTTCTCCAGCCCGAAGGACAGGTTCGAACGCACCGACATGTGCGGATAGAGCGCGTAGGACTGGAACACCATCGACAGGCCGCGCTCGGAAGCAGGCACGTCGTTCACGCGGCGGCCCGCCACATGGATGTCGCCCGCGCTGGCGTCCTCCAGCCCCGCGATCAGCCGCAGCAAGGTCGACTTGCCGCAGCCGGACGGGCCGACGAAGACGACGAATTCGCCCTCGGCGATCTCCAGGTCGATGCCGTGGATCACGTCGACCGGCCCGAACGACTTTCGGATGTTGCTGAGGCGCAGGGCGGGCGTGGTCATCCGCGTCTCCGTCATTTCAGACCCGTGGTCGCGATTCCGGTGGTGATGAAGCGCTGCAGCCAGACGAAGACCAGCGTCACCGGCAGCAGCGAGACGACCGTCATCGCGAGGATGAAGTTGTGCGCCGTGTTGAACTCGCCCGTGAACGAGGTCAGGCCGATCTGCAGCGTGTGGTTCCGCGGGTCGGAGACCAGCACGATCAGCGGCCAGAGGAAATCGTTCCAGCGCCAGATCACCGACAGGATCGCCAGCACCGACAGCGCCGGCAGCGACAGCGGCAGCACGATGCGCCAGTAGATCTTCCATTCCGACGCCGCGTCCATCCGCGCCGCCTCCAGCAGTTCGTCGGGGATGGTCAGCATGTACTGGCGCAGCAGGAAGACCCCGGTGGGCGTCGCCGCCGCCGGAATGATGACCCCCCAGAGCGATCCGAACATCCCCAGGCTCCAGACGACGAAGAACAGCGACACCAGGATGATCGTCGACGGGATCAGCAGCGTCGCGATGATCAGCAGCGTGAAGGTCATCTGGCCGCGGAACCGGTACTTCGACAGGGCGAAGGCGGCCATCGAGTTGATGAGCAGCGTGATGAGCGTCGCCACCACGGTGACGAAGACCGTGTTGGTCAGGTAGCGGACGAAGGTGAACTGTCGCGCATCGCCCGAACCCAGGATCGGGGCGAGGTAGTTCTCGGTCGCCAGCCGCATGCGCTCGGCCGGGATCAGCGCGGCGCGCGGGGCGCGCAGCACCTGGTCGGGCCGGTCGACGCGGCTGACCTCGGTGATGGCGCGCGTCGGCCCGCGCTTGAAGACAAGCACCGCCCCGTTGTCGGTGGCCGGGTCGTCCCAGCGATAGAGCGGCCGGTTGCGGCCGCCGATCTGTTCGGTCAGCTGCTGGTAGGGCAGGACGCGGGTATCGAAGACCTCGATCTGCTCGCGCGGCTTGAACGACGACACGACCGTCCACAGCACCGGAAGCAGGATCACGAGGACGCCGAGGGCGAGATAGGCATAGGCCAGCAGGTCGGTGATCCCGATCCCGCCCGATCCGTCGCGCCGGCCCGCGGTGCGGGTCAGGAAGCGAGCCAGCGAGAAGCCGGCAGGTGCTGCGGCAGCCATGGCTCAGATCCCGGAACGCTTGCGGGTCAGGACGAGCTGCACGGCCGTGAACGCCGCGATGATGATGGCCATCAGCACCGATCCGGCCGCGGCGAGCCCGTAGAGCGGCGACGTGCCGGCGAAGGCGCCCTCGAAGATGTTCTGCACGATCATGAAGGTCTCGCGTCCGGGGCCGCCCCCGGTCAGCAGGTAGACGTCGTCGAAGACCTGGAAGGAGCGGATCAGCGACAGGATCAGCACCACGGTCAGCGTCGGCATCAGCAGCGGCAGGGTGATCCGGAAGAAGATGCGCACCGGGGTCGTGCCGTCCATCTCCGCGGCCTCGTAGAGATCCTTCGGGATCGCCTGCAGTCCGGCCAGCAGGATCAGCATGTAGAAACCCATATGCGCCCAGCAGAAGACGAACACGACCCAGAAGAAGGGCCAGCCGGTGTTCGGCGTGACCAGCCAGTTGATCGGGCGGAACCCCGAGAGATCGAAGACCGCGTCGAACTGGACCAGCAGCAGCAGGGTCACGCTGGCCGCCGACAGCGCCAGCGCCGCGCTCCGCACCCAAGGGCTGTCGCGCGCCACCAGCCAAAGCCAGCAAGCCGCCAGCGCCGCCGCGGGCAGGATGCTGCCGAAGCCGAGCGTGCGCAACGGATCGGCCCAGAGGGCGAGCAGCACGAAGACGCCGCCGGCGACGCCGCCCCAGGCCAGCGACGCGGTGCGTCCGGCGCGGATCGTGCGCTCGATGGACACGAGCAGCAGCACCCCGAACAGCACGGCCATCGACAGGTTGAAGCCCGACATCCCCGCGAGGGCCGTCATGCCCTTTGCACCGGCCGCGAGGCTTTCGTTGAGGATGCCGCGGCGGTGCAGGCTCCACTTCCAGACATTCGCGATGACCACGGGGGACAGCATGACCGGGTAGAAGAACATCGCCCGCCAGAACCCCCGGCCGGCCATCGCCCGGTTGACCACCAGCGCGGTGATCAGCGCGAAGAAGACCAGTACCGGCACCTGGAACAGCACGAACCAGAGCGTGTTGCCCAGGCTGGCCCAGAAATTGTAGCCCGCGTTTCGGCAGCTGGACGGGTCGAGAATGCTGCGGCAGGCGAAGATCTCGCGGTAATTGTCCCATCCGACGAAGGGCCGGTCGAAGACGGAGACCGACGAACCGCCGGTCAGCGAGACATAGAAATTGAGGATCACGGGCAGGAAGGTGAAGAGCCCGAAGATCAGCATGTTCGGCAGCAGGAACGCGTAGGGAACCCCGCCGCGGCCAAACAGGCTCTGCGCCAGTTCGACCGGAAACCCCAGCAGGTCCATCGCGAATTGCGGCGCCTGGGACAGGCGATAGCGCCGTCGCGTCAGCAGCCAGACCGAACCGCCGACAGCCCAGAAACCGAGGATCGAGAAGAGGAGGATCGCCGCCGCCGACATGTCAGGCTTCCGCAATGCGACGGCGGACGGACAGGGGGACGAACCCCCTGCCCGCGCGCGGCATCTGAACTCAGCGTGCCTTGGTCTTCAGTTCCTCGGCGATCCGCGCCATCGCGTCGTCCATCGTCATGCGGTTGTTCATGACGGCAGCCAGGAACTGGACGGTCGCGTTGTACATCACGAAGCCGAACTGATGGCCCTGGAGGCGGAAGGCCTGCGGGGTCTGGGCCTGGGCCTTCGCCGCGCCGGCGACGAAGACGTTCAGCGCCTTCGAGATCTTCGGGCTGAGGCCGTGGGCGGTGTAGTCGATCCCCTCGGCCTGAAGCTTGGCGTGGGCAGGAATCGCCCCGGTGCGGCCATACCATTCCCGCGCGACGTCGGTCGATCCCAGCCAGGCGACCAGCTTGGCCGCTTCCTGGGCATTGGCCGAATGCTTGAACGCCACGAAGCCGGCGCCGCCCGGCATCACGCCGCAGCCCGACGGACCGCAGGGCACGGGCACGGCCGCCCAGTCGAACTTGTCGCCGACGATGCGGTCGACGCTCCCGACGTTCCAGGACCCGGCCATGTGGAACGGCACCTCGCCGGCGGCGAACATGTCGTTGCCGTTGGCATAGGTGGCACCCGAAACGGCAGGCCAGATATCGGCCGGCATCAGGCCTTCCTTGTGCCAGGCGACCATCCGCTCGGCGAAGCTGCGGAAACCGGCATCGACGGCGAGGCTGCCGCTGGCGTCGAAATAGGCGGCGCCGTAGGACATCGCCGGTCCGGCGAAACGGTGGCCCGACCGGTCCATCACCATGCCGGCATAGGAACGCGTGGCCCGCTTGACCGCGCGGGTGGCTTCGGCCCAGTCGTCCCAGGTCGCGCCGGGGGGCGGCAGCTTGACCCCGGCATCCTCGAACTTCGTCAGATTGACGAACGGCCCGGTGACGGTGAGCTCGGAATGGAAGGCGAAGATGCCGTTGGGCTTGCCGGCGCGATACCAGGGCAGGACGGCGCCGTAATTCGCTTCCCATTCCGCGACGTTCACATGCGGCGTCAGATCGACATAGAACGGGTTGAGGCCGCCAAGATCGACGACGAGCGCGATGTCGGGGCCGACACCGGCCTCCAGCTGACCCTTGAGCTGGTCGCGGATGACGTTGAAGCCGACCACGTTCAGCGTCACGTTCACGTGGGGCGCGACCTGCTTGTACCTGCGCAGCAGCGCCTCGAGCGCCGCTGCCTGATTGTCGTTCTGGCTCAGCATGATCGTCAGGTTCGCGGCGCTGGCCGTGCCGGCCGCGACGATCGCCGTCAGCGAGATGGCGGCCGCCTTCATCGCCGTCGAAATGCTACGCATGACCGTCATGTGATTTCCTCCATGGAGCCGGGCTGGGCCGGTTGAGCTTGTCTTCGTGCCGGACTTCCATCGGAAGACGGCTTTCGCCGATAGTCCTTTCGGCGTCCAGGTCTGTCAATTCCAATCCGGACATGCCGGCGCGTCCCGCCACCGGCCGAGAAACGCCAGCACCGCCGCGCGCATCGCCGGGGTCTCGCGATGACCGACGCCGGGTTCGGCCAGCAGCGTCCAGGCTTCCGGAGCGCCCGCGGCCGCATAGGCAGCCGCCGCATCGGCAGCGCCGCGGGCGACGGCCGCGGGCGGCGTCAGGGGATCGTCGAGCCCGACGCAGCAGAGCTGGGGCCGCGGGGCCGCGAGCCCGGCGATCGTCCCGGTGGAGAAGGCCGGCAGCAGACCGGGAACGGTCATGTAGGGCCCGTGCAGATGGTGGCCGCCACCGGCGACCAGGGTCGCGAGATCGGCGAAGCAGCACAGATGGGCCAGCGCCGACACACGATCGTCCAGCGCCGCCAGCCAATAGGCCAGCGTCGCCCCCATCGACAGGCCGAGCGCCGCGACGCGACGGCGACCGATCCCCTCGATCATGTCGAGCGCATCGAGCCCGGTCTGCAGATCGCGCAGCATGTCGCCGAACAGCGTCCCGCCTTCCCAGAGGCGGCGTTTCGCGAGCGCTCCTTCCTGCAGATCGGCGCGCGCGCCGAAACAGGGCAGGTCGAGGCACAGCGCGGCGACGCCGATCCGCGCGAGCGCCTCGGCATAGGGCGGCGACTGCAGGCTGGCGCGGCCGTCGACGAGTTCCTGCTTGCCGATGTCGTAGCGACCGCCATGGGCATGGATGTAGAGGGCTGCGGCCACCGGCGCCGCGCCCGCCGGCGGTCGCGTCAGCAGCGCGGGAATGCCGTCGATCGTCAGCCGCTCGAGGCGGTAGCCCGGCCGGTCCTCGGCGCCGAGCGCATGGATGTGGCGCCGCGCCGGGACATGCGGCGCCAGCCCGAGCAGGACTTCCAGCCGCGCGCGATCCGGATGGATCCCTGCCGCCGGCCACGACATCGCGATGGCGCCGCGCGTCGCCGGGCCGCTCAGCTCGCGGCGATCTCGAAGCCCGCGCTCCCGGCGAGCCGCATGATCGTCGCGTGACCGAGACGCGCATAGGTCAGCGGGTGCGCCTTGGCCGGATCCTGCTCCGCTTCGACGACCAGCCAGCCGGCATAGCCGGACGCGCGCAGCGTCCGCAGCACCGGCAGGAAGTCGACATCGCCGTCGCCGGGCACCGTGAAGACGCCGGCAAGCACGGCATCGAGGAAGGACCGGCCGGCGGCGATCGACTCCTCCAGCACCTTGCGGCGGACATCCTTGCAATGCACATGGACGATCCGCGACCCATGACGCTGCGCCAGCGCCAGCGGATCGATTCCGGCATAGGTGGCATGACCGGTGTCGAGCAGCAGGCCGACCGCCGGCCCCGTGGCCGCCAGCAGCCGGTCGATGTCGTCCCCGTCCTGGATCGCCGTGCCCATGTGGTGGTGGAACGCCATCCGCACGCCGCGCGACGCCATGTGCATCGCGACCGCCTCGACCCGGCGCGCATATTCGGGCCAGAAATCCGCCGGCACAAGGGGCCGGTCGTTCGCCGCGCGGCTGCGATCGCCCTGCACCGATCCCGTCCCCTCGGCGAACACCATCACCGGACAGCCCATCCCGGCCATCAGGTCGAGATGGCCCGCCATCGCCGCGATCTCGGCGGCGGCGTCGCGCGCCAGCAGCCGCGCGCTGTACCAGCCCGACACGAAGGCGAGCCCGTGGCGCGCCAGGACGGGCTTCAGCGCCTCGGTGCGGTTCGGGAACTTCCCGCCCATCTCGGTGCCGGCATATCCGGCAAGCCGCGTCTCGGCCAGACAGGTCTCGAGCGGCGTGTCGCCGCCCAGCTCGGGCAGGTCGTCGTTGCTCCAGGTGATCGGATTGATGCCGATGCGGATGGCCATGCCGGTGATCCCAGTCTCTTGCGGCGCGATGATGACCGGCTGCGCAGACACGCGCCAGGAGGCTGCGAGCCGGACGCGTCAGCCGCCCTGGTAGCCGAACATCCGCGGCAGCCAGAGCACGATGTCCGGGAACAGGATCATCGCGAACAGGGCGACGATCAGCACGGCGATGAAGCCCCAGATCTCCGCGATCATCGCGCGCAGCGGGATGCCGGTGACGGCGTTGGTGACGAACAGCAGCACCCCGTAGGGCGGCGTGATCAGACCGATCATGGCGTTGACGATTGTGACGACGCCGAAATGGACGAGGTCGATGCCAAGCGCCTTGCAGGTCGGCACGAACAGAGGAAGGATCACGAGAATGATCGTGCTGGCGTCGAGCAGGCAGCCCAGGACGAGCAGCAGCAGGTTGACCGAGATCAGGAACGCGAGCGGCGAGATGTCGATCCCCGTCAGCCAGGCCGACACCGTGCCCGGGATGTTCTCGCTGGCCACGATGTAGTTGAAGATCAGCGCGCCGCCGATCAGCAGCCCCACCGATGCCGAAGACCGCGTGCTGTCCAGCAGGACGTTGTACAGCCCGCGCCAGGTCAACTCGCGATAGAAGAACGCGGCGAGCAGCAAGGCATAGGTCGCCGCCATGGCCGCCGCCTCGGTCGGCGTCGCGATGCCGCCATAGATCCCGTAGAGCAGGATGAACGGCATCAGCAGCACCGGAAAGGCACGCAGCGTCGTGCGGGGGATCCGGGCCAGCGGCACCTTCTCGTCGACCGGAAAGCCGCGCCGGACGGCGATCCAGTGGTTGTAGGCCATCAGCACGGCGCCGATCAGCAGTCCGGGGATGGCCCCGCCGATGAACAGGTAGCCGACCGAGGTGTCCGACACGAGCGCGTAGAGCACCATCGGGATGGAGGGCGGGATGATCGGACCGATGACCGCCGATGCCGCCGTGATCGCCGCCGCATAGCCGGGCGTGTAGCGGTTGTTCTTGGTCATCAGGTCGATCGAGATCTTGCCCGTGCCGGCGGCGTCGGCGACCGCCGATCCCGACATGCCCGAGAAGATGATGCTGACGACGATGTTCACATGGCCGAGGCCGCCGCGGAAGCGCCCCACCAGCGCCACGCAGAAATCGTTGAGCCGGGTCGTGATCGACCCGGAATTCATGATGTTGGCGGCGATGATGAACAGCGGCACCGCCAGGATCACGAAGCTGTCGTAGAGGCCCTGGATGATCTGCTCGGCGGCGAGGCCCAGATCCTGGCCCTTGACCAGCAGATAGGCCACGGCCGCGGTCATCATGCTGAGCGAGATCGGCGTGCCGAGCGCCGCGAGCCCGAACATCGCGAAAAGCGTGACGGCGAAGGCGAGGCTCAAGTCCGGGGCTCCCCGTCGAGGACCGCGGTCGGCACGCCGCGCACCAGGGCGGCGACGCGCCAAGCGTAGCGAACGATGACCGCCACCGCGAAGATCGCATAGACGCTGAAGACGATGTCCAGCCTGATGCGCAGGCTGACGCTCGACTTCAGCGAATAGAAGGTGATGTAGTCCAGCGCGCCCGGCAGGGAGACCACGAACCCCGCCAGGATCGCCAAGGCCGAGACCAGGGCCAGCACGCGACGGCCGCGCTCGCGCATCGCGACATAGACGATGTCGAACTTCACGTGGTCGCGGTCCTTGACGACGAAGGCGCCGCCCCAAAGGACCAGCCAGAGCCAGGCGGTCAGGCAGACCTCCAGTGTCCACGCCACCGGCCGGTTGACCGCATAGCGCATGAACACCTGGATGACGAAGGCCGCGAACATCGCGGACATCAGGAATACGGCGAAGTTCTCGGCCCTCGACTGGAGCCAGCGGGCGATCGCGCGCAAGGCCGATCTCCGTGTTGAAGCGCCCCGCCGGCACGGAACGGCGGGGCGCAGCCCTGGACTGGGGCGTTACCGGATCGCGTTGATCTTCTCGACCATGCCCGCGGGCCAGTCGCGAGCGAACCGCGACTCCAGGTACATGCGCTGGACCCGGGTGCGGAACGCTTCGACGTCGGGCGCGTAGACCTTCAGGCCGCGTTCCTTGAAATAGGCCTCCAGTTCGGCCTCGAGCTTGAGCTGGCGCTGGCGGCCGAGTTCGGACGCGTCGTCCGCGGCCTTCTGCACGATCTCGCGCTGGGCCGGGGTCAGGCGATCCCAGACCCGCTTGGAGAACGCGATGTAGTTCTGGTCGACCAGGTGGCTGGTCAGCACGATCTGCTTGGTGACCTCGTAGAACTTGGAGTCCCGGTTGGTCGGCAGCGGATTGTCCTGACCGTCGACGGCGCCGGTCTGCAGCGCGGTGTAGATCTCGGTGAAGGCCAGCGGCAGGGGATTGGCGCCGAGCGCCGTGCCGAGGAACAGCCACGCCTCGGTGTTCGGCATGCGCAGCTTGAGCCCGGCGAGATCCTCCGGACGGCGGATCTCCTTCTCGGTGCGAAGATTGAGCTGGCGGCGGCCGAGATACATCACCGACAGAAGCTTGACGCCGAGCCGGTCTTCCACGGGCTTCTTGAGCTCGTCCATGATCGGGCTGGCGAACACCTTCTTCTGGTGGTCGGCGTCGCGCAGCAGATAGCCGGCGGTGAAGATCGACCATTGCGGGAAGATCGTCGCCAGTTCCTGCGCCGAGGTGATCGACATTTCCAGGTTGCCGCGTGCGATCGCCTCCAGCTCGGTGCCCTGCTTGAACAGGGTCGAGTTGTAGTGCGGCTGGTAGGTCGCGAAATCCTTGACCGCCGGGCCGAAGACCTCGGCCAGCGCGACCGAGCGCTGGTCGGTCGGCGTGGCGGGCGTCGACATGCGCAACGTGATCGGCGCCTGCGCGGCGGCGCGCGAGGCGGCGGCACCGGACAGCACGGCGGCCCCCAGACCGCGCATGAAGGGACGACGGTTGAGCGTGACGTTCATTTCTTTCCTCCCGAGGGGAACGCTTCGACTGGCCCGCTACTTAACAAATCCCCGACACCGGCGAAAGCATCCATCGGCCGCGGCGTCAGCGCAGCGCGAAGACGAGCCACGGCAGGCAGGCGAGCGCCGCCAGCGCAAAGGCCAGCAGGTTGCCGCCGCGCGGGTCGAAGTCGCGCATCACGACCGCCCATGGCCGCCGCAGCAGGAAACGTCCGAGGGCGATGTCGTAGCCGGCCATGAACAGCGCCAGCCAGACCCCGAGCGCCAGATGCGCGCCGCCGCCCGCGAGCCCGATCGGCGGCACCATGACCCAGCAGACCGCGAAGGCGAGCGCGGTGCCCGAGAACGCCGCCAGCCTGACGGCCCGCGTCGCGCCAAGGCGCGGCGCCACGACGGTCATGCGGAGGATTCCATGGAGCGTTTCGGCGCCCGCCAGCGCGACGCTGAGCGCCAGGATTCGGAAGATCGTTTCCAGGGTCACGTCGCTGAGCATGGCGGCTGCGACGCGCGGGCGCCAGCATCCTGGCCCCCGCGCCGTTCGATCCGCGCGACGGAAGGCCCCGGCGGTGAAGATTGGGCGCCATGCGACGCCATCACATCACCGACGCGAAGGTCGATTTCGACCGGCTGCTCGACGAAGCGCAGTCCGAGCCGATCGGCATCGAGCGGCGCGGGCGGATCTGCGCCGTCCTCGTGGGGCTCGCCCGCCACCAGGTCACGCGCGCACGACGCGTCGAGCTGGAAAGCGAATTGCGCCAGGCACGCGAGATGCTGGAGAAGCTGCGGCATTTCGTGCCGAAGGACGCCGATGCCTTCCTTCTCGATGGCGACGCCGATCCGGAGGACGCATCGCGGGCCATGGCCGCGCCGCCCGAGCCGGCGGACGCCGAACCGAAGCCGGAGGCGGGGCCCCGCTTCGACGAGGTCCCGCCCCGCTGCCGCTCGACGAGTACCGGCTGTCGACGGCGGAGGGCCGCCGGGGCTTCCTGATCGCGCTGCGCGACGACCATGGTGCCGCCGGCCTGCTGATGGCGGCGACGCATCTGTGGGAGTCCCTCGGTCGCCCCAAGGCGCATCACGCCGCGCGCATCGCAGCCAGCGTCGGGGTCGGCGGGCGCGGCAAGACGGCGTTGCGCCGTGCGATCGAGCGATTCATCCAGGAAAACGTCGTCGACCGGCCACGACTCGTGCCGCCGGACCGCGAGGCCTTTGCCGACGACGCGGCCTGGTACGCGGCGATCGGGAAACGGCAGCTGCAGCTGGAACGCCGGGACGCTGCCATCGCGAGGCGCTGGGAGGCCATCCTCTCCGGATACCCGCCCGACGAGGACGAGGAGCCGCGCGGCCCGGCGCAGATCGTCAAGGGACCCTGGCGCATGACAGTCCGGACCAAGCCCGGCGCCAAGGGCGAGCCGCCGAAACCTGGATCCTGACCCGCCGCGCCGTTCGTGGCGCCGGGTCGCTCACAGATACCGGTCCTCCGGTCCCACGATGTTGAGCACCGGTTCGCCCAGCAGCGCGCGCCGGCAGTTGAGCGCGGCGCTGCGCAGCGCGGCCGGCAGCGTGTCCGGCACCGAGGCGGAATTGTGCGGCGAGGCGATGACGTTGGGCAAAGACAGGAATGGCTGATCCATGCGGAACATGCCGTGGCGCACCGGCTCCACCCACCATGCGTCGATGCAGGCGGTGAAGCGCGGATGGGCCCGCAGATGCGCGAACAGCGCCGCCTCGTCGATGATCTCGCCGCGCGCGAGATTGACCAGGATCGCATCCGGCTTCATCGCCGCCAGCTCGCGTGCGCCCAGCAGCCCATGCGTGGCGCGGGTCAGCGGCGCGGCGATCACCAGCACGTCGCACAGGGGCAGCAGCGCGCCGAGCTGGGTCGTCGTGCCGATCCAGTCGACCGGCTCGTCGCTGCGCCCGCTGCGGTTCACGGCCCGGATATGGGCGCCGAAGCCACGCAGCAGCCGTGCCGTGGCGCGGCCGATCGCCCCGAAGCCGAAAATGCCGCAGGTCATGCCCGCGACCATGCGGTTGGGGATCTGCTGGTTGAACGCACCGCCCTCCATCGCGCGATGCTCGGCCAGCAGGCGCTTGGCCGCCGCCAGGATCATCGCCAGCCCGTGCTCGGCCATGGGCTGCGCATAGGCTCCGGCGTTGTTCGCCACCGGCACGCCCGCCGGCAGGTCGCCGATCGGAATGAAGTCGATGCCGGCCGGGATCAGCTGGATCAGCGCCGCCTGCGACAGCAACGCCCGCTCCCCGGTCGTCAGCTCGCGCGACGGATTGCGGGACAGCACCACCCGCGCCCCGGCCAGCGCATCGGCGCGCCCGGCATCGTCGAGCCCGGCGAGAGAGATGATCCCGGCCGCGCCATCCAGCGCGCCGGCGATCACGTCCCGCCCCTCCTGGGTCAGTTCGAAGGTGACGGCCAGCGTCGGTGTCATGCGGGGCTCTCCGCGCGCGAGGGGACCGCGGACGAAAGCGCGCCCGCGGCATCGATCGATCCCACAGTGCCACGAGGCGCAACGGCCACGCCAGCCTGGCGCCGGCGACGCGGCCGGTTGCGGTGGGTCTGCACTTGCCGCATCGTGGAAAGTGGTGAAATACGGGAAGAGCCGAAGACGACCGACGCAAAGACCCGCGGTTGGGTCGAAAACCGCTCCTCGCGACGGGTATGGGCCGCCGTCTCCGACCAGCCGGGGGTGTTCTTCGCGTTCCCGGTCGAACCGGGCCGGTCGACCGACCCGGCCAAGAACGACGTCGACGACGTGAGACCCGCCGATCCCGGCATCCTGCTGATGCCCACGATGCCCGTCATGGCGCCCCGCGCCAACGCTTGGTTCAAGGTCCGCGGCGGCCATGTCCGATTGACCGATCAGAAGGCGCGGATCGGTCTGGAGGAACTGGACAGCTGGACGGCCGCCGCGTCGCGCCCGAAGGAGCCCCGGAATTTCTGGGCCGATCTCGACATCCAGAACATGTACAATGGACAGCCGACATATTTCTGGCCGCATGCAGGCCTCAGCAACACGAAACCGATCCCCGGCTTTCAGCCCGGAACGACCCCGGGCGTGCCGCCCCCCGGCGCGACACGCGCCCCTGCGACGCCGAAGGATGCGGAGCACCACACGGTGGTGCGTGGCGACTCGCTCTCCAGCATCGCTTCGCACACCTACAGGTCGAAACGGGAACCGATGCTGCTGTGGCCGGTCATCTACGACGCGAACAAGGCCATCATCGGCGGCAATCCCAACGTCATCTCGCCTGGGCAGAAACTCAGGATCCCGAACATCGGCGGGCTCTCGGAGGTCGAACTGGACCAGGTCCGCAGACGCGGCCGAAACTGGAGATGACCGGAACGGCGTCGCTGACCCGCACGGCGTCGGGTTCGCATCGCCGCCGGGCCAGGGGACGAAACACCGAGGCGCCACGCGGCCACCGGCGCGCGGACATCGCGGCCTCGGGCCGCTGATCCGCGCGACAGATGCCGGACGCACTCGCTAGGGCGGCGCGGTTCCGAAGCCGAAGCCCGCGGCCTTGACGACCGCCCAGACCGGCTGGCCGGGGCGCAGGGCGAGGCGCGCGACGCTGTCGCGGGTGACGCGCGCGAGCAGGATCGTCGGGCCCACGGCGAGGCGCACGAAGACCTCGTGCGGCGAGGGCCCGGCCTGGATGCCGGCCAGGGTCGCGGGCAGCACGTTCTGCACCGACAGACCATCAGGCGGCGCGATCGCCACCGAAACGTCGCGGGCCCGCACGCGCACGCGCCCGGCGCTGCCGGCCGCCGTCTCCGGGCGCAGCGTCACCAGGAAGGAGCCGCCGTCGAAGTCGAGACGCGTGAGACCGCGCGCCGGGTCATGGCCGGCGACGACGCAGCCGATCAGCACGCCCGCATCGCGGCGCGCCGCCAGCGGCAGATCGGTGCGCGCGGCCAGGGCCTCGACCGGACCGGCGGCCACGACCCGTCCCGCCTCGAGCAGCACCAGGGTGTCGGCGAGGGCGTCGACCTCGTCGAGTGCATGGGTGACGTAGAGGATGGGCACCCCGGCCCGCGCGCGCAGTCGCGCCAGGAACGGCAGCACCTCGGTCTTGCGCGCCAGGTCGAGCGCCGCCAGCGGCTCGTCCATCAGCAGCAGCAGCGGCCGCGCCAGCAGGGCGCGGCCGAGGGCCACGCGCTGGCGCTCGCCGCCGGACAGCCGGCCCGGCCGCCGGCCGAGCAGCGCTTCCAGCCCCAGCAGGGCGACGACCTCGTCGAAATCCGGACCGGCGGCACCGGCGGGCGCGCGCGACAGGCCGTAGCGCAGATTGGCGCCGACGCTGAGATGGGGAAAGAGCCGCGCGTCCTGGAACACCACGCCGCAGCGCCGCCGCTCCGGCGGGACGAAGACCCCGGCAGCCGCGTCGAACAGCGCCTCCCCGGCCCGGCGGATCCGCCCCGCCTGCGGACGCATCAGACCCGCCACGGCCGACAGGATCGTCGACTTGCCGCAGCCCGATGGGCCGAACAGCGCCGTGACCCCGGTGGCCGGCACCTCGAACGCGACATCGAGGGCGAAGCCGCCCTCGGCGAAGCGATGCGCGATGGCCACCGACAGCATCAGCCGCGGCCGAGCAGGACGTGCATTCGCCGCGCGATCGCCTCGGCCAGCAGCAGCCCGCCGAGCGCCAGCGTGAACGAGATGGCGGCCAGTTTCGCTGCGGTGGCATCGCCGCCCGGCGTCTGGGTGGCGGTGTAGATCGCCAGCGGCAGCGTCTGGGTCTCGCCGGGAATGTTGGAGGCGAAGGTGATCACGGCGCCGAACTCGCCCAGCCCGGCCGCGAAGGCCACCACCGCCCCGGCGAGGATGCCCGGCGACATCAGCGGCAGCGTCACGGTCAGGAAGGTGTCGAGCCGGCCGGCGCCGAGCGTCCGTGCCGCCGCCTCCAGGCCGGGGTCGACCGCCTCGATCCCCAGCCGCACCGCGCGCACGATCAGCGGGAAGGACATGACCGCGGTCGCCAGCGCCGCCGCCTCGCTGGTGAAGACCAGCCGGATCCCGAACCACTCCGCCAGCGGGGCGCCGATCGGACCGCGCACGCCGAACAGCATCAGCAGCGCCCAGCCGACAACCACCGGCGGCACGACCAGGGGCAGATGCACGAGCGCATCCAGCAGCGTCCGCCCGGGAAAGCGCCCGCGCGCCAGCAGCCACGCCACCAACACCGCCGGCAGCAGCGAAACCGCCATGGCGCGCAGCGAAACCGACAGGCTCAGCCGCACCGCCTCCCACTCCGCGGGCGACAGCAACGCCTCGCTCACGCCGTCCTCCCGTCGTCGCGCCGCCCGCGCTTCATGGCCTCTCCCTCCCCGACGCGGGGACCGGCGGACGATAGCGCCCACGGACCCGGGGTCGGCAAGAAGTCTCGGGCGACGGCGACCTCGCCGGCCGCGCCACACGCCTGACGTCGCCATCCGCATCGCTGCTTCGCCCGGAACCCGGCGGCGGCTATGGTCGGGGGATGGATCCTTTCCACACGCGCCGGGCGGGGCCGCGGACGCGGGCGGGCGGGTCATGGCTGCTGGCGGCGCTGGCCGCCCTCTGGCCTGGGCTGGCCGGCGCCGCGGATCGCGCGCCGGTACCGGCGCCGTGGCGCGGCGCGCTGACCGCGGTCAGCGAGAACGACGAGTATGCATTCCGGGTGACCGTCGACGGTCATTACAGCAACGGCATGCGCCTGACCTGGCTTTCCGACCCGGTCGCCCCGCAGGACGACCGCATGGGCTGGGCCCACCGGCTGGCCGCTTCGCTTCCGGGCTTCGCCACGCAGCCGGGAGCGCTTCGGATCGGCGCGGCGATCGGCCACAACATCTACACGCCGGCGGACACGCGCCGTGTCCGGCCGGATCCGAAGGACCGTCCCTATGCCGGCTGGCTTTACGCCAGCTTCGGCCTGGTCAATGTCCGCGACGGCGCGCCCGGGGGGACCGGGACGCTCGAGACGCTGGAACTGAACCTGGGCATCGCCGGCCCGGGCGCGCTGGGCGAGCAGGTGCAGAACCGCTGGCACGACCTGATCCGCTACCCGCAGGCCCGCGGATGGGACAGCCAGATCCGCGACGAACCCGGCGTCCTGGCCATCTATGAACGCGGCTGGCGGCTGCCGCTGCCGGCCGGTGCCGCGGCCGCGCCGGCCGGTTCGATCGCCGCGGGTGCCGACCTGCTGCCGCACGCGGCGGCGGCGATCGGCAATGTCGGCACCTATGCCGCTGCAGGCGCGATGCTGCGGGTCGGCACCGGGCTGGACGGCGACTGGGGCCCGCCGCGGATCCGGCCCGCGCTTTCGGGCGTGCGACCGGCGCGCAGCGGCAGCGGATGGCGCGCCTATGCGTTCGCCGGCTTCGAGGCACGGCTGGTCGCCCACGACATGTTCCTCGACGGCACGATGTTCCGCGACGGCCCGCGCGTCGACAGCCGGCCGTTCGTGCATGATGCGCTGGCGGGCGTCGCGATCGGCTGGGGCGATCTGCGGGCCAGCTTCGTCCATGTCTGGCGGGCGCGCGAATTCGAAACCCAGGGCCAGGCCAGCCGCTTCGGCGCCTTGAGCCTCAGCCTGCGATTCTGAGCCGCGCGTCCGTGCGCGACACATCGAACGGGCTGGACACGCGCCGCGCGCGAACGACATCTGGGCGCATGGAGGAAGCGTCCCCCGACCCCCGCGCCACGGCGGCGCCGCGGCGTCTGACCGCGCTGGAACCCGCTCTGGCGGCACTGGCGCGATGCCTGCCAGGCCCTGTCGCCCCGCGCCATGTCGCGACCGCCCACGCCGCGTCATGGCCGCAGGCGGTCCTCGCCCGTTCGCTGGTCGCGGCCGCGCCCCTGCCCCCGGCGCCGCAGGCCCGCCGCGATGGCTGGGCGGTGGCCGCGCAGGACACCTTCGGCGCGTCGCCCCAGGCCCCGGTGCCGCTGCCCGGCCCGCCACACGGCGTGGCGACCGGCGATCTCCTGCCCCAGGGCACCGACGCGGTGCTCGGTCCCTTCGACATCGCCCGGGAATTCGGAATCGCGCAGGCGATCCAGGCCGCGGCGCCCGGCGACGGCGCCCGCGGTGCCGGCGAGGATTTCGGCGCGGGCGCGACGCTGCGTGCCGCCGGCGACGTCCTGCGCGCGACCGATCTCGCCGTGCTCGCGCATTGGGGGCTCGGCGAGATCCCCCTGCGCGTCGTGCGCATCGGCTGGATCGCCGTCGGGGACGAGATCGTGGCAACCCCGGCACGCGACCGGACGGGCCCCATGCTGGCCGCGTTCGCCGCGCGGGCGGGTGCCGAATTCACGGCGCTGGCCGCATTACCGGACCGGCAGGACGCCATCGCCGCCGGTCTGCGTGCGGCATCGCCCCACCATGACCTGCTGCTGCTGGGCGGCGGCACCGGCGACGGCCCGCAGGACCGCAGCGCCGCGGGGCTGGCAGCGGCCGGGGCGCTGATGGTGCACGGGATCGGCATGCGGCCGGGCACCAGCGCGGGCTTCGGCCATGTCGGCACCTGCCCCGTCCTGCTGGTCCCGGGCAACCCCGAGGATGCGCTCGCGGCCTGGGTCGTGCTGGCGCGACCGGCCCTCGACGCGCTGACGGCCGCGCTCCCCCGCCCGGCGCGCCGCGTTCGTCTGGCGCGCAAGCTGGCCTCGGCGGTCGGGATCGCCGAGCTTGCCGCCCTCGCGATCGACGCCGACGGTGGCGCGACGCCGCTCGCCGTCGGCGCGCTGCCGCTCGCCAGCCTGACGGCCGCCGACGGCTTCGTCCTGGTGCCGGCCGGCGCGGAAGGCTACGAGGCGGGAACCACGCTGCCCCTTGCGCCGATCTGAGACGACGATGGCCTCCACGGACCCGACATTCCCGCCGGCCGACCTGCTCGACAGGATCCGGCGTGCCGCGCGCCAGGAACAGTTCCTGGACGTGGTCGACGATGCCGAGGCGAGGCGCCGGTTCCGGGCGGCGCTCGACCTGCGCCCGCTGCCGGCCGAGCGCGTCGGGCTGGAGGCCGCACGCGGTCGCGTCGTCGCGGCCACGGTCCACGCGGCCTGCGATGCCCCGCCCTTCGATCGCGCCGTGGTCGACGGCTTCGCGCTGCGCGCCGCCGACAGCGTCGGCGCCAGCGCCGCGACGCCCCGGCGCCTGCGTCTGAACGGCGAGGTCCTGGCCTGCGGCGTCGCGCCGTCGATCGAGGTCGGGCCCGGCAGCGCCACCGCGATCGCCACCGGCGGCATGCTGCCGCGCGGGGCCGACGCCGTCGCGATGATCGAGACCACCGAGTTCGAGGACGGACCAGACGGGCCCGCGGTGCTGTTGAAGCGGCCGGTCGCCCCGGGCCAGTTCGTCGGCTTCGCGGGCGGCGACATCGCCCGCGGCGAGGCGCTGCTGCGCGCCGGCACGGTCGTCTCCAGCCGCGAGATCGGCATGCTGGCCGCCGCCGGGATCGCCGCGCTCGACGTCGTCCGGCGGCCGCTTGTCGCGGTGCTGTCGACGGGCGACGAGTTGCATCCGCCCGGGACCGCGCTGCCGCCCGGCGGCATCAACGACAGCAATGCGGCGATCCTGTGCGCCGCGGTCGCCGAGGCCGG
Source organism: Alphaproteobacteria bacterium (assembly GCA_044359885.1). Classification (GTDB taxonomy): domain Bacteria; phylum Pseudomonadota; class Alphaproteobacteria; order CACIAM-22H2; family CACIAM-22H2; genus CAIOSQ01. The sequence goes on along the minus strand of JBIKLI010000017.1, from coordinate 4,137 downwards.
CGGCACGCCGCTGCCGCTGGGGATCTTTCGCGACGATGCGGCGACCCTCGCAGCGGCGCTGCGCCGCGCGCTGGCCGCAGCCGACATCGTCGTCATGTCCGGCGGCACCAGCAAGGGCGCCGGCGACGTGTCCCACCGGGTCCTCGACGGGCTCGGCGCACCCGGGATCCTGGTCCATGGGGTGGCGCTGAAGCCGGGCAAGCCGCTCTGCCTCGCAGCCATCGGCCGCGTGCCGGTCGCGATCCTGCCCGGCTTCCCGACCAGCGCGATCTTCACCTTCCATGCCTTCGTGGCGCCGGTGATCCGCGCCATGGCCGGGCTGCCGCAGCGCGAGGAGACCCGCGTGCGTGCCGAACTCGCCATGCGCCTGCCCAGCGAGCTGGGCCGGACCGAATACGCGATGGTGTCGCTCGCCGCGCGCGACGATGGCGGAATGCGGGCGGTGCCGCTGGGCAAGGGATCGGGCAGCGTCACGGCCTTTTCCCAGGCCGACGGGTTCTTCGCCATCCCGGCGCTCGACGAGGGCGCGGAGGCGGGCCGGGAAATCGCGGTCCAGCTGATCGCCGGCGATGCGCCGCGCCTGCCCGATCTGACCATCGCCGGCAGCCATTGCGTCGGGCTCGACGCGGTGCTCGACGCGCTGGCCGCGCGCGGCGTGCGGGCGCGCGTGCTGGCGCTGGGCAGCCTGGGCGGTCTGGCGGCGGCCCGGCGCGGCGAGTGCGACATCGCCCCCGCGCATCTGCTGGACCCGGCGACCGGCGCCTACAACCGCGCATTCCTCGCGCCCGGCCTGATCCTGTTGCCGGGGTGGCGGCGCGCGCAGGGCGTCGTCTTCCGGGCCGGCGACCCGCGATTCGCGGGCCGCGACGGGCCGTCGGCGATCCGCGCGGCGGCATCGGATCCGGGCTGCCTCATGGTCAACCGCAACGCCGGTTCGGGGACGCGGATGCTGATCGACGGCCTGCTCGCCGGCACCCGGCCGGCGGGCTACGCCAACCAGCCGAAATCGCACAATGCGGTTGCCGCCGCGATCGCCCAGGGCCGCGCCGACTGGGGCGTCGCGATCGCGACCGTGGCGCGCGACTACGGACTCGGCTTCCTGTCCCTCGCCGACGAACACTACGATTTCTTCATTCCGGAGAGCCGCGCGGCGCGCGCGCCGGTCGCCGCCTTCCGCGAGGTGCTGGCCTCGGCCGCCCTGCGCGACACCCTCGCCGCGCTCGGCTTCCTGCCCGCGGAACAGGCAACGAAGGATGCGAATCCAGGCGCTTGCGCCCAATCTTTAAGCTTATGATCCATAAGCGAATTTTTTCATCATTCGCCTTGCCGATGCCGCGTGGCTACGTCAGATTGTGATGCCGGAACGGCCCTAAGACGGCCGTGCCATCCCTGATGCCGAACGCGAATCCGCAAAGGAGCCAAAGATGAACAGGATCACGCGACGCCTGCTGGGGGGCGTGGCCCTCGCCGCCGGCCTGATGCTGGGGTCCGCCCCGTCCCAGGCGCAGACAGCGATCAAGTTCACCCTCGACTGGGTGTTCCAGGGTCCGACCTCGCCCTTCCTGGTCGCCCTCGACAAGGGCTACTACAAGGCCGAGGGGCTCGACGTCACGATGGATCCGGGCCAGGGCTCGGCGGGCGCGATGCAGCGCGTCGCGACCGGTGCCTACCAGCTGGGCTTCGCCGACGTGAACTCGCTGATCGAGTACAACGCGAAGAACCCGGGCAAGGAGATCCTCTGCGTCTTCATCGCCTATGACTTCCCGCCGTTCGGCGTCTACGCGCTCAAGAAGAGCGGCATCAAGGGCCCGAAGGACCTCGAGGGCAAGAAGCTCGGCGCCCCCGTCTTCGACGCCTCCTTCCGTCTCTTCCCGGCCTTCGCCAAGAAGACCGGCATCGACCGCAGCAAGGTCGAGTCCGTCAATCTGACCCCGCAGCTGCGCGAGCAGAGCCTGGTGCAGGGATCGGTCGATTTCATCTCGGGCCATTACTTCTCGTCGATCCTCGACCTGAAGGCGCGCAATGTCGGGATCGACGACATCGTGGCAATGACCTATTCCGATGCCGGCATGGACGTCTACGGCAACGGCGTCATCGTGTCGCCCGAGTTCGCGGCCGCGAACCCGGCCGCCGTGACCGGCTTCATCCGCGCCACGGCCAAGGCCTGGCGCGAGGTGGTCGCGACCCCGGCTATCGGCATCGCCGCCGCGAAGAAGCGCGACCCGCTGATCAACGAGGCGCTCGAAGCCGAACGCCTCGCCATGTCCTTGCGCATGAACGTCATGACCCCCTGGGTGCGGGCGAACGGCATGGGCGACGTCGATCCGGCGCGTTTCGCGCGCTCGGTTAAGGATGTCGCCGAGGCTTTCGGTCTGCCGAACGCGCCCGAGCCGGACAAGGTCTTCACCAGCCGGTTCCTGCCCCCGAAGGCGGAGCGGATGATCGCCCCGTGACCACGGCTGCGAGCGCCGATCCGCTGGTCGAGCTGCGCGCCGTCAGCCTCGCCTACGGGCGCGGCGACGGCGCGACGCTTGCCTTGGCCGATGCCACGATGTCGATCCGCAAGGGCGAGTTCATCGCGGTGGTCGGCCCGTCGGGTTGCGGCAAGTCGACGTTGATGAAGCTGGTCACCGGCCTGCTGCCGGCGACCTCGGGCGACGTGCTCGTCCATGGCGACAAGGTCGTGCGCCCGATCAAGGGCGTGGGGATGGCGTTCCAGAACCCGACGCTGATGCCCTGGCGCACGACCCTCGACAACGTGCTGCTGCCGCTGGAAGTCGTGGAGCCGCACAAGCGGCAGTTCCGCGCGCGCAAGGCCGAATACGCCGCCAAGGCGAAGGCGCTGCTGGCCTCGGTGGGCCTGGGCGGCTTTGCGGAGAAATATCCCTGGCAGCTGTCGGGCGGCATGCAGCAGCGTTCCAATCTCTGCCGCGCGCTGATCCATGAACCCGAGATCATGATGCTCGACGAGCCCTTCGGCGCGCTCGACGCCTTCACGCGCGAGGAACTCTGGGGCGTGATGCAAAATCTGTGGCTGGAGCGGAAATTCACCGCCGTGCTGGTCACCCATGACCTTCGCGAGGCGGTCTATCTCGCCGACACCGTGTACGTGATGAGCCGGCGACCGGGCAGGGTCGTGCTGACCCGGACCATCGACCTGCCGCGCCCCCGCACCCTCGCCAGCACCTTCGAGCCGGCCTTCGTGGACATCGTCCACGGTCTGCGCGACCGCATCCACCAGGAATACGCCTGATGACCGAGACCCAGAGCCGCTTGCTGCAGGCGGCGATGCCGTGGCTGGTCATGGCCGTCTTTCTTGCCGCCTGGGAGATCGCCTGCGTCGCCTTCTCGATCCAGGAGATACTCCTGCCGCGGCCGTCGAAGATCATGGTCGTCTCGGTCGAGCGCTTCGACATCCTGCTGCGGTTCTGCCTCGAGACGCTGTGGACGACGCTGATCGGCTTCGCGCTGGCGATCGCCTGCGGGCTCGTGCTGGGCCTCGCGATCGGCGCCTCGCCCTTCGTCTATGCCGGCCTCTACCCGCTGCTGATCGCCTTCAACGCGATCCCGAAGGTCGCGATCGTCCCGATCCTCATGATCTGGCTCGGGGTCGGCGCGACGCCTGCGATCATCACCGCTTTCGTGATCTCGTTCTTCCCGATCGTCGTCAACGTCGCCACCGGGCTGGCCACGATCGAGCCGGAGATGCGCGATGTCATGCGTTCGCTGGGCGCCACGCGCTACGAGATCCTGACCAAGGTCGGCATCCCGCGCGCGATGCCCTATCTCTTCGGCAGCCTCAAGGTGGCGATCACCCTCGCCTTCATCGGGTCCGTCATCTCCGAGACCGTCGGCGGCAACCGCGGCATCGGCTTCCTGATGCTGTCCGCCGGCGCCCGCAACGACACCGCCACCACCTTCGCCGGCCTGTTCGCGATCGCGATCATGGGCATCCTCATGTACGCGCTGTGCGCCGTCGTCGAGCGGCGCATGACGCGCTGGGCCTTCCGCGGCGAGATGGTCGGCTGACGCGCCGGCGCCGCGCGGTCTCGACAGCCACGCCGGGTTCCGGTGCAATGCGCGCCTCGTTCCATGGCGAAACGCACCCTCCTCCTCGGCATCGACTCCGGCACGCAG
>JBIKLI010000180.1:0-8711 GCA_044359885.1 Alphaproteobacteria bacterium | reverse complement strand
GATTGCCTTCGACAGCAGCGCGGTGGTGCCGACGACGATGTCGACGCCGCCCTCGGCGAGCGCCTTGCGGACCTGCGCCGTCTCCTTGGCGCCGACCAGCCGCGAGATCTGAGCTATGCGCAGCGGCAGCCCCTGGAAGCGCTGCGCGAAGTTGCGGAAATGCTGGCGCGCCAGGAGCGTCGTGGGCACGACCACGGCGACCTGATGACCGGCCATCGCGGCGACGAACGCGGCGCGCAGCGCGACCTCCGTCTTGCCGAAGCCGACATCGCCGCAGATCAGCCTGTCCATCGGCTTGCCGGCGGCGAGGTCGCCCAGCGTGTCGTCGATCGCGCGCGCCTGGTCCTCGGTCTCCGGATACGGGAACCGGGCGCAGAATTCGGCGAACAGGCCCTCGGGCGGCTCCATCGCGTCGCCCTGCCGCAGCCGTCGCTCGGCAGCGATCCGCACCAGCGCATGGGCGATCTCGGCGATGCGCTTCTTGACCCGCGCCTTGCGCTGCTGCCACGCGACGCCGCCCAGTTTGTCGAGCGTCGCCCCCGCCTCTTCCGAACCGAAGCGCGACAGGACGTCGATGTTCTCGACCGGCACGTAGAGCCGGTCGTTGTCGGCGTAGGAGAGCCGCAGGCAGTCATGCGGCGCGCCGCCGGCCGTGATCGTCTCCAGCCCTTCGAACCGTCCGACGCCGTGATCGACATGGACGACCAGGTCGCCCGGCGCCAGCGTCGACGCCTCGGCGATGAAGTTCTCCGCCCTGACCCGGCGTCGCGCGGCCCGGATCAGCCGGTCGCCCAGGATGTCCTGCTCGCTGACGATCGACAGGCCGGCGCTCTGGACCCCTCGTTCCAGCCCGAGCACCGCGAGCCCGACGCGCTGCGGCGGCTGGGCCAGGAGTTCCGCATAGGCCGCCACCGCCACCGCATCGCTGCAGCCATGCTCGGCCAGAAGTCCCTGGAGCCGGTCGCGCGCGCCCGGGCTGTACGCGGCCACAACGACGCGCCGGCCGCGCGCCTGCTCGGCCAAGATATGGTCGCGGACGGCGTCGAAGACGCTGCCTCCGCTCTTCGCCTGGACCCGCGCCTCCGCGAAGCCGGGACCCGGCCGGCCGCCGAGATCGCAGGCCGCGTCGCTTCCGGCCGGCGGCGCGAAGGGCGAGAAGGACGCGACCGCATGCGCGCCGAGCAGACGCTGCCATTCCCTGGCGCCGACATAGAGCCGCTCGGGCAGAAGCGGCCGGTAGGCCGGCCCGTCGGGGTCCTTGCGCTTCGCGAACTCGGCCCGCGACGCGTAGGCTTCCTCGACCTGTTCGATGCGCGCGACCACGGCCTCGTCGGCCTGGTGATCGAGCGCGATCAGGGCGCCGGCGGCGTAGTCGCACAGCGTCTCGAGGCGGTCGTGGAACAGCGGCAGCCAGTGTTCGAACCCGCCATAGCGGCGTCCGGCGCTGACCGCCTCGTAGAGCGGATCCGAAGCCCCGGCGGCGCCGAACAACTCGCGATAGCCGATCCGGAACCGCTCGATCGCCGGGGCGTCCAGAAGCGCCTCGCTGACCGGCTCCAGGGTGAAGACGCCGAGCCGGTCGGTGCTGACCTGGGTCGTCGGATCGAAGCGCCGGATCGCCTCCAGCGTGTCCCCGAACAGGTCGAGACGCAGCGGCTGCTGCGTGCCGGGCGGAAAGATGTCGACGATGCCGCCGCGCAACGCGTAGTCGCCGGGCTCGCGCACGGTGTCGCTGCGCATGTATCCGTTGCGCGCGAGGAACTGCGTCAGCGCCTCCAGCGCGATGCGCTCGCCGACCAGCGCGCGAAAACCGCCGGCGGCGAACATCGCGCGCGGCGGCACGCGCTGCAGGACGGCGTTGACGGTCGCGACGACCGCGCGTCCCTGCCGGCCCGCGGCGACCGGGTTGCGGGCGAGTTCGGCGAGGGTCGAGATCCGCCGGCTGACGGCGTCGCCCACCGGCGAGACCCGGTCGTAGGGCAGGCAGTCCCAGGCGGGAAATTCCAGCACCGGCAGCCCCGGCGCGAAGAACGCGAGCGCCTCGACGACCTGCGCCGCGCGGGCGGCGTCGCGCGCGACGACCAGGACGGTGCGGCCGCCGCCCGGCGGCGCGGCCGCGGCGGCGATCGCCTGCGCATCGAGTCCCGGCGGCGCGCCGGCAAGCTCGACTCGCTTGCCGGGCGGCAGCGGTGGAAGCTGGATCACCGGTCGCTGCTTTCCACGTAGCGCCGCAGCCGCGCCATGACGTCGTTGTCGTGCTCCGGCGGCACCGGCGCGTCGCCGGTCGCCCAGGCGTAGATCGCGGGATCGGGTTCCGCCAGCAAGGCTTCGTACATGTCGAGTCCGGACGGATCGAGGGCCGCAAGTTCGCGTCGCGCGAAGCCCCCGAGCAGCAGGTCCGTCTCCTTCATGCCCGTGTAAAGGCTGCGGTGGATCAGGCGCTTGCGCCGGATCTCGACGGGTTCTTCGGTCATCGTGCGCCGGTTGATCGTGTCGAAGGAGAGGAAAGCGGGTAAGGATATAGGCCGATCGCGCGGCGCTGTCAGCCGCCGCCGAGGGGCGTCCTTCCATCGCATGCGACCGCAGATCCTCTTCCCTCTCTTCGCCCCGCTCGCCGGGCTGCCTCGCATGGGGCCGAAACTGGCGCCGCTGGTCGCGCGCGCAGCGGGCGGCGAGCGGATCCTCGACCTCGTCTGGCACCGGCCCGTGGCCCTGGTCGACCGCCGCACCACGCCGCCCGTCGCCGAGGCGCGCGACGGCGAGATCGCGACCCTGGTCGTCGCGATCGAACGCCATCTGCCGCCGCGCCGCCCGTCCCTGCCCTATCGCATCCGCTGCCGCGACGAATCCGGAGCGCTGACGCTGGTCTTCTTCCGCGCCAGCGCCGAGCGGCTCGCGACCCAGTTCCCGGAAGGAAGCCAGCGCGTCGTCAGCGGCCGCGTCGAGCGTTTCCGCGACGAGGTCCAGATGGCGCATCCCGACCATTCCGGGCCGGTCGAGGCGCTGGCCCGGATCGCCATCGTCGAGCCCGTCTACGGCCTGACCGCGGGCGTCCCGGCCTGGGTCATGTCGCGCGCCGTCCAGGCGGCGGTCGCGCGCCTGCCCGAGCTGCCCGAATGGCTCGACGCGACGCTGGTGGCCCGCGAGCGCTGGCAGCCCTGGCGCGACTGCCTGCGCGCGCTGCACGCGCCGCGCGACGCCGCCGACCTGCTGCCCGCCAATCCGCTTCGCCGGCGGCTGGCCTATGACGAGATGCTCGCCAGCCAGCTGGCGCTGCTGCTGATCCGCGACCACCAGCGACGCCAGGCGGGGCGACCGCTGGCCGGGGACGGCGCGCTGCGCCGCCGCGCGCTGGCGGCCCTGCCCTTCGCGCTCACCGGCGCGCAACGTCGGGCGATCGCCGAGATCGAGGCCGACCTCGCCCGGCCCCTGCGCATGCTGCGCCTCGTCCAGGGCGACGTCGGCAGCGGCAAGACCGTCGTCGCCTTCTTCGCGATGCTGATCGCGGTGGAATCCGGCCGGCAGGCCGCGCTGATGGCACCGACCGAACTTCTCGCCCGCCAGCACCACGAGACCATCGCGCCGCTCGCCGCGGCTCTGGGCCTCGACGTCGTGCTGCTGACCGGGCGAGACAAGGGCCGCGCGCGGCGCGAGGCGCTGGCCCGGCTCGCCGACGGCGGCGCGAAGCTCGCGATCGGGACGCATGCGCTGTTCCAGGAGGAGGTCGCCTTCGCGGATCTGGCGCTGGCGGTCATCGACGAGCAGCATCGATTCGGCGTCCAGCAGCGCCTCGCGCTGGCCGGCAAGGGCGACGGCGTCCATATCCTGGTGACGACCGCGACGCCGATCCCGCGCACGCTGATGCTGTGCAGCTACGGCGACATGGAGAATTCGCGGCTCGACGAAAAGCCGCCCGGCCGGCAGCCGGTGGACACGCGGGTCCTGCCGCTGGACCGCATCGACGAGGTCGTCGCCGGGCTGTCACGTCAGGCCGGTCGCGGCGGCAAGGCCTACTGGGTGTGTCCGCTGGTCGCCGAGTCGGAGGAAGTCGATCTGGCCGCGGCGACCGAACGCGCACGGGTCCTGGGCGAGGTGCTGGGCCCCGACCGCGTCGCGCTGCTGCATGGCCGCATGAAGCCCGCCGAGAAGGACGCCGCGATGGCGCGCTTCGCCGGCGGCGACGCGGCGGTGCTGGTCGCGACCACCGTCATCGAGGTCGGGGTCGACGTTCCCGCGGCCAGCATCATGGTGATCGAGCACGCGGAACGCTTCGGCCTCGCCCAGCTGCACCAGCTGCGCGGGCGGGTCGGGCGCGGCACCGCCGCGTCCACCTGCCTGCTGCTCTATCAGGCGCCCATCGGCGAGATCGCGAAGTCGCGCCTTGCGATCCTGCGCGAGACCGAGGACGGTTTCCGGATCGCCGAGGAGGATCTGCGGCTGCGCGGCGCCGGCGAGGTGCTGGGCACGCGCCAGAGCGGAACACCGGATTTCCGGATCGCCGATCTCGCCCATGACGGCGACCTGCTGGCCATGGCGCGGGACGAAGCCCGGCTGATCCTGGCGCGCGACGGCGGGATGTCGGGAAGCCGCGGCGAGGCCCTGCGGACCCTGCTCTACCTCTTCGAGCGCGACGCCGCGGTCGCGCTTATCGGCTCGGGCTGAGGCGCCGTGTTCGGCGATCCCGGACCGGCCGAATTTCTGCTCGGCGCGCTGCTGCTGCTGCGGCTCGTGGAGTTCTGGCGGACCCGCGCCGCGCCGGACCGCGATTCCTCGCCGGCGCGGCCGCTGTTCCATGCCGGCTGGCTCGCGGGGCTGGTGATCCTGGCGACCGATGGCGGCACGGTCTGGGCCGCCGGAGCGGCCCTTGCCGTGGCGCTGATCCTCTGGCGGGCGATCCGCCTGGTTCGCGGTGCGCACGACGTGCCCGTCGCCGCGACGCTGGCGGAAACGCTCGTCATGCCGCTCGCCTTCGGGCTCTGGCCCTACGCGATCGTCGGCACGGCCATCTTCGCGGCGCTGGCGCTGCGCCGCGGCGGCTGATCCTCAGACCACGCGGGTCAGCAGCTTCCTGCCGTCCAGCTGCGCGCGCAGATTGGCGACGACCAGATCCGCCATCGCGCCGCGCGTCTCGTTGGTGGCGCTGCCGACATGCGGCGCCAGGACCACGTTGTCGAGCCCCAGCAGCGCGCCGGGCACGTTCGGTTCGTCGGCGAACACGTCGAGACCGGCGCCGCCGAGACGGCCCGAGACCAGCGCCTCCACCAGGGCCGGTTCGTCGACGACCGATCCGCGCGACACGTTCACCAGAATCCCGTTCGGCCCCAGCGCCGCGATGACGCGCGCGTCGATCAGGCCGCGCGTCGCCGGCCCGCCAGGCACGATCACGATCATGACATCGACCTCGCGCGCGAGCGCCTCGAGGTCCGGAACATGGCGATACGGGACGTCCGCCGGATTGCGGGTGTGGTAGCTGATCGTCATGTCGAAGGCGGCGGCGCGGCGCGCGATGACCTTGCCGATGCGGCCCATGCCGACGATCCCCAGCCGCTTGCCGGAAACCTTGGTCGCGAGCGCCTGATTGCCGAGCCGCTTCCAGCGCCCGTCGCGCACATAGCGGTCGGACAGCGCAAGATTGCGCGCGGTCATCAGCGTCAGGGCCATGGCCAGATCGGCGACGTCGTCGTTGAGCACGTCCGGAGTGTTGGTCACCGCGATGCCCCGCGCCCGCGCCTGGACCAGATCGACCGCGTCGACGCCGACGCCCATGACCGCCACGATCTCCAGCCGCGGCAGCGCGCGCATGAGTTCCCCCGGACATCCGGAGAAGCCGGTGGTCTGGACGAAACGCACGTTCCCGGCGACCGGCGCCACCGCCTCGACCCAGCGCGAACGATCGGAGGGCAGCGCATGGATCGCGAAGGTCTCGGCGAGTTCGGTCATCGACTGCGGACGCAGCGCTTCGACGCTGACGAGGTCGGGCTTCATGGCGCGTTCCTTGGCTGGGATCAGGATCGGAAGGTCTTGGCGAGAGCGTCGGCGGCGCGGACCATCAGGCCTGAATCGCTGCCGACGGCGACGAACAGGAATCCCGCCGCGAGGATCCGGCGGGCGAGATCCTGGTTCGGCGTCAGGAAGCCCGCAGGCTTGCCCACCCGGGCGAGGCGCTCGCCCGCCTCGAAGATCAGGCGATCGATGTCCGGGTGACCGGGATTGCCGAGATGCCCGTGGGTCGCGGCGAGATCCGACGGGCCGATGAACACCCCGTCCACGCCCTCGACCGCGGCGATCGATTCCAGGTTGGCGAGCCCCATCGGCGTCTCGATCTGGACCAGGACGCACATCTCGGCATCGGCCTTGTGGAGATAGCCGTCGATCCGGCCGTAACGGCCGCCGCGCGCGCCGGCGGAAACGCCGCGGATGCCGCGCGGCGGATAGCGCGTCGAAGCCACCGCCGCGCGCGCCTCGGCCGCGTTCTGGACGAAGGGCACCAGGATCGACTGCGCGCCGGCGTCGAGCACCCGCTTGATGACCACGGGATCGTTCCAGGCCGGGCGCACCACCGGCGTCGCCGTGCCGCCCGCGAGGGCCTGCATCTGCTGGATCAGGCCCGGGACCTCGTTGGGCGAATGCTCCATGTCCAGAAGCACCCAGTCGAACCCGGCCGGCGCCAGGATCTCGGCGACGACGTTCGAGCCGAGCGAACTCCAGATCCCGATCTGCCGGCGACCCTCGGCCAAGGCCCGCTTGAACCCGTTGCGGGGGATGTCCATGTCAGCATCTCCGGAAATTTCGCGCGCCGCGGCGCGTTGTCCGCGGCACAATAACGACGGGTGACAGGCGGTGTCGACAATGAACCCCGGCGGCGTCCGGCCGAGGCGGCGGCACACGACGACGCTGGCGCTGCTGGCGGTCGTCCTGGCGACGGGCTGTGTCGGCCAGTATCGGTGGGTGGGGCCGGCGGGGCTCGACGCGCACGAGGCCGATCTCGCCGATTGCCGCTACGAGTCGGCGCTGCGCGCCGATCACGCGTTCTGGTTCGAGCGCCAGCATCTGCAGCGCGAGGCATGGTGGTCCCGCCGGCCTGCCGACCGGGCGATGGCGAACGCGCGCCTGCAGCAGATCGAGATGATGTCCGCGATGCATCGCCAGCAGGCCTTCGAAGGCTGCATGGCGGCGCGCGGCTATGTCCAGCAGCAAGTCGGGCCGTGAGCCGCCCGCGCGCGGCTCAGAAAAAAGGCTTCAGCGTCTCCACAACCTGGTCGGCGATCGCGGGCGACGCCGTGAGGCCGGGCGATTCGATCCCGAACAGATTGACCAGCCCGGGCACGCCATGGATGTCCGGCCCCTGGATGACGAAGTCCGCGGCCGGCGCGCCCGCCGGTCCGAGCTTCGGCCGGATTCCCGAATAGGCCGGTTGCAGGGCGCCGTCGCGCAGCCCCGGCCAGTAGCGGCGGACCTCGGCGTAGAACTTGTCGGCGCGGCGCGGATCCACGTCATAGGCCGGCGCGTCGATCCACTCGACATCGGGTCCGAACCGCGCCTGACCGGCGAGGTCGATCGAGATATGCACGCCGAGCCCGCCCGGCTCCGGGACCGGATAGACAAGGCGCGAGAACGGGGATTTCCCCGACAGCGAGAAGTAGTTGCCCTTGGCGTAATGGGCCGGCGGCACATGGGCCCCGTCCAGCCCTTCGATCGTCCGCGCCAGACGCTGGGCGGAGAGCCCGGCCGAATTGACCACCAGCCGCGCGCGCAAGGTCATGGGGTCGGCACCGCCCACGCGCAGATCGATCCCGTCGTTGCGGACCGCGCCGCCCAGGACCGGGCTGTGGAAGGCGATCACGGTGCCGCGATCCTCGGCGTCGCCCTGGAAGGCCAGCATCAGGGAATGGCTGTCGATGATGCCGGTCGACGGCGACAGCAGCGCCGCGTCGCAGGCCAGCAGCGGTTCGATCCGGCGCGCCGCCGCGCCGTCGATCAGTTCGAGGTCGCCCACGCCGTTGGCGCGCGCCTGGGCCTGGATCTTTTCGAGCTGCGCGACCTGCTCCGGCCGGGTGGCGACGATCAGCTTGGTGCAGCGGCGGTGGGGAATGCCGCGATCGCCGCAGAACCTGTAGAGGAAGTGCTTGCCCGCGACGCAGAGCCGGGCCTTGAGGCTGCCGGTGGAGTAGTAGATCCCCGCATGGATCACTTCGCTGTTGCGCGAACTGGTTTCGGTGCCGATCGCCTCGGCGGCTTCCAGCACGACCACGTCGCGCCCGGCCAGGGCCAGCGCGCGGGCGACGGCGAGCCCCACGACCCCGGCCCCGATCACCACGCTGTCGACGCTCTCGCTCATGTCCCGTCCGCCTTGCCTGCCGCCGCCACGCGCGGGGGAGTTCACCAAATCCGCGCCGCAGGCTAGAACATCGCGATGACGCCGGGAAACCCCATCGCCGCCCTGGCCGCCGCGGCGCTGTTTGCTGCCGCCTGCGCCCCGGCGGTCCAGGACGGTTTGCCGCGCATCGAGGTCGGGGTCGGGTTCGATCTCGAGAATCTCTGCGCCGGATCCCAGTCCCCCGCCATCGCCCTGGCCGGCCTGCCGTCGGCGACCGATCGGGTCACCGTCCGATTCTCGAACATCGGCGTCCTGATCCAGAGGCCGCGCGACTGGACCGTCCCGGCGCCCAGCGTGGCCCCGACGCGGATCCCGGCCGGCGCCCTGCCCGGCT
>JBIKLI010000179.1:0-8738 GCA_044359885.1 Alphaproteobacteria bacterium | reverse complement strand
GACATTATCCAGACAAGGCGAGCCTCGACGCCCAGTTCAGCCTCGACCGGATCCGCGACCTGCCGGCGGTCATGGCGCGGCGGCTGGAACTGTCGGCGCGCGCGCGCGTCGCCTGCCCGCATGTGGCCGGGCTGCGGTACGACGAGCGGCCGGAGGCGACGCTGGACCTGTTCCTGCCGCCCGCCGAGGCGCGGCCGGCGCCCGTGCTGGTCTTCATCCATGGCGGGTTCTGGCGCTCGCTCGACGCCGCGACCTTCGCCTTCGTCGGCGGCGCCTTCGCGCCGCGCGGCGCGCTGGTCGCGGTACTCGACTATCCGCTGATCCCGCAGGTGCGCATGGCCGACATCGTCGCCCATGTCCGCATGGCGCTTGGCTGGCTGTCGCGCAACGCCGCCGCCCATGGCGGCGATCCGCGGCGCCTGCATGTCGGCGGGCACTCGGCGGGCGGCCAGCTCGCGGTGCTGGCCGCCGAGACGGACTGGCAGCGCGATGCCGGGATCGCCGCAGGCGCGGTCCGCGGGATCCTTTCGATCTCCGGCGTCTTCGATCTCGCACCGGTACGCCTGTCCTTCCAGCAGGACCAGCTGGGCTTCACCGCCGAGGAATGCGCGCAGTTCAGCCCCGTCAACCGCGTGCCGTCCGGCGCGCCGCCGCTGATCGTCGCGGTCGGGGGCGCCGAGACGCAGGAATTCGTCGACCAGTCCCTGGATTACGCCGCGCGCTGGCGGGCGGCGGGCAACGCCGCCGACATGCATGTCGTGGCGATGGCCAACCATATCGACATCCTGGCCGATGGGCTGGCGGCACGGGGCCAGCCGCTCCACGAAGCGGTCTGTGCGCAGATGGGTCTCGGTTAGCCGCGAGCCGGCGCGACGGCGGGCGGCCCCCCGCCGCCCTCGCGCCGGCACGCCTGGCCTCAGCCGTCGACCTGCTTGAACAGCTTCTGCATCTCCTCGATCGAGATGATGCGATCGGTCTTGATCTCGCCGTTCTCGATCTTCCACACCAGGGCCGGGCCGGTCACGTCGCCGGCGGCGTCGAATTCCAGCGGGCCGGTGGCGCCGCTGTACTTGACCGGCCGGCCGGCGCGGATCAGCTCCAGGGCGCGGCGGAACTCGTCGGGACCGGTGCCGAACACGGTCCCCGCGGGATCATGGATGCGCCGCACCGAATCGCGGATCGCCGTGCCCGTCAGTTCCGGCGCGATGTTCATCGCCAGCCCGATCGCCATCATCGCGTCGTATTGCGTGTGCACGCCCGGACCCTTGCTGTCGTATTTGTACTTGGCCTCGAAGGCGCGGTCGAAGGCCTCGACCGCGGGGCTCGCGACCTGGGCGTTGTCCATGCCGAAGGACTCGTTCAGGAAGCGCGCGCCGACACCGTCGACGAAATCCTTCACGCGGTTCGAGTTGTTCAGGGCGATCTTCTGCGAGCCGCCGAGCGACAGCCACTCGCGCACCACCGTGACACCGTCCTTCGGGAACCCGATGAACAGCAGCGATTCCGGCCGCGCGGCCAGGGCGCGCGTGACCTCGGCGCGGTAGTTGGGCTGGTTGTCGTTGTAGGCGACCTCGACGACGACGTCGCCGCCCAGCTTCGGCAGGGCCTGCTTCACGAAGCGCAGCATGTCGAGGCCGAAATCGGTGTTGACGTAGATGATGGCCGTGCGCTTCAGCCCGCGCCGCGCCATCTCGGAAGCGGTGGCGTAGGCCTGCGTCTTCGAGGTCGGCAGGGTGCGGAAGAAATAGCCCTGGCTGCGACCGTCGGCGGTGAAGGGGCTCGCCGTCGAGCAGCAGGAGATCTGCACGACCTTCGACGGCGCGGTGACGGCGGAGATGATCGGACCGGTGACGCCGGAGGAGATCGTGCCGGTGAAGGCCTGGACCCGCTCGACCTCGACCAGATACTTGGCGGCGTCGACGCCCACCGTCGGCTGACCCTGGTCGTCGCGCAGGATGAACTGCACGGGACATCCCTTGACGCCGCCGCCGGCATTGATGTGCTCGACGGCCAGTTGCGCCGCCTCGGCGATCTTCTTGGTGATCGGGGCCATCGAGCCGGTCAGGGGCAGGATGCCGCCGACCTTGACCGGGCACTGGACGCCCTGCGCCGAGGCGCCGCCCGGGACCGCGAACGCCGCGAGCGCCGCGATCGATGCTGCGAGAAGGTATCTCTTCATTTGCCTGCTCCCTGGGATCCCCGCGCCGAGACGTGCCGGCGCCCGTTCATGGTCGGTCAAAGACTACTCGTCGGCATGTCGCGAAACGACAGGTTTTTCGCCGATCAGCCCGCCGGGCCGGAACAGCAGCGTCGCCACCAGCAGCGCGCCGATCAGGATGACCTGGATGGCGCCGCCCTGGGCGGCGTAGCTCGGCGGCACGAGCTTGGCGACCGCCACGCCGGACGCGGCCCAGATCCCCCAGACCGTGAACGCCCCGAGCACGGCGCCGCGATTGTTGCCGCTGCCGCCGACGATCACCATCGCCCAGACCTGGAACGTCAGGATCGGCAGGAAGTCGAACGGGCTGACGAAGCCGATCAGCCCGACATAGAGCGCGCCGGCCAGCCCCATCAGCGCCGAGCCGATCACGAAGGCCTCGATGCGGAACCGCGCGACGTCCTTGCCCAGCGCGCGCGCCGCGCGCTCGTCCTCGCGGATCGCCTTCAGCACCCGGCCCCAGGGCGAGCCCAGGATCCGCTCGAGCGCCCAGTAGACGGCGGCGACCGAGGCCAGCAGCAGGGCGAGGTAGAAGAGGTTGAAGGCGGCGGGCGATCCCAGGCTGTCGTAGAGCGGCCGCGGAATGCCCGAGAACCCGTTGGGTCCGCCCGTCAGCGCCTCGAAATTCAGCGTCACCAGCTGGATCGTCGTGGCGATGCCGAAGGTGGCGATCGCCAGATAGTCGTCGCGCAACCGGATCGTCGCCAGCGCCACGATCCACGCCGCCGCGGCGCTCGCCGCCATGGCGCCGGCCAGCCCGACCACGAAGGGCAGGTCGAAATTCCCGATCATCCCGGGCTTCGGCGGCGTGGTCAGGATCGCATGGGCATAGGCCCCGATCGCGTAGAACCCGACGATGCCGGCGTTGAACAGGCCCGTGTAGCCCCATTGCAGGTTGAGCCCCAGCGCCACGATGGCGAGGACCGACACCACGCACAGGAAGAAGACGAGATAGGAGGCGATCCCGATCACGACTTCCTCCCGAACAGCCCGTGCGGCCGCACGAACAGCACCAGCAGCAGCATCACGAAGGGCATCGCGGTCTTGTAGCCGGACTCGACGACGAGCAGGGACAGGTTCTCCGCCAGCCCGACCAGCAGGCCGCCGATCACCGCGCCCGGCAGAGACCCGACGCCGCCCAGGATCGCGGCCGCGAACAGCGCCAGCAGCAGGCTCGACCCCATCTCGGGATGGAGCTGCGGCGCGAGGCCCAGGAACACGCCGGCCATCGCGGCGAGCGCGCCCGACAGGATCCAGGTCCAGCGGATGACCGACTCCACGCGCACGCCGCAGGCCTTGGCGAGCGCCGGGCTCTCCGCCATCGCGCGCATCGCCATGCCCGTGCGGCTATGCGCCAGGAACAGATGCAGAGCCACGACCAGGACGACGGTCAGCGCCAGGACGAAGATCTGGTCGGGCAGCATGCGCACCCCGGGCAGAACCTCGACCGCGATCTGCAGCTCGCGCGTGTAGTGATGCGTGCCATGGCCCCAGATCAGGACCACGACATGACGCATCACGAGCGCGGCGCCGAAGGCCGCGAAGACCATCGACAGCGGCGCCGCGCCGCGCAGCCGCAGCCGCCGGAAGATCAGAAGGTCGACCACCCAGGCGAGGACGCCGGTCAGCGCCGCGGCCAGCAGCATGGCCGCGATCAGCTGCCAGCCGAAGGAGAACGGTCCGGTCGGCGTCCCGGGCCCCATGAAGGCGACGAAGACCAGCGCCAGATAGGCGCCCCAGGTGATCAGCTCGGAATGCGCGAAATTGGCGAAGCGCAGCAGCTGCAGGCCGAGCGACACCCCGATCGCGCCGAGCGCCACGATCGCGCCCGTGAGGATGCCGTCGGCGACGACCTGGCCCAGCATCAGGCTTTCTCCTCGTCTGTCCGGCGTGCGCCGAGGAAGGCCTCCGCGAGATCGCGGTCGGCCAGCAGCGCCGCCGCCGCGCCGGCGAAGCGGTTGCGCCCTTCGGCCAGGACATAGCCGCGATCGGAGATTCGCAGCGCGGCCTTGGCGTTCTGTTCGACCATCAGGACGGCGACGCCGGTCTCGGCCAGGCGCCGCAGATCCGCGAAGACCTGGGCGACGATCATCGGCGCGAGGCCGGCGGTCGGCTCGTCGAGCATCAGCACCCGCGGCCCGGTCATCAGCGCGCGCGCGATGGCGAGCATCTGGCGCTGGCCGCCCGACAGCGACCCGGCGCGCGCCCGGCGCTTGGCCACCAGATCGGGGAAAAGCGCGTAGGCGCGCGCCAGCCGGTCCTGCAGTCCGGCACCGAGGATATGGCCGCCGACCACGAGGTTCTCGTGGATCGTGAGCGTGGCGAAGACATTGCCGGTCTGCGGCACGAAGGCGACCCCGCGCGCGATCAGCTCATGCGTCGGCAGGCCCGCGACGCGCTCCCCGCCCAGGACGACCTCGCCGCTCTCGACCGCCACCAGACCGGCCAGCGCCTTGAGGAAGGTCGACTTGCCCGCGCCGTTCGGACCGACGATGGTGACGATCTCGCGCGCCGCCACGTCGACATCGACGCCGTGGACGATCGGAAACCCGGGCACGTAGCCGGCGACCACGGCGCGGGCGGAGAGGACCGGCGCCGTCATGGCGACGCCGCCTCGGCCGGCGCATCGCCCAGATAGGCGTCGACGACGCGGCGGTCGCGGCGTGCGTCCTCGGGCGCGCCCGAGAAGATCACCCGGCCCTGCGCCATGACATGGACGGGACGGCAGAGCCGCATGACCAGATCCATGTTGTGCTCGATCACCAGGAAGGTGACGCCGCGCCGGTTGAGTTCCTGGATCTTCTCCGCCAGCACCTCCATCAGCGTCGGGTTGACGCCGGCAGCCGGCTCGTCGAGCAGCACCAGCGCGGGATCGTTCATCAGCGCGCGCGCCAGTTCCAGAAGCTTCTGCTGGCCGCCCGACAGGTTGCCCGCCAGCTCCGACAACTTCCCGCCCAGGCCGCAGAACGACAGGCGCTCGACGGCGCGCGCGCGCAGGCCACGCTCCTCGGCGGCGACGCGGCCGGCGCTCCACCAGTTGCGCCAGAAGGACTCGCCGCTCTGGCCCGCGCCGGCGACCATGGCGTTCTCCAGCACGGTCATGCGCGCGAAGGGCCGCGGGATCTGGAAGGTGCGCACCAGCCCCTTGCCGAAGATGCGGTCGGCGCCCAGGCCCTGGATCGCTTCGCCGCGGAACAGGATCTCGCCGGAATCGGGGGCGAGCGCGCCGGCGATCAGGTTGAACAGCGTCGTCTTGCCGGCGCCGTTCGGCCCGATGACGCCCGTGATGGTTCCCTGCTCGACCCCGAGTTCGGCCTGATCGACCGCGCGGAAGCCGTCGAAGGACTTGGTCAACCGGCGGATCTGGAGCACGCTTCTTTCCGAGTTTTCCCTGCTGGCGCGCGAAGATGCGATCGCGCTGCGCCGCGAGTCAAACGGTTTGACTTGCGGCCCGGGCGCGGCCCATCGTCGGCGCCGCAACCGTCTGCGGAAGGGAAACATGGCCCGGCGCTTCATCTCGACAGGCTCGGTCTACGAGAAGCTCGCCGGCTACAGCCGCGCCGTGGTCGACGGACGCTTCGTCTTCGTCTCCGGCACGGTGGGCGCGGATCTGGCCACCGGCGTCTTCGCCGACGGACCGCAGGCCCAGGCGGAACGGGCGATCGACACGATCGAATGGGCGCTGCGCGAGGCCGGCGCGCGTGTCGAGGACGTCGTCCAGGTGCGCGTCTACGTGGCCGATCGCGCGCATGTGACCGAAGTGTCGCATGTCGTGGCCCGCCGACTGGGCCCTGCGCGGGCGACCAACACCACCATCTGCGCGCCGCTGGCGGTGGCCGAAGCGCTGGTCGAAATCGAAGTCACCGCGCTCAAGCCGACCGCAAAAAAGCCTCTCCAGCGCAGAAACTCCCCCGCGAGCGCTCGCCGCCGGGAGTGACCGCCGAGGGGGAGTTTCCGCGCTGGAGAGGATTTCCTTCATGAACCAGGCCGAATCCTGGCTCATCTCGAAGCCGGCGGCACGCGGCCGGCGCGGCGTCGTGGTCGCGCAGGCGCGCGCGGGCGCCGAGGCCGGGATCGCGATCCTGGAGGCCGGCGGCAACGCCATCGATGCGGCGGTCGCCTGCGCGATGGCGCTGGCGAGCCAGGAGCCCTGGAATTCGGGGCTCGGCGGCTACGGCGGATTCGCGGTGGTGCACCGGGCCGGACAGGCGCGCGCCGAGGTGGTCGATTTCGGTCCGCTGTCGCCGCGCCGCCTCGACCCGTCGCGGTTCAGGCTGACGGGCAGGATCTCGCCCACCGGCTTCCGCTGGCCGGAAGTCGAGGGCGACGCGAACATCCACGGACCGCTCGCCGTCGCGGTGCCCGCGGCGGTCGCCGGCTGCGAGGCGATGCATCGCGCCTGGGGCCGGTTGCCGATCGCCGAGGTGATGGCCCCCGCCATCGCCCTGGCGCGCCGGGGCCTGCGCGCGGATTGGTGGGCGTGCCTGAAGATCGCCGGCGCCGCGGCCGACCTGCGCCGCTATCCGGAAAGCGCGCGCCTCTATCTGCGCGACGGGCTGCCGCCCGCGCCGCCCGCGGACGGGGAACCGGGTCGCCTTGCGCTCGGCAATCTCGCCGCGACGATGGAACGACTGGCGCGCGCGGGCTGGCGCGACTTCTACGACGGCGAGATCGCGGCCGCGATCCTGCGCGACCAGGCGCGCGTGGACGGCATCCTCTGCGCCGAGGACCTGCGCGCCACCGCCGCGCGCATCGTGCCGGCGATGGAGGTGCCGTGGCGGTCGGGCCGGGTCCTGCAGCTGGCGCCCGGCATGACCGCCTCCGGCAGCCTCGCCCGCGTGCTCGCGACGCTGCGCGACGCCCCGCATGGCGCGCGCCCCGATGCGGCCTGGTACCGGCTGATGGCGCGCGAATTGCGCGCCGCCTATGCCGAACGGCTCGACGGCGCCGGGGACGGCTGCACGACCCATCTCGGCGTCTGCGACGCGGACGGCACGATGGTGTCGATGACGACGACGCTGATGGCCAACATGGGCAGCCGGCTGGTCCTGCCCGAAACCGGGCTGCTGATGAACAACGGCATCATGCTGTTCGATCCGCGCCCCGGCCGGCCCAACTCGATCGGCCCCGGCAAGCGGCTGCTGACCAACATGCTGCCGCTGATCCTGCGCGACGGCGACCGCCCCGTCCTGGCCGCCGGCGCCTCGGGCGGGCGGCGGATCATGGCGGCGACCTTCCAGCTGATGACCTATGTCGCCGATTTCGGGATGGACCCGGAGGAGGCCGCGCATCACCCGCGCATCGACGTGTCGGGACCCGAGGGCGTGTCCGCGGACCCCGCGCTGGGCGAGGCGGTGCTCGCGGCGCTCGCCGCCGATGCGCCGGTCGCCGTCCTGCGCCGGGGCATCATGCCGGGAAACTTCGCCAGCCCGAACCTGGTGCGCGTCGCCCCCGACGGATCGCGCAGCGCCGTCGCCGACGACCTGTCGCCCGGGTCGACGGCGCTGGCCCAGGCCTGACGCGACGCCTGCACCGGGACCGGACCCCCGGCGCCGGATGGTGTAGATTTCGCGGCGACGAAAGGCGGCCGCGCGCCGCCGATCCGCGCCACGTGAACGACGAGAGACGCCCCGTGACCCAATACGCCATCCCGACGATCGATTTCGCGCCGTTCCTCGCCGGAACCGAAGCGCAGCGACGCGAGGTCGTGACCGCCCTCGGCCAGGCGGCCGAAACCTACGGATTCATGACTCTCGTCGGCCACGGCATTCCCGCACCGGTGATCGCCGACGCCTTCCAGGCCGGCATGGAATTCTTCGCGCTGCCGCTGGAAACCAAGATGGCGATCCAGGAGCGGCGCACCAATCGCGGCTATCAGCCGATGTTCGACAACGTGCGGCCGGGCGAGAAGCCCAGCAGCGCCGAGGCCTTCAGCATGGGCCATCCGGTCCCGCCGAGCGACCCGGCGCTGCTGGACCTGCCGTTCTACGCGCCGACGCCCTGGCCGGACGTCCCGAATTTCCGGCCGCGGGCCGAGGCCTGCTACCGGGCGATGTTCGCCCTCGCCCAGTCGGTCCTGCGCGCCTTCGCGCTGCATCTGGGGGCGGCGCCGGATTTCTTCGACCAGCTGTCCCGCAACACCTACTCGAACATGCGGCTGATCCATTACCCGCCGCAGGAGACGGTGGCGCATATCACCGATGTCGGCGTCCGGCCGCACGAGGACCAGGGCCTGATCACGCTGCTCATTCAGGACATGAACGGCGGTCTGGCCGTCCGCGGCCCGGACGGCGAATGGCTGCCGGTCGTGCCGCGCCCCGACGCCGTCGTGCTGAACGTCGCCAAGCTGCTGACGCGCTGGACGAACGGGCGGTACCGGTCGGCCCTGCATCGCGTCATCAACACATCGGGCCGCGAGCGCTACTCGATGCCGCTCTTCGTCCACCCGGATTTCCACCAGGTGATCGATCCGCGCGACCTGGTGGGTGGGGAACCCGATCCACGTTTCGCGCCGATCGTC
>JBIKLI010000178.1:0-8807 GCA_044359885.1 Alphaproteobacteria bacterium | reverse complement strand
CCAGCAGACGGCCCGGCTGCAGGAAACGCAAGCCCGCTTCGCCGAGCCGCGCCAGCAGCGCGCCGTAGGCCGCGGCGACGCGGCCGGCCGCGGCCGGATCCTGCGCGGCGGCGCGCGTCTCGGCGATCCAGGCATCGACGGCCGCGCCCTGGCCCTGGAGACGCGCCAGCGCCGCGGCGCTCCAGTCGTCGTAGCCGGTGCCGAGCATGTCGAGGTCGAGCAGCCATTCCCCGGGATAGTCGACGACGTCGATCGTGATCTTGCGCGGCGTCTGCGCGGTCGTCTCCAGGACCAGCCGCAGCCCGAACAGCGCCCGGGTCGGTGCCGGCCATTGCGGCGGCGAGGCGACCAGTCCGGCGAGATTGGCCGCGTAGGGAAAGGCGGGCAGCCCGGGCAGCGCCTCGATCTCGGCGCGCCAGCCGCCGCCCAGGGCGCCGGCGAAGAGCGGCAGCGCGGCGGGATGCGCGCCGCCGTGGCGCAGCGCATGGACGAGCGCGGTGGTGAAGACCGTCTTGCCCGCGCCCGTGAGGCCGGTCACGCCGATGCGCAGATGGTCGCGGCCCAGCGCGGCTTCGGCCCGGCGACGAAGATCGGCCGCCTGGGCCGCGATCCAGCCGGCGCCGTCGCTGAGCCGCCGCGCGATGGCGGCGATGTCGGCCATCGCGGCGCCGTCCCGGTATGGTTCAGCGCGCGCGCGCGCCGGCGGGCTCGCGGCTCAGGCCGCGGGCCTCGAGATTGGCGAGATATTCGCCCCAGATCCGTTCCTGGTTCTCGCCCAGCTCGCGCAGGTACTGCCAGGAGAAGATGCCGGTGTCGTGCATGTCGTCGAAACGGATCCGGATCGCGTAGTTGCCGACCGGCTCGACGGCCAGGATCCCGACATGGCGCCGCCCGGCGACGATCTGCTTCTGCGACGCGCCATGGCCCTGGACCTCGGCCGAGGGGCTCTCGACGCGCAGCAGCTCGGCCGGATAGGTGAAGCGCCGTCCGTCGTCGAAGGCGACCTCCAGGTTCTTCTCGGCTTTGCGAAGCTTGATCTCTGTCGGCCATGTCGTAGGCGCGAAGCCGCTCATCGCCCTGTCCTCAGGACGCGTCGTCGAGTCGCCGGGCCTCGTCGACCAGCATGATCGGTATGCCGTCGCGAATCGGAAAGGCGAGGCCCGCGGCACGGCTGACCAGTTCCTGGCGCGCGCGATCATAGGCGAGCGGCTGCTTGGTCAGCGGGCAGACCAGGATTTCCAGCAGCTTCGGGTCGATGCCGGCATCCGCGGGCAGATCGTTCATGGACAGGCTCCGTTCAGTGGCGGGCATGGTCCTCGCCGCCGCCGCGCAGCGAGGCCATCTCCATCAGCGCCATCAGCGTCCGCGCCCGCGCCGTCGGATCGGCGGCCTCGAGAAGCGCCTGCTTCTCGTTGGCGGAGAAGGGGCAGACCATCGCCAGCGTGGTGACCAGACGATCCTCCGGCGTACCGGCGATCGCCTCCCAGTCGGCGGCGATGTCGTTGGTCTTGAAGTAGCGCTTGATCGTGCGCAGCAGGCTGTCGCGGTCGAGGCCCTCGACGGGCCGGCTTTCCAGATCGCCGCGCCAGGGGCCGTAGTCGACACGCATCCGGCGATAGCCGTGGCCCGGTTCGATCTCCTCGCGGATGGTGAAACGGCAAAGACCGGTCAGGGTGATGAGGTAGCGGTAGGGGCCGCCATCCTGCTCCGCGAAGGAGCTGATACGGCCGAGGCACCCCACCGGGTAGAGCGGCGGCGCGGCCTGACCGCGTTCCGAATCCTGCGGCTGGATCATTCCGATGGCGCGTACCGGAGCGCCCAGCGCGTCGTCGATCATCGCGACGTAGCGGGGCTCGAAGATGTTCAGCGGCAGCCGTCCGCCGGGCAGCAGCAGGACGCCGGGCAGCGGGAACACCGGGACGATCTCCGGCAGGCGCCGGCCGGGTTCGTCCCCGCGCTCGGGGGGAAGCTGTCGACGGCCTTCGTCCATGGTCAAGCGAACATCAGCGAGGACAGCCGCCGCCGTCCGGCGACGGTCAACGCATGGGTGGGGCCCAGCGCTTCCCAGAACTTGATCAGCTGCTTGCGCGCGGCGCCCTCGTTCCAGTTGCGGTCGCGCTTGAAGCTTTCGAGCAGCTGTTCCATCGCCGCTTCCTGCTGGCCGCCGGCGAACAGCGCGACGGCAAGGTCGAGTCGCGACTGGTGGTCGGCGGGATCGTGGGCGATCTTCTCCAGCAGCTGGGCGACCTCGCCCTGGGCCTTGTCGGCCTGGGTGGCCAGCTCGATCTGGGTGCCGATCTGCTGCGCCTCTGGCGATTTGCGCGCGTCGGGCGGCAGGGAATCGAGCAGCTGGCGGGCGCGTTCGATGTCGCCCTCGTCGACATGGCAGCGCGCGAGCCCGATCGCCGCCGCCGGGTTGCCGGGCTCATGCGCCAGGATCTGGCCGTAGATCGCGCTGGCCGTGCCTGAATCGCCGGCTTCGAGCGCCGCCTTTGCCTGTTCCAGCGCCTGCTGCACCGGCGAGGGCGGCGCCGCGCCGCCCAGCTTCTTCACGAACTGGCGGATCTGGCTTTCCGGCAGGGCGCCGACGAAGGCGTCGACCGGCCGGCCGCCTTTGAAGGCGTAGACGGCGGGGATCGACTGCACGCGCAGCTGTTGCGCGAAATAAGGATGTTCGTCGGTGTTGATCTTCACCAGCTTGACCGCGCCCTTCGCCTCCTTGACCACCTTCTCGATGATCGGGCCCAGCTGCTTGCATGGACCGCACCAGGGCGCCCAGAAATCGACGATGACGGGGGTGTCGCGCGAGGCCACGAGCACGTCCTGCTCGAAGCTCTCGTCGGTGCCGTCCTTGATGATGTCGCCGGGTTTGGCGGCGGCGGCACCGCCGCCGATGAGCATTTCCATGGATCCCCTCGATGCCGGTCTGGCGCGCGTCGCCGGTTCCGGGTCGGCGGTTACGGCGCCATGCCGCGATCGCCTCCGGGCGCGCTCGCCGCAAGACATGGACCTTCCTGGGCGCTCTGGCAACCCCGGGGCGGGATGACGCGGTGCATGGGACCGCTTGCAATCCGATCGGCGCTGGATATTATCCGCGCCGCGCATCCCGGCCCCGGCCGGTCTGCGAGGCGACCTCGGAATGGCGTCCGCGGGAGTAGCTCAGTGGTAGAGCATCACGTTGCCAACGTGAGGGTCGAGGGTTCGAACCCCTTCTCCCGCTCCATTCCGTCAGAACCAGACCTGATCTGAAAAACAAGGCGCCCGCGACATCCTCGCGGGTGCGCGCGCGTATGCGTCCGGCCCGGTCAGGGCAGGGCGAGGAAGACCTGCCCCTTGTCGATCTCGCCCACGACCTCGCGGCGCGCGCGGAACTCGACTTCCTGGACCGAATAGCCGAAGCCCCTGAAGAAATTGACGGCGTCCATCAGCTCCAGATCCTGGCGGTGCCAGTAGCTGGGCTCGTAGAGGAAGAAGATCTTCGGCCGGTCACGTTCGATCAGGCCGCGCATGCCGTTGAGCGCGTTGAGCTCCTCGCCCTGGGCCAGCAGCTTGATCAGGTCGACGCGCGGCAGCGGGTTCTGGGCCAGCCATTCGTCGAGCGCCACCACCGGCATCTGCACCGACGGCGTGTCGCGGCCGACATTGGCGGCGACGAGGCTGGCATTGGCATAGTTTCCGATCGTGTCGTCATGCATGTAGAAGCTGCGGATCTCGCTGCGCGCCGAAACCGCCGCCTCGACCGTCGTCACCCAGTCGATGCCGTTCAGCGCCAGGTTGCGGCGCAGGCGTCCCATCGGATGCGGATCGGGCTCGAACACCACGACATGGCCGGTCGGGCCCACGCGGTTGGCCATGATGACCGTGTGCATCCCGACATTGGCGCCGATGTCGATCGCCACCTGGCCGGGGCGCAGCATGCGGTTGATCAGCTTCGACACCTCGGGCCGGAAGGCGCCGTAGAAGAAGATGTACCACTCCAGGAAGGAGCGGGTGTCGCAGTGGAACAGCAGCCCGTCGTCGTAGTCGACCACCGTGCGGACGGGCCGGTCGTTGCCGGGCGGGTAGAGCATCCGCACGATCCGATCGATGCCCCTGGGCTGGAAGCGCCGGGTGATGCGGGCCAGCAGATGCACCCATTCCGGCGCCTGCGGCGTTCTTGTTTCTGACATCGCGCCTCTCGCGGCGCGCGCCGGGGTCCGGGCGCGCATTTCTGGTCCGATCGCCGCCTCGGTTATCCGCTGCGAAGCCGGCATGTCAAGAACGCGACGCGCCGGCGCTTTCTTCCCCGGGCGGGCCGGCATCAATGACGGAAATGACGCATGCCCGTGAAGACCATCGCCAGGCCCTGCGCGTCGGCGGCGGCGATCACCTCGGCGTCGCGCATCGACCCCCCGGGCTGGATCACGGCGGTGGCGCCGGCCGCCGCGGCGGCCAGCAGCCCGTCGGCGAAGGGAAAGAAGGCGTCCGAGGCGACGACCGATCCGGTGGCGCGGCTCGCGGCCTCGCCCGCGGCCTGCGCGCCCTCCGCGGCCTTCCAGGCGGCGATGCGCGAGGAATCGACGCGGCTCATCTGGCCGGCGCCGATGCCGACCGTGGCGCCGTCGCGCGCGTAGACGATGGCGTTCGACTTGACGTGCTTGGCGACCGTGAAGGCGAAGAGCAGGTCGTCCAGCTCGCGCGCGTTGGGTGCGCGCCGGGTCACGACCTTCAGATCGCCGGCCCCGATGCGTCCGCGATCGCGGTCCTGGGCCAGGAACCCGCCGGCGAGGCTGCGGATCGCGAGGCCCGGCGCCCCGGGATCGGGCATGGCGCCGGTCACCAGCAGGCGCAGGTTCTTCTTCGCGGCGATGATCGCCTGCGCCTCGTCCGTCGCCGCCGGTGCGACGATCACCTCCACGAAGAGCCTGGCGATCTCGGCGGCGGTTCCGGCGTCGAGCGGCCGGTTCAGGGCCACGATGCCGCCGAAGGCGCTGACCGGGTCGCAGGACAGCGCCCGCAGATAGGCCTCGCGCGGCGTCGAGCCCAGCGCCACGCCGCAGGGATTGGCGTGCTTGACGACGACGCAGGCCGGTTCCGCGAACTCGGCCACCGCCTCGAAGGCGGCATCGGTGTCGTTGTAGTTGTTGAACGACATCTCCTTGCCCTGCAGCTGGCGCGCGGTGGCGACGCCCGGACGCGCCGGGGCGGCGGCGTAGAACGCTGCGGTCTGATGCGGGTTCTCGCCGTAGCGCAGCGCCGCGTGCCGTGTGCCGGCGATCACCAGGCGCGCCGGCCAGGCCTCGCCGTTCTGAGCCGCGAACCAGGACGCGATCGCCGCGTCGTAGGCGCCGGTGCGGGCGAAGGCGGTGGCGGCGAGACGGCGGCGCAGGGCCGGCGTCGTGGCCCCGGCCTGGGCGTCCAGCTCGGCGATCAGCGCGTCGTAGTCGGACGTCTCGACGACGACGGCGACATCCGCATGGTTCTTGGCCGCGGCACGGATCATCGCCGGGCCGCCGACGTCGATGTTCTCGATCGCGGTGGCGAAATCGGCGCCGCGCGCGACGGTCGCCTCGAAGGGATAGAGATTGACCACCAGCAGGTCGATGGCCGCGATGGCGTGCGCGGCCATCGCGGCGGCATGCGCCGGATCGTCGCGCCGCGCCAGCAGTCCGCCATGGATGCGCGGATGCAGCGTCTTGACCCGCCCGTCCATGATCTCGGGGAAGCCGGTGTGGTCGCTGACCTCGACGACGTCGTGGCCGGCCGCGCGCAGCGCGGCGGCCGTGCCGCCGGTCGACAGGATCTCGACGCCGTGCCGCGCGAGGCAGGCGGCGAGCCCGGCAAGCCCGGTCTTGTCGGAGACGGAAATCAGGGCGCGGGCGATCTTGCGAAGGGACATGGCGGTGGAAACTCGCGGGCTTCGTGGAACATGGCGGCGTCGCCGCTCGGGCAGAAGAGGGCGGGGCGGGACCGGGCCCGCGTCATGCGGCGGCGGCGGCGAATTCCGGGACCAGCCGGCGCAGCGCGGCCAGCAGCGCGGCCTCGTCGCCGGCGCGGGCCAGCGCCTCGATCTCGTCGAAGCCGTTCGCCAGCGCCGCCGCGTCGGCGGCGCGCGGATCGGCCAGCTGGATCCCGTCGATCGTGGTCGGCGCGAGCGGCTCGGCGGCGTGGAAGAGCTGCTCCGCCAGCTTCTCTCCGGGGCGCAGCCCGGTGAAGACGATCTTGACGTCCCGGTCCGGCTTCAGCCCGGCCAGCCGGATCATCCGCCGGGCAAGGTCGGCGATCTTGACCGGCGCTCCCATGTCGAGGACGAAGAGCTTGCCGCTGGTGCCGGCCGCGTCGCCGGTTCCCAGCGCCGAGGCCTGGAGGACCAGCTCCACCGCCTCGCGCACGGTCATGAAATAGCGCTCCATCTGGGGATGCGTGACGGTCAGCGGACCTCCCGCCGCCAGCTGGCGCTGGAACAGCGGCACCACGGAGCCGGTCGAGCCGAGCACGTTGCCGAAACGCACGGTGACGAAGCGCGTGACGCCCGGCGCGGCGTCGCGGTCCAGCGCCTGGCAGTAGGATTCGGCGAGCCGCTTGGTGGCGCCCATGACGCTCGACGGATTGACCGCCTTGTCGGTCGAGATCGCCACCATCGCCGCGACGCCATGGGCGCGGGCCAGATCGGCGACGTTGCGCGTGCCGATCGTGTTGGTCAGCGCGCCTTCCGCCGGGTGCGCCTCCACCATCGGCACATGCTTGAGCGCGGCGGCGTGGAACACCAGCTCGGGCCTGCGCTCGGCGAAGATCCGCGCCAGCCGCGCCCGGTCGCGAACGTCGGCCAGCACGGCGTGGCGTGCGAGGCTCGGATGCCGCTCGCCGATCTCCATGTCGATCGCGTAGAGCGCGAATTCGGAACTGTCGAGCAGCGCCAGCTCGGCGGGCTCGAGGTCGGCGATCTGGCGCGCCAGCTCGGCGCCGATCGAGCCGCCCGCCCCGGTCAGCAGCACCCGTCGCCCGGCCACCAGCGCCCTGACCGGGGCGCGGTCGAGGACGGCCTGTGGCCGGCCGAGCAGATCCTCGATCGCGATCGGCCGGACGTCGAGACCGGACTGGCCGGTGCTGCGCAGCTCGGTGATCCGCGGCAGCCGCGCCACCGCGATGCCGAGCCGGTCGGCCGCGTCGAGCAGCCGCGCCAGCCGGTCGCCCGCGAACTCGGCGCGGGTCACGACGATGCGCTGCGGGCGGCGCTCGCGCGTCGCCAGCGTCTCGACGATCGGCTCCAGCGCATCGGGTCCGCCCAGGACCTCGATGCCCCGGATCGCCCGGCCGCGCCGTGCGTCGCTCTCGTCGACCAGCCCGACGACGCGATAGGCGGCCCCCTGTCGTTCGCTTGCCTCGATGAACCGTTCGGCCTCGGCGCCGGCGCCGACCAGCAGCACCGGCACGCGGCCGGGATCCTCGGCCACGGCGGCGAGGTCGAACCGCCCGTCCTTGGCGAGCCGGTAGAGGATGCGCGGGCCGGCGAGCAGCAGGATCAGCACGAACCAGGCGATCATCAGGGCCGAGCGGGGAAAGTCCTCCAGCCGCGTGATCGCGAACATGATCGCGAGATGGATCAGCACGATCATCGTGGCGGCGCGGGTGATGCGGGCAAGGTCGGGGAAGGACGCGAAGCGCCAGATCCCGCGATAGAGCCCGAGCCAGCGGAACACGCCGGCGGCGACGAGCATGAACAGCGCCGCGCCGCCGAACACGGTCACCGCGTCCAGCCGCGCGACGTCTTCGCCCAGCCGCAGCCAGAGCGCGAGCAGATAGGCCAGCGCCGCCATCCCCAGGTCGTGGGCGAAGGCGATCGCGAGCTTGCTGGAGGTGCCGATGGTCAGACGCATGGGGGCGGGAAGACCCGGAAGGAAACGGAAGCCGGACGCCGGTCTAGCACGCCGTGGTGCCGCGGGGGGACGACGGCGCGCATCATGCCGGGGGCAGCAGCGCGCGCAGGCGGTAGAGCGCCTCCAGCGCCTCGCGCGGCGAAAGGTCGTCGGGGGCGAGGCGACGCAGTTCGGCATCGACCGCGGAGGGCGCGGGCGGTTCGCCGCGCGCCGGGCGCGGCGGCGCGGCGGCGAGGCTGAACAGCGGCAGATCGGAGGCCAGCCGGGCGACCTCGCCGTCGCGCCCGCGTCTTTCCAGCGTCGCCAGCACCTCGCGCGCGCGGGCGACGACCGGTCTGGGCAGGCCGGCCAGCTGGGCGACATGGATGCCGTAGGAGCGATCGGCGGTGCCGGGCGCCACCTCGTGCAGGAAGACGACGTCGCCCTGCCATTCCTTGACGCGCATCGTGTGGCAGGCGAGGCCGGGCAGCCGGGCCGCCAGCGCCGTCAGCTCGTGGTAATGGGTCGCGAACAGGGCGCGGCAGCGATTGGCCTCGTGCAGATGCTCGATCGTCGCCCAGGCGATCGACAGCCCGTCATAGGTCGCCGTTCCGCGGCCGATCTCGTCGAGGATGACCAGCGCGCGGGGCCCCGCGCGGTTGAGGATCGCGGCGGTCTCGACCATCTCGACCATGAAGGTCGACCGGCCGCGCGCCAGATCGTCGGCCGCGCCCACGCGGCTGAACAGGCGGTCGACGACGCCGATGCGCGCGCGCGCCGCGGGCACGAAGCTGCCGGACTGGGCAAGGATGGCGATCAGCGCGTTCTGGCGCAGGAAGGTCGACTTCCCGGCCATGTTCGGGCCGGTCAGCAGCCAGAGCCGTGCGCCGGTCTGCGCGTCCAGGCGGCAGTCGTTGGGCACGAAGCTCTCGCCCGCGGCCAGCCGCGCCGCCTCGACGACCGGGTGCCGGC
>JBIKLI010000016.1:0-28119 GCA_044359885.1 Alphaproteobacteria bacterium | reverse complement strand
CGCTGGCCGCGGGCGCGGTGCAGACCGGCGTGACCGCGATCCGCTTCCATGCCGGCGACCATTTCCGCGACAAGCTGCCGGCGGGGGTGGCGGTGCTCAACGGCTTCGGCAAGAGCGCCGGGCTGATGCAGGTCGAGGAGCTGGGCGAGATCGAGACGCCGGTGCTTCTGACCAACACGCTGGCGGTGGGGACCGTGGCGACGGCGCTGATCCGGCGGGCGATCGCGCAGAACCCGCAGATCGGCCGCCGCACCACCACCGTCAATCCCGTGGTGTTCGAGTGCAACGACGGGTTCCTCAACGACATCCAGGGCCTGCACGTGACCGAGGCCGACGCGCTGGCGGCGCTCGATTCCTGCGCCGCGGATTTCGCGCGCGGCGCGGTGGGCGCCGGCCGCGGGATGAGCGCCTTCGGGCTCAAGGGCGGCATCGGCACGGCATCGCGGCGCTTCGCGCTGGACGGCGCCGACCATCATCTGGGCGCGCTGGTGCTGGCGAATTTCGGGCGGCTGCCCGACCTGACCGTCGCCGGCGATCCGGTCGGCAGCCGCCTCGCCGCGGCGGCGCCCGACGCGCCGCCGGAGCGCGGCTCGGTCATCGTCGTGCTGGCGACCGACGCGCCGCTCGCCGACCGCCAGCTGCGCCGGGTGGCGCGGCGCGCGGTGGTCGGGCTGGTGCGCACCGGCTCGTTCCTGGGCCATGGCAGCGGCGACGTCGCGCTCGCCGTCTCGACCGCCCAGACGCTGCGCCATGGCGAGACCCGCGACGTGCTCGCGCGGCGGGTGCTGAACGAGGCGCGCATCGATCGCCTGTTCCGCGCCGCCGCCGAGGCGACCGAGGACGCGGTCCTGGACGCGCTGTTCGGCGCCGAGGACGTGACCGGCCGCGACGGCAACCGCCGTGCGGCGCTGGCGGCGGGCTGAGCGCGATGGACACGGCGGATGTCGCGGTGATCGGCGGCGGGCTGGTCGGCGCCGCCACGGCCTGGGGGCTGGCGCGCGGCGGCGCGCGCGTCGCGGTGCTGGACGAGGGCGATGTCGCGCATCGCGCCAGCCGCGGGAATTTCGCGCTGGTCTGGGTGCAGTCGAAGGGGCTGGGCATGCCCGCCTACGCGGCCTGGACGCGGCGCTCGGCCGATCTCTGGGCGGGGTTCGCGGACGAGCTGCGCCGCACGACGGGGATCGACACGCGCTTCGAGCGGCCCGGCGGCTTCACCCTGGCGCTGGACGAGGACGAGCTGGCGCGCCGCGTCGCGGCGCTGCGCCGGCTGCACAACCAGCCGGACATGACGGTGACGCTGGACCACGAGATCGTCGATCGCCGCCGCCTCGGCGCGATGCTGCCGGGGATCGGGCCGGAGGTCGCGGGCGGGATCTACTGCCCGCTGGACGGCCACGCCAATTCGCTGAAGCTGCTGCGCGCGCTGCACGCGGGCGCGCAGCGCCTGGGGGCCGTCCATCGCGGCGGCTGCGCCGTGGCGTCGGTCGAGGCGCTGGCGGGCGGCGGCTTTCGCATCCGGCACGACGGCGGCGAGACGCAGGCGGCGCGCGTCGTGCTGGCGGCGGGGCTGGGCAATGCGCGGCTGGCGCCGATGCTGGGCCTGACGGCCCCGGTGCGCCCGCAGCGCGGCCAGATCCTGGTCACCGAGCGGCTGCAGCCCTTCCTGCGCCATCCGGTCGTGACCATCCGCCAGACCGACGAGGGCTCGGTGATGCTGGGGGATTCGCAGGAGGAGGCCGGCTTCGACGACGGCACCGACACAGGCGTGCTGGCCACCATCGCCACGCGCGCGACGCGCATGTTCCCGCTGCTGGGCCGCGCCAACGTGGTGCGCAGCTGGGCGGCGCTGCGGGTCATGACCCCGGACGGTTTCCCGGTCTACGCGCAGTCGCCGCAACACCCCGGCGCCTTCCTGGTCACCTGCCACAGCGGCGTGACGCTGGCCGCCGTGCATGGGCTGGATCTGGCGCCGATGCTGGCCCGGGGCCGGCTGGCGGCGGATCTGGCGCCGTTCCGCGCGGAGCGCTTCGATGTTCAGGCGGCTTGAGGGCGCGCTGTCGCCGGGCCCGATCGTCGCGCTGACGGTCGACGGCACGGCCATCGCGGCGCGCGCGGGCGAGCCGCTGGCCGCGGCGCTGCTGGCGGCCGGGCATGGCGTCTGCCGCACCACGCCGGCCGGCGGGGCGCCGCGCGCGCCCTATTGCATGATGGGCGTGTGCTTCGACTGCCTGGTGACAGTCGACGGGATGGGCAGCCGCCAGGCCTGTCTGGTGCCGGTGCGCGCGGGCATGGTGGTGGAGACGCAGGCCGGCGCGCGGCAGGCCGGACGATGAGCGCCGCCGCGACGCTGCCCGCCGGCTGCGACATCGCGGTGATCGGCGCCGGTCCCGCGGGGCTGGCGGCGGCGGCCGCGGCCGCGCGCGCCGGGGCCGCCACCGTGCTGCTCGACGAACAGCCCGCGCCGGGCGGCCAGGTCCATCGCGCGGTCGCGACCACGCCGCTCGCCGATCCCGCGGCGATCCTGGGCCCGGGGCAGGCGGCAGGGGCGGCGCTGCTCGCCGAGGCGACCGCCAGCGGCGCGCGGCTGGTCGCCGGCGCCACGGTGTGGAGCCTCGATCGCGCGGGCGAGATCGGCGTCTCGCTGGGCGGCGCGGCGACGGCGCTGCGCGCGCGCCATGTCGTGATCGCGACCGGCGCGCTGGAGCGGCCCTTCCCGATCCCCGGCTGGACCCTGCCCGGGGTGATGACGGCCGGCGCGGCGCAGATCCTGCTCAAGACCTCGGGCCTGGTCGGCGCGGGGCGCGTCGTGCTGGCGGGGTGCGGGCCGCTGCTGTGGCTGCTCGCCTGGCAGTATCTGCGCGCCGGGGCGCCGGTCGCGGCGCTGCTCGACACCACGCCGCGGGCGAACTGGCGCGCGGCGCTGCGCCATCTTCCGGGCTTCCTCGCCTCGTCCTATCTCGCGCGCGGGCTGCGCCTGATGGCCGCGGTGCGCCGCGCGGTGCCGGTGATCGGCGGCGTCGTGGCGCTGCGCGCCGAGGGCGAGGGGCGGCTGGCGCGCGTCGTCCATCGCCGGGCCGGCGGGGACGAGCGGTCGCTGGCGGCGGATCTGCTGCTGCTGCACCAGGGCGTGGCGCCCAATGTCAACCTGGCGATGGCGGCGGGGTGCCGCCACGACTGGGACGAGGTCCAGCTCTGCTTCCGGCCGGTGCTGGACGGCTGGGGCCTGTCCAGCGTCGCGACGATCTCGATCGCCGGCGACGGGGCGGGCATCGGCGGCGCCGAGGCGGCGGCGGCGCGCGGGCGGCTGGCGGCGCTGGGCGCGCTCCGCCGGCTGGGCGCGGCGACCGACGAGGCGGCGGCCGCCGCCGCCCGGCGCGCGCTGGCCGCGGCGCTGCGTGGGCGCGGGTTCCTCGACGCGCTCTACCGGCCGGCCGATGCGTTTCGCGTGCCGTCGGGCGAGACGATCGTCTGCCGCTGCGAGGAGGTGCGCGCGGCGCAGGTGCTGGAGGCCGTGGCGCAGGGCTGCCAGGGGCCGAACCAGCTCAAATCCTTCCTGCGTTGCGGCATGGGTCCCTGCCAGGGGCGGATGTGCGGGCTGACCGTGACCGAGACGATGGCCGCCGCGCGCGGCGTGTCGCCGCGGGAAATCGGGTATTTCCGGCTGCGCCCGCCGGTCAAGCCGGTGACGCTGGCCGAGATCGCGGCGATGCCGGCCTCGCCCGAGGCGCGACGCAGCGTGCTGCGCGACTGACGCCGCGCTCAGCCCGGCTCGGCCGGCTTCGCCGCGGCGGCGCGCTCCAGCGTCTGCCTGGCGGCCGCGGCGGTCGCCGCGTCGACGGGCGCGCCGCTGCCGCCGGCGACCTGGACCACCGGGAAGGCGAAGCGGATGCCGGCGGCGTCGAAGCGCTTCTTGATCAGCGCCAGCGCGCGGCGGCGGATGGCGAATTGCTCGCCGGGCTTGGTCTTCATCTTCAGGCGCAGCTCGATGGCGAAGTCGCCCAGCGTCTCGACGCCCTGCATCTTCAGCGTCTCGATGATGTTGGGCTTGAACTCGGGGTCCTCCAGCAGCTCGCGGCCGACCTGCTTCACGATCTTCTTGGCGAGGTCGGTGTCGGAATCGTAGGTGACGCCGATCGTCACCTTGTCGATCACCCAGTCGCGGCTCATGTTCTGGATCGCGCCCAGCGAGCCGAAGGGCACGGTGTAGAGCGGCCCGCGATGATGGCGCAGCTTGACCGAGCGCAGGCTGAAGCTCTCGACCGTGCCTTTGTAGCTGCTGCTCTGGATGTATTCGCCGACGCGGAAGGCGTCGTCGATCAGATAGAAGATGCCGCTGATGACGTCGCGCACCAGGGTCTGGGCGCCGAAGCCGATGGCGACGCCCATGACGCCGGCGCCGGCGATCAGCGGCCCGATCTCCACGCCCAGCTGCGACAGCGCCATCATCGCCGTCATCGCCACCAGGAACACCATCAGCATGTTGCGCAGGATCGGCATCAGCGTGCGGATGCGCGCGCGGCGGCGCAGCTCGTCCTCGTCGAGGCTGTCCTGCGCCGCGGCGGCGGCGACGCGGCGGTCGATCAGCAGCTTGGCCGCATGCCAGAGGAAATCGGCCAGCAGCAGGATGATGAAGGCGTTGAGCGCCCCCGCCATCAGCCGCTGCCCGGCGGTCTCGCGCGCGGCGATCGAGGCGAGGTCGAGGTCGAACAGCCCCGCCACGGCGACGATCGCCGCGATCAGCACCAGCGCGCGCAGCCCGCGCTCCAGGCACAGCTCCATCAGGTCGCGCGGCGGCCCCGCGCCGCCGGCCGTGCCGTGCAGCAGCCGCGCGACGCTGTCGCGGATCAGGACCAGCAGCGGCGGCGTGGCGCCGGCGATCGCGCCCAGCCAGAACAGCCGCGGCGCCCCGCCCAGAAGGCTCAGCCAGAGCAGCAGCAGATAGGCGCTGACGCCCCAGGACACGCCGCGCCCGGGCGGCGGGCCGCCGGCATGGCGCGGCGGCCGGGTCCAGACCGCGACCAGGGCCAGCGCCAGCCAGACCAGCGCCGAGCCGGCGAGGAACACCCCGATCGCCGGGCCGGGGCTGCCAAGCCCCTGCAGCAGCGCGATGGTCAGCCGCCCGAAGGCGAACCAGCCGAGGATCGCCGCGGCCCAGAGATACCAGTGGCGGGCGGCGGCGTCGTCCATCGCCACCAGGCGGAACCGCGCCGCGCCGGGCGCGAAGAGGAACCGGCCCAGCACCAGCGCCAGCCGGACGGACAGGAAGACCTGCAGATAGGCCAGCGCGGTCATGCGCAGCAGCGGCGGCCAGGGCAGCACCAGGAAGGCGCCGAGGCTGCCGGCCGCGAAGGCCGCGACCCAGCCCAGCCCGAAGGCGAAGCGCATGGCGACGGCCTGGACGCGGTCGGCGGGGCTGTCCAGCTGGCGCGCGATGATCCGCTTGCGCAGGCCGGCGCTCAGCCGCCAGTAGACCCATTCGGCGGCCATGCCGGCGCCGACCGACGTCAAGAACAGCGCCAGCACCGCGATCAGGCCCAGCCGCTCCAGCTCGGGGGCCAGCACGGCGCCGAGCCGTGCCGCCTCGCCGCCCAGATCGGCGGCGGCGAGCCCGGCGACATGGGCGCGGATCTCGGCGATGCCCGCGGCGATCAGCCCGGTGCCCTGGGCCAGCCCCGTTTCCAGCGACGGGGCGGCCGGTGTCGCCGGGGCGGGCGCTGGCATCCCCTCGCGCTGGCTGCGCAGCCAGGACTGCACCGCCGGATCTTCCAGCAGTCGCAGCAGGTCCTGGACCGGGGCCGGCGGCGGCGGGGCGGCGGCAGCCGCGGCGAGCGGTGCGGCCAGCAGGGCGAGGCCCGGCAGCAGGGCCAGAAGGATCGCGCGCAGGCAGCGCCAATGCCGCTCAGCCATGGCGGATCGCGACCGTCTTGAGCGCGGCGAAGCCATACATGCCCTCGAACCCCTTCTCGCGGCCGAAGCCCGAGCGCTTGACGCCGCCGAAGGGCAGCTCGATGCCGCCTGCGGCCCCGTAATTGTTGACGAAGACCTGCCCGGCCTGCAGCGCGCGGGCAAGGCGCATCTGGCGCCCGCCGTCGCGGGTCCAGACGCTGGCCACCAGCCCGTAGCTCGTGCCGTTGGCGATCGCCAGCGCCTCGGCCTCGTCGGCGAAGCGCATCGCCGCCAGGACCGGGCCGAAGACCTCCTCCTGGGCCAGCGGATGGGCCGGCGGCACCGCGTCGACCAGCGTCGGCAGGACATAGAACCCGCCTGGCGGCGCGTTGGGCGCCATGCGGCCCTGCGCCGCGATCGCAAGCCCGTCCGCCGTCGCGCGGTCCAGATGGCCCTGGACGCGCTCCTGCTGGCGCCGGCTGATCAGCGGCCCGACATCGGGATCCATGTCGGACGGGCCGGCGCGCAGCTGGCGGAACCGCGCCGCCACCGCGTCGCGCACGCGTTCGTAGGCCGCCTCCTCGACCAGCAGCCGCGAGCCGGCGGAGCAGGTCTGGCCGGCGTTCTGGATCGCGGCGTTGACCAGGAAGGGCAGGGCGGCGTCCAGATCGGCGTCGGCGAAGACCAGCTGGGGCGACTTGCCGCCCAGTTCCATGGTCACGGGCTTGTTGTTGCGCGCGGCGGCGGCCTGGACCGCGGCCCCGGTCTCGGGGCTGCCGGTGAAGGAGATGTGGTCGATGCCGGGATGCGCCGCGAGCGCGGCCCCGGCCTCGGCGCCGTAGCCGGTGACGACGTTGAGCGCGCCCGGCGGCAGCCCGGCCGCCTGGCCCAGTTCGGCGATGCGCAGGATGGCGAGGCAGGCCTCCTCCGCGGGCTTCACCACGCAGGCATTGCCGACCGCCAGCGCCGCGCCGACCGAGCGGCCGAAGATCTGCGAGGGGTAGTTCCAGGGGATGATGTGGCCGGTGACGCCGTGCGGCTCCCAGAACGTCATCACCGTGTAGCCGTCGAGGAACGGGATGGTCTCGCCATGCAGCTTGTCGGCGGCGGCGCCGTAATACTCGAAATATCGGGCCAGCGCGGTCGCGTCGGCGCGGCCCTGGCGCAGCGGTTTGCCGGTGTCGGCGGATTCGAGCCGCGCGATCGTCTCGTGGTCGTCCTGGACCGCGCGCGCCAGCCGGGTCAGCACGCGGCCGCGCTCCGCCGCCGGCATCCGCCCCCAGGCGCCCTCGGCCGCCGCGCGCGCCGCGCGCACGGCCGCATCGACGTCGCGCGCGCCGCCGCGCGCGATCGCCGCGAACACGGCCCCGTCCGACGGATTGACGACCTCGATCCGTCGCCCGTCCTCGCTCTCGCACCACGCGCCCCCCACGAACAGCTTCGCCGGCGGCAGGACCATCGTCATCGGCACCCCCCGAAATCTCCCCCGCATCCTACCCCAAACCCCCGGCGCTGGCGCAGGGGTCAGACCCTGTCGGCGCAAGACCCCGTGGGAGGCATCGCGGGGCTACATGCGGGCGGGAATTCTGGTAGAAGCGCGGACGGTCCTGTCATGACGAATGTTTCCAGCCCCGAGATCTCCGTGGTCGTGCCCGTGCGCGACGAGGCGGAGAACATCGACCCTCTGCTCGCCGAGATCGTCGCGGCGCTGGCCGGACGGGATTTCGAGATCGTCTATGTCGACGACGGCAGCGGCGACGCGACGCCGGCGCGGCTGGCGGCGGCGCGCGGAAAGCTGCCGATGCTGCGCGTCCTCCGGCACCGGCGCAGCGCCGGGCAGTCGGCGGCGCTGGTCACCGGCATCCGCGCCGCGCGCGGGACCTGGATCGCGACGCTGGACGGCGACGGCCAGAACGATCCGGCCGACATCCCGGCGCTGTTTGCCCGTGCCCAGGCCGCCGACGCGCCGGCGCTGGTCGCCGGCTGGCGCGCGCGCCGGCGCGACACCGCGCTCAAGCGGCTGTCTTCGCGCCTGGCCAACGCCGTGCGCGGCGCGCTGCTGGGCGACCGTACGCCCGACACCGGCTGCGGGCTCAAGGTCTTCCGGCGCGACACCTTCCTCGCCCTGCCGGCCTTCGACCACATGCATCGCTTCCTGCCGGCGCTGGTGCGGCGCACGGGCGGCACGGTCGTCAACCAGCGGGTGAACCACCGCCCGCGCGCGGCCGGACGCTCGAAATACGGCGTCATGAACCGGCTCTTCGTCGGCATCGTCGACCTGTTCGGCGTGATGTGGCTGCAGCGCCGCGCGATCCGGCCGGAGCACGACCAAGGGGTCTGACCCCTGGCGCCCCTTGAGACCCCTGCGTCAGATGCGGCGGTCGCGGTGGGACCAGTAGGGCTCGCGCAGGAGGTTCTTCTGGATCTTGCCGACCGGGGTGCGCGGCAGGGCGGCGACGAACTCGACCACGCGCGGGCGCTTCCAGCGCGCGGTCTCGCGCTCGGCGAGCGCGATCAGTTCCTGCGCCGAGGCGGAAGCCCCCGGCCGCAGCACGACATGGGCGACCGGCACCTCTCCCCAGTGATCGTCGGGGATGCCGAAGACGGCGCATTCGACCACCGCCGGATGGCGCAGCAGCGCCGTCTCCAGCTCCACCGGATAGATGTTCTCGCCGCCCGAGACGATCATGTCCTTGGCGCGGTCGACCAGGGTGAGGAAGCCGTCCGCATCGAGGAAGCCCATGTCGCCGGTGGCGAGCCAGCCATCGCCGAAGCGGAAGGCCTCGCTTGTCTGCTCCGGATCGTCCCAGTACTCGCGCAGCAGATTGGGCCCGCGCGTCAGCACCTCGCCGATCGCGCCCGGCGGCAGCGCGCGGCCCTCGCGGTCGACGACGCAGATCTCGACCCCGGCGACGGCGCGGCCGACCGTGCCGCGCTTGGCGGCGTTCCATTCCGGCGGCCGCAGCGCGATCGGCCCGGTCTCCGACTGGCCGTAATGCTCGACCGGCACCGCCCAGGGCAGCTCGGCCTGCAGCCGGTCGAGCAGCGGGCCATGCATCGGGGCGCCCGCGAAATGGATCTTGCGCAGGGTCGCGAGGCGCTCGGGCAGGAAGCCGGGGCTGCGCAGGACGTCGCTGATCTGGGTCGGCACGAACAGCGCCGCCGTGGCGCGGTGGCGCTCGGCGAGGCGCATGAAGCGCTCGGCGTCCCAGCCCGCCAGCGGCACCGCGCAGGCGCCGGCGCCGATCGTGGCGCCGAACCAGACATGCAGCCCGACCGTGTGGAACATCGGCGTGGCGACGACCGACACGTCCTGCGGCGCGAGGCCGAGCAGCGCGCGCCCGGCCTCGATGCTGGCGACGCGCGCGCGATGGGTGACCGCGACCGCCTTGGGCCGGCCGGTCGTGCCGCCGGTGAAGTTGAGCGACAGCAGGTCATCCGGATCGAGCGCCGGCAGGGCTGCGCCGCCGGCCGCGCCGCGCGCGGCCAGCGCCGCCAGGCCGTCGCCGTCCGGGCCGCCGACCACGATCGCTTCGGGTGCGGCGACGCCCTGTTCCAGCGCCTCGGCAAGCCGCGGCAGCAGGTCGTGCTGGATCGCCAGCGCGCGGATCCCGGCCTTGCCGATCATGTAGGCGAGATCGCGTCCGCCGCTGCGGGTGGAAAGATTGGCCAGCACCAGCCCGGCGCGGGCGGCGGCGAAGAACAGCAGCGCGTACTCGAGCCGGTTCGTCATCATCGCGCCCAGGCGCATGCCCCTGGCGAAGCCCGCGGCGACGAGGCCCTGCGCCAGCCGGGTGCAGGCGGCGTCGAATTCGCCATAGGTCATGCGCGCGTCGCCGTCGATCAGCGCGGGGGCGCCGGGGGCCGCGCGCGCGCTGCGCGCCAGGATGTCGCCGATCAGCATGCGCGAGCCCGTCCCCCCGGCCTGACCGGCCGGCGGTTCCCGCGCCCGCAATTCGGCTCTATAAGCACCCGCCGCCCCTCGTCTGGGCGACAAGACTAGCGCAAAGCCTGCGCGCAGCGGGAGGTCCAACCTGATGAGCCATGCGGTCACCATTCGCGGCCTCGACGCCGAGATCGCGGTCGAGCCCGGCGAGACGATCCTCGACGCCGCCCTGCGCAGCGGCCTGCCTTTCCCCTTCGGCTGCCAGTCGGGCAATTGCGGGGCGTGCAAATGCGCGCTGGTCGCGGGCGGCGTGGCGCTGGCGCCGTATTCGGACTTCGCGCTGGACGAGGGCGAGCGGCTGCAGGGCATGATCCTGGGCTGCCGGGCGATGCCGGTCGAGGACTGCACCGTCGCGCTGCTCGAGACCGGCGAGCTCGAGGCGCATCCGGCGCGCGAATTGTCCTGCCGCGTCGCGGCGATCGACGACCTGACCCACGACATCCGCCGGCTGCGGCTGGAGATCGTGTCGGGCGGGCCCTTCGCCTTCTCTGCCGGGCAGTTCGCCAGCCTGCGCTTCGCGGGCCTGCCGCCGCGCGACTATTCCATGGCCAGCCGGCCGGACGAGGCGCTGCTGGAATTCCATGTCCGTCTGGTGGCAGGCGGCGCGGTGACGCCGCATGTCCGCGAGCGGCTGAAGGTCGGCGATGCGGTCGCGGTCGCCGGGCCGATGGGGACCTCGTCCTGGCGCCGGCGCCATGCCGGGCCGATCCTGGCCGTCGCCGGCGGCTCCGGCCTGGCGCCGGTCAAGTCGATCGTCGAGACCGCGCTGGACGCAGGCGCGCGCCAGCCGATCCGGCTCTATGTCGGCGCGCGCGCCGAGCGCGACCTCTATCTGCTCGACCATTTCGCGGCGCTGGCCGCGCGCCATCCCAATCTCGCGGTCATTCCCGTGCTGTCCGCGCCGGACGGGCCGACCGCGCGGCGCACCGGCTTCCTCGCCGACGCGCTCGCCGCCGATCTCGGCGATCTCGACGGCTGGAAGGCCTATCTGGCCGGGCCGCCGCCGATGGTCGAAAGCTGCGTCGACGCGCTCGCGCGGCTGGGCATGGCGCGCGGCGACTGCCACGCCGACGCCTTCTACACCGAGGCGGAGAAGCAGGCGCTGATGCGCGACGCGGGCGGCTGAGCGCCGGCCCGCGTCGCGCGTCGCTCAGCCCGGCGTGACCACGCTCAGCGGCGGCGTGCGCGCGAACCATTCCGGCTTCGCGGCCTCGATCTGGGCGGCCACGCGCAGCAGCAGGTCCTCGCGGCCGAAATTGGCGTAGAGCATCGCGCCCACCGGCAGCCCGTCGGAATCGAGGCCGACGGGGATCGAGATCCCCGGCAGGCCGGATTCGTTGCCGGGCATGGTGTAGCGGCAGGCCGCGGAGATGCGGTCCAGCCAGCCGTCCAGCGGCTCGTCGTTGAGCAGGCTGTAGGGGCCGTTGGCGCGCGGCACGCGCACGGCCAGCGTCGGGCAGAGCAGCAGGTCCCAGGCATCGAGCGCCCGGCCGAAGGCGCGGGTGACGACGTTGTTGCAGGCCATGGCCTTGTAGAGATCGAGCGTGGTGTAGCGCTGCGCCGCCTCGAAATGGCGACGGACCATCGGCGTCAGCGCGGCCAGCATGCCCGG
Source organism: Alphaproteobacteria bacterium (assembly GCA_044359885.1). GTDB lineage: Bacteria > Pseudomonadota > Alphaproteobacteria > CACIAM-22H2 > CACIAM-22H2 > CAIOSQ01. The sequence goes on along the minus strand of JBIKLI010000016.1, from coordinate 16,675 downwards.
CCCGTCCATGCCGCCGGTCTCCGCGATCGGCTGGTAGAGCACGCGCCCGCACACCCATTGCGTGAGATAGCCGCTCCACATCGCGTTCCAGTCGCAGAGCTTCGCGTCGTCGATCTCGTCGACGTCGTGGCGCAGCTCGCCGAGCAGCCGGGCGAGGCCGTGGATCTTCGCCGCGACCTCGGGGTCGCAGGCGCCCTGCCGGCCCCAGGCGCCGGTCGACAGCGCCACGCGCAGGCGCCCCGGCGGCCGCGCGATCGCCTCGGCATAGGAGCCCTCGAAGCGCTGCATCGGATAGAAGCTGCCGCCGTTGGGCGCTCGCGCCAGATAGTCGAGCGCCGTGGCGCTGTCGCGCACGCTGCGCGTCACCACGCCCTCGACCGCGATGCGCCAGGTGAATTCGTTGTGGGCCAGCGGCATCGCCATGCGTCCGCGCGAGGCCTTGAGCCCGACCAGGCCGCAGAACGAGGCGGGGATGCGGGTCGAGCCGCCGCCGTCGCTGGCCATGCTGATCGGCGTCACGCCGGCGGCGACCATCGCCGCCGAGCCGCCCGAGGAGCCGCCGGGCGTGCGCTCGGTGTTCCAGGGATTGCGCGTGACATGGACATGGCCGAGATAGCTGGTGCAGGTGTCGAAGGTCATGCCGAATTCGGGCGTCGTCGAGCGGCCGATCGGCACCAGCCCGGCGGCGAGGAAATTCTCGACCAGCGGATCGGTGTCCTTCGCCACGTTGCCGGCCAGAAGCTTCGTCCCCGATTCCTGGCGCCGCCCCTTCAGCCGGGAGCCCAGATCCTTGAGGAAGATCGGCACGCCGTGGAGCCGGCCCGAACGGCTGGGCCGGTCGGTCTGGGGATCCGCGACGACGTCCTCGAACAGCTCCAGCACGCCGTTGAGCCGGCCATCGACCCGCGCCACGCCGGCTGCGGCCTGGACTGTCGCCTCATGGGCGGCCAGCTGGCCCGAGCGCACCAGGGCCGCGAGGCTGGTGGCGTCGTGGCGCATCCATTCTTCCCAGCTCATCGCGAGGGCGTTTGCGGTCATGGGGTCCTCCGGTGGGGGTGGCGTGGTGGCGTCTGGCATCGGGGGTCTGACCCAAGTGGGGTCGGACCCCTGGACCCCAGCGTCAGAATTTGCGGTAGGTGACGTAGGCGGCCTGGGGGTCCATGCCGCCGAGGATGGCGGTGCGGACCTTGTTCTCGGTCGCGGCGACGGCTTCGGTGCGGGCGACGACGTCGGCGGCGATCGCGGCGGGCACGACGACGATGCCGTCGGTGTCGGCCAGCAGCACGTCGCCGGTGCAGATCGTCGCGTCGCCGATCGTCACCGGCTCGCCGAAGCGGTCGGGCATCCAGCGCGCGACGATGTCGGTGGGCGTGTAGAAGCTGCACCACACGGGAAAGCCGATCGCGCGGGTCAGATCGACGTCGCGCGTGCCGCCGTCGACGACATAGCCCAGCACGCCCTTGAGCTTCAGCGCGTTGGCCGACAGCTCGCCCATCAGCGCGATCCAGTCGTTCTGCGGCTGGCAGACCACGATGTGGCCCGCGGGCGCCTTCGACAGCAGCCCGGTCCAGGCGAGCAGCGTGTCGTCGGCGCTGCGGGTGCGGTCGACATGGCCGCTGACCGTCCAGACCCGGCCGCACAGCCGTCCGCCCGGCTCGATCGGGCGGATGCGCGGCGGCAGAACGCAGCGCTCATGGCCCAGGCCGCGCATCACGTCGTGCACGGCCGAGGTGTAGAGACGGCCCAGCCGGGCCACGATGTCGTCGTCGCTCATCTTCCGCTCCTTGCGGGTTGTGCGTCGCCGGCCGGGCGCGGCACGGCATAGCCGGCGAACTCGGCCGCGACCCGGGCATAGAGATCGCGCTTGAAGGGGACGATCAGCGCCGGGGTCTCGGCCAGCGGGACCCAGCGCCAGGCCGAGAATTCCGGATGGCGCGACGCCCGAAGGTCGATGTCGCGGTCCTCGCCCAGGAAGGCGAGCGCGAACCATTTCTGCATCTGGCCGCGATAGCGCCCGCGCCAGGCCTTGCCGACCAGATGTCGCGGCAGATCGTAGGGGATCCAGTCGTCGCTCTCGCCCAGATAGCCGGCATGCGCGATGCCCGTCTCCTCCGCCAGTTCGCGGAAGGCGGCGTCGCGGGGCGCCTCGCCCGCGTCGATCCCGCCCTGCGGCATCTGCCAGGCGTCGCCGGGCGTGTCGATGCGCGTCGCCACGAAGACGAGGCCGCGGCGGTCGAACAACGCGATTCCGACGCCGCGGCGATAGGGCAGCGACGCGGGATCGACGCCGCGGCCGCGCGGCATGGCGCGCGACGTCAGTTGCCGGTGCGCTGGTTGTACAGCGCGAGACCGCGCAGCAGGTCGAAGGCCCGCTGCAGTTGGTAGTCCTCCGCGCCCTCGGCCGGCGCGGGCGACTCGCCGCCCGGCTGCTGGCCTTGGGGCTGCTGGCCCTGCGGCTGCGCCTGCGGTTGCCCCTGCCCTTGCGTCTGGTCGTTGCGCAGCGAGCCGCGCAGATCGGCCTCGCGGCGGCCGCGCGGCTGGTCGACGCGCTCCAGCCGCGCCGGCTCGACGACGATGTCCGGGTCGATGCCCTGGCCCTGGATCGAGCGCCCGGACGGCGTGTAGTAGCGCGCCGTGGTCAGGCGGATGGCACCCTGGTTGCCCATCGGCATGATGGTCTGGACCGAGCCCTTGCCGAAGGATTTCGTGCCCAGCACGATGCCGCGGCGGTGATCCTGGAGCGCGCCGGCCACGATCTCCGACGCCGAGGCCGAGCCGCCGTTGATCAGCACCACGACCGGCAGCCCGTTCAGCACGTCTCCGGGCTTGGCGTTGAAGCGCTGCGCGTCGTCGCTGCGCCGGCCGCGGGTGGAGACGATCTCGCCCTTGTCGAGGAAGATGTCGGAGACCGAGATCGCCTGGTCGAGCAGCCCGCCCGGATTGTTGCGCATGTCGAGCACGATGCCCTTCAGCCTGTTGCCGGTCTGCTGGCGGATCCGGTCGATCGCGTTGCGCACTCCGCTCTCGGTCTGCTCGGTGAAGGACGTGATCCGGATATAGCCGAGTTCGCCCTCGACCCGGCTGCGCACCGACTGCACGCGGATGACGGCGCGGGTCAGCGTGACCTCGAACGGGTCGGCGCCGCCGCGACGGATCATCAGCTTGATGTTGGAATTGACGGGGCCGCGCATCTTCTCGACCGCTTCCTGCAGCGTCAGCCCCAGCACCGCGTCGTTGTCGATCTGGGTGATGAAGTCGCCGGGCCTGAGGCCCGCGCGCGCCGCCGGCGTGTCGTCGATGGGCGAGACGACCTTGACGAAGCCGTTCTCCATCGTGACCTCGATGCCCAGCCCGCCGAACTCGCCGCGGGTCTGCACCTGCATGTCGCGGAAGCTGCGCGCGCTCATGTAGCTCGAATGCGGATCGAGCGAGGTGAGCATGCCGTTGATCGCGTCCTCGATCAGCTTGCGCTCGTCCACGCCCTCGACATAGTCGGTGCGGATGCGGTCGAGCACCTCGCCGAACAGGTTGATGAGCCGGTAGGTCTCGGTGGTGTTGGTCTGCGCCGGGGCGGCGACGGGCAGGGCAAGCATGGCGGCGAGGCCGAGGGCTGCTGCCTTGAAACGAAACGTCATCCGGTCATCCTTCCATTCGGCGCCGCGAGCCACGGTCCGGGATCGACCGGCTGGCCGTTCCGCCGCAACTCGACGTAGATCGTCGCGTCTCCGCCGCCAGCCGCCGCCGCGCGCCCCAGCGGTTCGCCGGCCAGCACCGGCTGTCCCTGGACCACGTCCAGCCGGCCGAGACCCGCGATGAACCAATGATATCCGTCGCCGCTTTCGACGATCAAGATCGTGCCGTAGCCGCGGAACGGTCCGGCATAGGCGACCATGCCGTGCCAGGGCGCGACCACGGTCGTCCCGGGGGCGGCGGCATAGGTCAGCCCGCGCCGCTGCCGGCCGTTGCCTTCGGCATCGCCCCAGCCGGCGCGCAAAGCGCCCGCGACGGGCGGCAGCGCGCGGCCCCGGGCCTCGGCGAAGGGCCGGGCGAGCGCGGCCGTGGCGGCCTCGGCCGCCTGCGCCGCCGCGCGCGCCTCGGCCGCGTCGCGCCGGCGCGACGCCGTGCGGGTCTGGCTCTCGCGCCGCGCCAGCGCCTCGCGCCCAAGCGCCCCGGCGCGCAGCGCCAGCGCCGCGCGCTCGGTATCGATCGCGGCCACCAGCTGGCCGCGCCGCGCGACCATCGCCTCCAGCCGCGCACGCCCGGCGTCGAGCTCGGCGCGCGCCGCGCCGAGCGCTGCGTCCTCGGCATCGAGCTCGGCGCGCGCCGCAGCCAGCGTCGCGATCTCCGCGGCGAACGCGCGCGCTTGCGCCTCGAGCGCGGGGACCGCGCCGGCGAGCAGCCGCGTCGTGCGCGCGGCGTCGAGCGGCGCGCGTTCGCGCAGCATCAGCGTCTCGGCCGGCAGCCGCGTCGCGCGTTCCAGCGCCAGGGTCGCCTGGGCCAGGCGGGCGCGTTGCGCGTCCAGCGCCGCGGCGGTGTCGGCGAGGCGCGCCTCCAGCCGGTCGCGCTGCGCCGCGCGCGCGGGCAGCGCCTGCTCGATCCCGCGCAGCCGGGCCGCGGCGAGCACCAGTTCCTCCTGCAGCCGCGACAATTCGCGTTCCAGCGCGGCGCGGTCCTGGATCAGCAGCCGGCCGCGAAGCTGCAGGTCTTCCAGCCGCCGCTCCAGCGCGCGCTGCCGCGGGTCGGCCGCCGGGTCCTGCGCGGCCGCGGGCAGAGCCGGCGCCAGCGCCAGCCCCAGCCCCAGGGCAAGCTTGCGAACGCGCTCAGCCGCGCGCATGCGCGGCCGCCCCGGTGCCGGTCAGCAGCGAGCGGCCGGTCATCTCGGGCGGCGGCGCCAGCCCGAGCAGCTCGAGGACGGTCGGCGCCACGTCGGCGAGCCGGCCGTCGCGCAGGCCGCGCGGCGCGTTGCGCGCGGGCGACGGCGCCTCGAAGAGCAGGGCCGGCACGGGGTTCAGCGTGTGCGCGGTATGCGGTTCGCCGGTCTCGGGGTCGCGCATCGTCTCGGCGTTGCCGTGGTCGGCCGTGACCAGCAGCGCGCCGCCGCGCCGCTCGACCGCCGCCACGACCCGCGCGAGGCAGGCATCGACCGCCTCGACCGCGCGCCGCGCCGCGTCGAAGACGCCGGTATGCCCGACCATGTCGGTGTTGGCGTAGTTCACCAGGATGAAATCGTGGCGGCCGGCGTCGATCGCGGCCACCAGCCGGTCGGTGACCTCGGCCGCGGACATCTCCGGCGCGAGGTCGTAGGTCGCGACCTTGGGCGAAGGCACCATGATGCGGTCCTCGCCGGGAAAGCAGCGTTCCTCGCCGCCGTTGAAGAAGAAGGTCACATGCGCGTATTTCTCGGTCTCGGCGATGCGCAGCTGGGCGAGCCCCGCGCGCGACACGACCTCGCCCAGCACGTTGGCGAGACCCGACGGCGGATAGATCGCCGCCATGCGTGCCGACAGCGCGGCCGAGTATTCGCACATCCCCAGCGCGGCGGCGAAGCGCACGGCGCGCGGCCGCGCGAAGCCCGAGAAATCGGGCTCCAGCAGCGCCGACAGGATCTCGCGCGCCCGGTCGGCGCGGAAATTCGCCATCAGGACGCCGTCGCCGTCGCGCATCCCGTCATGGCCGGCAAGCACGGTGGGACGGACGAATTCGTCGCTCTCGCCCGCGGCCGCCGCCGCTTCCAGCGCCTCAGGCCAGTCGCGCGCCGGTCGGCCCTCGGCGCAGACGATCGCGTCGTAGGCCAGCGCCACGCGGTCCCAGCGCTGGTCGCGGTCCATCGCGTAGAAGCGTCCGGCGACGCTGCCCAGGCGCGCGGCGCCGGGCAGCGCTGCGGCGAAGGCGGCAAGGAAGCCGGCCGCGCTGCGCGGCGGCGTGTCGCGGCCGTCGAGAAAGGCGTGGACGACGACCTCGGCGCCCTGGGCGGTCGCTGCCTGCGCCAGCGCGACGATATGGTCCTGGTGGGAATGCACGCCGCCCGGCGACAGCAGCCCCATCAGATGCACGCGCCCGCCGGCCTCGCGCGTCCGCGCGAGGAACGCGGCCAGCGCCGGTTCGCGCGCCAGCGTGCCGTCGGCCACCGCCTGGTCGATGCGCGGCAGATCCTGCATCACCACGCGGCCGGCGCCCAGATTGGTGTGGCCGACCTCGGAATTGCCCATTTGGCCCGGCGGCAGGCCGACATGAAGCTCCGAGGCCTGCAGCAGCGCCGGCGGCGCGACGCGGGCCAGCGCGTCCATCGCCGGCGTATGCGCCGCGCGGATGGCGTCGTCGGCCGCCGGTCCGTCGCGATGGCCCCAGCCATCGAGCACCACCAGCACCACGGGCCGGCGCGCGGAAACGGGCATGAGATCGCTGTTCATCGTCGTTCCATCCTGCATCGCCCGCCCCACCCGGTCAAAGGGCGAAGGGGGTCGGCCGAAGGGGTCTGACCCCGCCTGGGGTCACGACATGCGCGAGGGGCTGCGCGAGGCCGGCCGGTTCGGCGCGCGCGTGGCCCGGCGGCACGGGCCGATGTCGACGACGCTCGACGCCCTGATCGCGGGGGACTTCGTGATCCGCCATGTCGAGGCGTGGCGGCCGGCCGACGCGCAGATCGCCGCCGGGCCCTCCCTGGCTGGCCGTCCAGCTCGAGCGGCCGATGTTCCTGCCGGCCGCCGCCGACCGAAGGTCATGAATGCTGCGTGTCGCGGGCGTCGGCTTCGCGCCCGGCGGCGTCTCATCGCTTGGGATCGGTCGTTTCCCGGTAGTCGCCGACCGCGTCCCATATGTCCCATGCCGCGAACAGGACCGGTATCGCCTTGCCCACGCCTGCGGCGAGGGTCGCGGCCTGGCCGAACTTCTCCAGCGCGGCCTTCTGGACGCCGATCTGGGCGGTCCGCGCCGCGACGATGTTCGTTGCCTTCGCCGCCGCCTTCTTCTTCAGGCCCTCCTGGGCGAGCCGTGCGGCGTATTTGTCGATCTCGCCTTGCGCGGAACGGATGATGTGCCGGGACTTCGCGGCGCCCTGCAGCGCGTATTCGAGCTGCTGACCGGCGACATGTCCGCCGATCTCGCTGGCGGCGGCCTTTCCCGTCTCCCAGACGACGCCCGCGACCTGTGCGGTCGGCGCGTCCTCCCAGGTCTTGATCAGCGAATGCGTGATCGAGTGTCCGGCGCCCGCGACGGCGAAACCCGTCCCGGTGGTTCCAGCCTCGATGCCGAGGATCGTCAGCCCCGCGCCTGCCGTCGCACCGCTGGCGGCGGCAGACACGAAGGCGATGCCGGCCACGCTGCCGAGCACGGCGACGCCGACCTGCGCACCCAGCTTTATCCGCGCCAGGTCGGTGATCGCCCGCTGTGTGGTGCCGATCACCTCGCTGTTGATGCTGGCGGCCTGGGCAAAGACGTCGCGGACCGCCTCGCGCGCGTAGGTCCGCAGCCCCGCGATCTCCTCGATATGCCTGTGCGCGGATGCCGGACCCTGCTCGGCCAGGCGCCGGATGAAGGCGAGCAGGAACTTCTCGTGCAGCTCGTCCGTGCGGCGCTCGATATCGGCGTGGGCCCCCGTGCGCACTTCGACGAGGCCCGGGGGTTCCTTCCAGAACAGCACCTTGTAGACGGCGTTCAGGACCTTGCTGTCCCGGTAGGTCTGCCATTCCGAGCGCGTGGTGTGCTGGATGGCGATGGCCAGCGCGCAGGAGCGGAAGAAACGACTGACGGCCTGCATGTCGTAGCAGATCACGGGGATGTTCGTCTGGGCTGCCATCGGCCTCTCCTGCGCGGCGCTGCGCGTCGTCGATGCAGGCGCGCCCCCTCGTCGCGAGCGAGATTATGTGGCCGCCATGGCTTGCGCAACGCGACCCCGGCGCGGTGTCGGTAGCGCGTGAGTTGTCCGCTTTTTGGAGCGCGCGATCTGTCCGGCATCGGAACTGCTCCGAGGGGAATCGGGGATGGGCTGGACGGACCTGCTCCAAGGACTGCACAGGATGAAGTTCGAGATGCTGCTGGAGCGGGGGCTACGCAGCGAGCCGGGCCGGACGGGGTCAGGCGCCAGCGCCGGCTCCGGCGGGATCGGGCGGAATAGCGCGGCCGGCTGCGTCGTTTCATCTGCGCCGGGCGATGCTCGCGCCGGCTTCGGAGGAGCGAGATGCGCAACGCGATCCTGTCCCTGTCCGCCGCGGCCCTGATTCTGGCCGGCTGCGCGGGCGGCGGCGAGCCCGGCGAGTTCGGGTTCAACAAGTCGACCATGGGCACGGTGCTGGGCGGGCTCGGCGGCGCGGCCGCGGGCGGCGCGATCTTCGGCGGCCGGAACGGGGCGATCGGCCAGGGCTCGAAGACCCAGCTGCTCGGCGCCGTCGGCGGCAGCCTGCTGGGCGCGATGATCGGCAGCGGCGTCGGCCGCTCGCTCGACCGCGCCGACCAGGGCCATGCGCAGCGCGCGACCTATCGCGCGGCGGCCGCGCCGATGGGCGAGCCGATCACCTGGGTCAATCCGGACACCGGCAATCGCGGCAGCGTCGTCGCGGTGCGCGAGGGCCAGAGTTCGGGGGGCGATTATTGCCGCGAGTTCCAGCAGACGATCACGGTCGGCGGCCAGACCCAGCAGGGCTATGGCACCGCCTGCCGCGCCCCCGACGGCCAGTGGCGGGTGCAGCCGCGCTGAGCGCCGCTCAGCGCGCCGCGGCGTCGGCGAAGCGGTCGAGGCGGCGCAGCGCGGGGAATGCCCAGGACCAGATCCCGACCACCGCCAGCGTGCCGGCGCCGCCGATGACAACGGCCGGCACGACGCCGGTCCAGGCGGCGACCAGACCGGATTCGAAGTCGCCGAGTTCGTTGGAGGCGCCGACGCAGAACAGGTTGACGCTCGAGACGCGCCCGCGCATGCGATCGGGCGTCGCCAGCTGGATGACGGTCTGGCGCACGACCATGCTGACCATGTCGGCGGCGCCCATCGCCGCGAGCGCCACGAGCGACAGCGCGAACGAGGTCGACAGGCCGAGCACGATCGTGGCGACGCCGAAGCACGCCACCGCGACCAGCAGCCGTATGCCGACCCGCCGCTCGATCGGTCGCCAGCCCAGATAGGCCGCCATCGCCATGCCGCCGGCGGCGAGCGCGCTGCGCATCGCGCCCAGCCCCTCCGGCCCGACCATCAGGATGTCCTTGGCATAGACCGGCAGCAGCGCGGCCGCACCGCCCAGCAGCACCGCGAAGAGGTCGAGCGACATCGCACCCAGCACGATCGGATGGCGACGCACATAGTCGACGCCCAGCACCAGCCGCCGCCAGCGCGAGCCTTCCTCGACCGCCTCGGGCGCGCTGCGCCCGGCGGTGCGGATCGACGCGACGGTCGCCAGCGCCGCCGCCAGCGCCAGCGCCGCGGTCCCGAACGCGGCCTGCGGCCCCACGACCAGCAGCGCCCCGCCCAGCGCCGGCCCGCAGATCAGGGCGATCTTGAAGGCCGAGCTGGTCCAGGCGACGGCGCGCGCCAGCGCCTCGCGCGGCACCAGCAGCGGCAGGAAGGATTGCTGGGCGGGACCGGACAGCGCGCGCGCCGCGCCGATGGCGACCAGCGTGGCGTAGAAGGGCGCGGTCGCCTCGATCTGCGCCAGCGCCAGCGCCGCCAGCGTCGCGGCGCCGGCGGTCTGCACCACGTAGCTGAGCGCGATCACCCGCCGCCGGTCGAAACGGTCGGCGGCGTCGCCGGCGGGCAGGCTGCAGACCACCACCGGCAGGAACAGCGCGAGCCCGACATAGCCGAGCGCCATCACGTCGCCGGTCATGTCGTAGACCTGCCAGCCGACCGCGACGGTCTGGATCTGGGCCGCGAACGCGACCAGCCCGCGCGCGCAGAAGAACAGCGCGAAATCGCGCCGCCGCGACGCGTCGAGCCACGAGAGTGCCGGGTCAAGGATCCACATGCCCCCCAGGCTACACCTTCCCGACGCCGGAAGGGGTCTGAAGGGGTCTGACCCCGGTCGGGGTGGAGACCCCACCATTGGCGCCGACCCCGGCCCGGGCCCCAAAGCGGGCCCCAACCGGGGTCAGACCTCGCCGTGAAACCCGCGGGGTCGTGGCTGCTGTTTGGAGTATCGTTTCCATAAATATATGGGAGAACATCTCGCGGATCTGAGTTTTCTCCTTGATCTCGAATCATTTTCGTCTTACGGAAATGGTAACGATTTCATTTCCGGAGCAAGGCGACAGGTCATGAGCAGACGATTCGTGCCGGCCGGCGTCATTCCCGCCTGCCTGATGCCGTTCCTGGGCTCGGGCGAGATCGACGAGGCCGGGTACCGGCGTCATCTCGCCGACCTCGCGGCGGTCGACGGGGTGACGGGGATCACGCTCAACGGCCATGCCGCCGAGGTGCATGCGCTGTCCGTCGCCGAGCAGCGCCGGGCGATGGCCGTCGCGGCCGACGCGGTGGGCGGGCGCACGGCGCTGATCTGCGGCGTCTATGCCGAATCGACCCGGCTGGCGGCCGAACTCGCGCGCGCCGCGGCCGCGGACGGGGCCGATGCGCTGCTGGTCTTTCCGCCCAATTCGCTGATGTTCGGCGGCGGCGGGCGGCCGCAGCTGCAGGCCGATTTCGTGGCCGCCGTCGCCGGGGCGACGGATCTGCCGCTGGTGGTCTTCCAATATCCGCTGGCGATGCAGCTGCACTATCCGCTCGATGCGCTGGTGCGGCTGTGCGAGCGCGTGCCCGCCATCGCCGCGATCAAGGATCTGGGCGGCGATCCGCGTCTGCACGAGCGCACGATCGAGGCGCTGCACGGGCTGGCGCGGCCCGTCAACGTGCTGACGACCCATTCGATGTGGCTGGCCGGATCCCTCGCGATGGGGGCGAGGGGCATCATCTCGGGGGCCGGCAGCGTCATCGCCGACCGCCAGGTGGCGCTGTTCCGCGCCATGGCCGGCGGCGGCGACGCGCAGGTCCTGCGCGGGCGCGTGCGCGAGATGTCCCGCCTGGTCGAGGCGTTCTACGGCCATCCCTATGTCGACTGGCAGGCGCGCATGAAGGAGACGCTGGCCCGGTTCGGGCGCATCGCGTCGGGCCATGTGCGCGGCCCGCTGGCGCCGCTGCCGGACGGCGACTGGCGGCGGATGGAGACGATCTTCGGGGAGGTCGGCTTCGGTCCGTCCACCCTCTACGCGATGGCCGCGACGGCCTGAGCCAGGGGCGCCGCACGAGGCGGCGCGCGCAACCGGGAAAGGGAGGAATGAGATGACGAAGGCAATCACGCGGCGCGGCGCGATCAGGGGTGCGGCGCTCGGCGCCCTGGCGGCGCCGATGATCAACGCGACGACGCTGTACGCGCAGAGCGGCGCGTTCAACTGGCGGCGATTCCAGGGTCAGACGCTGGAAGTGTCCCTGATCCGCAGCCCGCGCGGCGACCTGCTGAAGCGCCATATCGCGGAGTTCGAGGCCCTGACGGGGATCAAGGCGGCGATCGAGGACGTGCCCGAGCAGCAGCAGCGCCAGAAGATCGTGATCGAGCTCAATTCCGGCAAGCCCAGCTTCGACGTCGTCCATATCTCGTACCATGTCCAGAAGCGGCTGTTCGCGCGCACGCGCTGGCTGGCCGAGGTCGGCGGCTATCTGCGCGACGGGCAGCTGACGCCGGGCGAATGGGAGGCCGGCGACGTCACGCAGCGCGGCCTGGACTACGCCACCGACGGCGGGCGCATCGGCTCGCTGCCCTGGTCGGTCGATTACTGGCTGCTCTACTGGAACACCGAGCTGTTCGCGGCGAAGAACGTCCCCTATCCGCGCTCGATCGACGAGATCGTCGCGGCGGCGGCCCGGCTTCACGATCCCGCCAACGGCGTCGCGGGGATCGTCGCGCGCGGCCTGCGCAACGCCAACATCCCCGTCTGGACGCAGCTGCTTCTGGGCTGGGGCCAGGAAACGGTGGCCGGCGCGCCGCCCCGGCTGACGACCGACACCGACGACGCCATCGCCGCCGCGACCGTCTACCAGACGCTGCTGCGCAATTCCGGTCCGCAGGGCGTGGCCGGCTTCAACTGGAACGAAGCGCAGTCGCTCTTCGCCCAGGGCCGCGCCGCGATGTGGATCGACGGCGCCGGGTTCGCGCCGCCGCTGGAGGATCGCCAGCGCAGCCGCATCGTCGGCAAGGTCGGCTACGGCATCATCCCGCCCGGGCCCAAGGCCCATCATGCGGGCATGGGCGGCGACGGAATCGGCATCGCCGCCGCCAGCCAGAAGAAGGAGGCGGCCTTCCTGTTCTGCCTCTGGACCACGAGCCTGACGATGTCGAACCGGCTGCTGCGCACCGGCTCGGGCATCCCGTTCCGGCGCTCGACGCTGCAGGACCGCGAGACGCTGGAGACCCTGACCGTGCCGCGCGGCTGGGCCGACGCGGTGCGCGGATCGGGCGAGATCGCGCGGACCGGGTTCCCGGTCATCGGGCCGGTCACGGAGTTCCGGGACGTTTTCGGGACCGCGCTCACCAACATGCTGGGCGGCGCCGATCCGGGGGCCGAGCTGCGTCGCGCGACCGCCGAGTTCCGTCCCGTGCTCGAGCGCAGCGAGGCGTGAGCGGCCCCGCGGCCGGGGCGGCGCATGCCGCCGTCCCGGCGCCGGCGGTCCGCGGACCGCGGCGCGGCTATCGCTGGTTCATCCTGCCGGGCCTGGTCGCGACGCTTGCGATCATCGTCTTCCCGTGGGTCTTCACGGTCTGGATGAGCTTCCACGAGTGGCAGCTGGGCGGCAGGGCGTCCTGGGTCGGATGGCGCAACTACGCCGAGCTGGCGACCAACCAGCGCTTCCGCGAGGCGATCTGGCACACGTTCTATTTCTCCTTCCTCGCGGTCGTCCTGCCGCTGGCGCTGGGCACCGCCGCCGCCGTCGTGTTCCATCGCGAGTTCCCGCTGCGCGGCCTGCTGCGCACGCTGTTCATCATGCCGATGATGGCGACGCCGGTCGCGATCGCGCTGATCTGGACGATGATGTTCCATCCGCAGCTGGGGGTACTCAACTATCTCCTGGGACTGGTCGGAATCGGCCCCTCGGAATGGGTGTTCGCCCGCGCGACGGTGATCCCCAGCCTGGCGCTGGTCGAGATCTGGCTGTGGACGCCGTTCGTCATGATCATCGTGCTGGGCGGCCTCGCCGCGATCCCGACCGAGCCCTACGAGAGCGCGCTGCTGGACGGCGCCTCGGCGTGGCAGATGTTCCGGCACATCACGCTGCCGCTGGCGATGCCGTTCATCGTCGTCGCCGGCATCATCCGCACCATCGACGCGCTGAAGGCCTTCGAGGTGATCTACGTGATCTCGAACGGCGGCCCGGGAACGGCATCGGAGACGATCAACCTCTATCTCTATTCCCAGGCCTTCGCCTACTACAACGTCGGCAACGCCTCGGCGGTGGTGGTGGTGTTCTTCGCGATCGTCGCCTCGCTGTCGCTGCTGCTGCTCTGGGCCCGGGAGAAGGCGAAATGGAACGACTGATCCGGCCGCGGCCGGATCGCGCGGCGGTGCGGCGGCTCGGCGGCCGGCTCGCGCTCGCCGCGTCGCTCGCGGTGCTGCTCGCGCCGGTGCTGTTCGTGTTCTTCTGGGTCGTCTCGCTGTCGCTCAAGCACGAGGTCGACAACACCGCCTATCCGCCGGTCTTCCTGCCGCCCGAGCCGACGCTCGACAATTTCCGCCGTCTCTTCGCCGAGACGCCCTTCGCGCTCTATTTCTGGAATTCGCTGCTCGTGTCCGGCGGGGCCACGGCGGCGGCGGTCCTGCTGGGCGTCCCCGCCGGCTACGGCATCGCCAAGTCGAAGGCGCGCGCGGCCGCGGTGCTGATCCTGATCGCGCGCATGACGCCGGGCCTGTCCTACCTGATCCCGCTCTACACGCTGTTCCAGATGATCGGCCTGCTGGGCTCGGTGCTGCCGATCGCGATCGTGCATCTGGTGATCACGCTGCCGATCGTCGTCTACGTGATGGTCGGGTATTTCGAGGCCCTTCCGGCGCAGCTCGAGGAGGCCGCGACGATCGACGGCTGCAACGCCTGGCAGGCCTTCATCCACGTGGCCGTGCCGCTGGCGCGCCCGGGCATCGTGGTGGGCGCGATCCTGTCCTTCATCTATTCCTGGAACAACTTCGTCTTCGGCGCCGTGTTCGCGGGACGCACGACGCGCACGATGCCGGTCGCGGTCTACAACATGCTGACCTTCGAGCAGTTCGCCTGGGGGCCGCTGGCCGCGGCGGCGATCGTGGTCATGCTGCCGGTCCTGGTCCTGACGGTCTTCATCCAGAAGGAGATCGTCGGCGGCCTGACGACGGGCGGCGTCAAGGGCGCCTGATCGCCTATCCGACCGGCGGCTTCGCCTGGATGCCGAGCGGGATCGCGGGCGGCTGCGGCACGGCGTCGAAGCAGCCGGGGATCGACTGGTCGTAGTCGACGATCGAGCCGGTCATCATCCCGGACTCGTCGGCGCACAAGAACACCGCCGCGCGCGCGACCTCGGCCATGTCGAGCATGCGGCCGATCGGCAGCTGCGCCTCGGCGGCTTCGCGCCAGCCGTCCTGGGCGCCGTGCCAGCGGCGCATCGTCGCCTCCTCGCCGGGCGTGTACATCCAGCCCATGCACAGGCCGTTGACGCGGCACCCGTGGCGCATCATCGCGAAGCCGGTGTTCTTGGTCAGCGTCAGCAGCGCGCCCTTGGCGGCGCAATAGGCGGCGAGGAAGGACTGGCCGCCATGCGCGCTCATCGAGATGACGTTGACGACCGCGCCACGGATCCCCTTGGCGACCATCAGCCTGAGCGCGCCCTGCATCAGGAAGAACGGCGCCTTGACGTTGGCGGCGAAGACCGCGTCGTAGAGGGCGGGGTCGGTGTCGAGGATCGTGCCCCGGTCGGTGTTGCCGGCGGCGTTGATCAGCACGTCGATGCGGCCGAATTTCCGCTCGCAGGCCGCGATCAGGGCGACCACGTCGTCATGCGATTCCAGATCGGCGCGCACGAAGATCGTCTCGCAGCCGGCGGCGGCGAAGCGCGCGGCCGCGGCCTCGCCGCGGGCCTGGTCGCGTCCGGTGACGACCAGCCCCGCGAGGCCCCGCCGCACGAGCAGGGCCGCGATCTCGGCGCCCAGCCCCTGCGTCGACCCGGTGACGAGCGCCACGCGTCCGGCGAAGTCCTGGGGCAGGGCCATGTCCTTGTTCATCGGGTGTCCTCCTCTGTCGGGCCGGCGGGAAGGGCGGACGCCATCGGGTCAGGGCGACCGTGGCCGGGCCGTCGTGCCGCGCGGGACATAGCCGACCTGCAGCTCCACCTTCTTCGCGGCGGCCGCGCCGGGCTTGGCCTGGACGATGAAGTTCGCGGCTTCCTCGCCCATCTCGACCGCCGGCACGTTGAGCGTCGAGAGCGGCGGGTCGGTGTATTCGGAGATCTCGAGATTGTCGAAGCCGATGATCGAGATGTCGGCGGGCACCGCGAGGCCGCGGTTGCGGCATTCGCGCAGCGCGCCGACCGCCAGCACGTCGCTGCCGCAGAACACCGCCGTCGTCGCGGGTGCGCGGTCGAGCAGCTCGGCCATGGCCGCTTGGCCCTCGCGGATGTCGTAGCGCGCCTCGCGCACGCAGAGATCGGCGGCCGGGATCCCGGCCTCGGCCAGCGCCGCGGCGAAGCCCTCGACGCGCGACTGGGCGCGGTCGTTGTCGTGGGTGATGCCGGCGATCATCGCGAAGCGCCGGTGGCCAAGCTCGAGCAGCTTCGCGGCCGCCAGCGCGGCGGCGCGGTGGTTGTCGAAGCCGACGCTCGCGACCTCGAAATCGTCGCGCAGCGCATAGGTCACCACGCCGGTCACCGCGCTGGCCGCCAGCAGCTCGAGGGTCTTGCGGCGATGGCGCGTGCCGACCAGGACGATCGCCTCGACGCCGCGCTCGATCAGGTTGCGCGCCTGGGCGTGTTCCTCGTCGAGGTCGTAGTCCGAGACGTTGTGGATCAGCGAGAACCCATGCGCCGCCAGGCGGCGCTGCAGCCCTTCGACCATGTCGGCGTAGATCGAGTGCCGCAGCGTCGGGATGACGACGCCGACCAGCTTGGAGCGTTTCGAGCGCAGCACCCGCGCGCTCTCGTTGCGGTAGTAGCCGAGCTCGCCGATCGCGCCCTCGATCGCGCGCTTGACGTCGTCGCTGACGCGCCCGGGGTCGTTGAAGAAACGCGAGACCGTCACCGGCGCGCAACCCGCCAGCCGCGCCACGTCCGTCAACCGCGCCCGTCCCTCGCTCTTGCGCATCGCCTGGCCCAGCACCTCTAGTTGCCGAGGACGAATTCCGCGGCGCGCTCGCCGATCGCGATCGCGGTGGCGTTCGTGTTGCCCGACACCAGCCGCGGCATCACCGAATTGTCGGCGATGGTCAGGCTGTCGATCCCGCGCACGCGCAGGCGCGTGTCGACCACGCCCCCGCCGTCGCCGCTCATCCGGCAGGTTCCGGCGGGATGATAGCCGGTGCGTGCCTGCTGGCGAACGAATTGTTCGAGATCCGCCTGGCTGGACGACGCGTCGCCGGGGAAATGTTCCCCGGCCAGGAAGGGTGCCAGCGCGGGCTGCGCCATCATCCTTCGGCCCAGCCGCACGCTGTCCACCGTCCGGGCCAGGTCCTCCGGCGCGGACAGGTAGTTGG
>JBIKLI010000177.1:0-8861 GCA_044359885.1 Alphaproteobacteria bacterium | reverse complement strand
CCTGAGCGACCAGTCCCGAAAGCGGGAGCGCCGACAGGGCGGTCGCGCCTGCGAGCATGGATCGACGCGAAACATTCATGGCAGTTCCTCCAGACATTTTCCCGAACGACATTTCCAGACAAGCCGGGCCGGATCAACCGCCCGGTTGACCAATCTCTTGATACCCTAGGTTTAGCATGTCGAAAGGCAAGCCGGTCGATGCCGGGCCGGCCGCGGCGACCACGCTTGAGCGCCGGCGGCCGAAACCCTAGTTATGACGGCCCGCAGCCACGGAGTCGCGACATGGAACTGACCGGCGAACAGACGATCCCGGCCCCGCGGGATCGGGTCTGGCAGGCGCTCAACGATCCCGAAATCCTCAAGCGCTGCATTCCAGGCTGCCAGGACATCCAGAAGCTGTCAGACACCGAACTGACGGCAAAGGTGGGCTTGGCGGTCGGGCCCGTGAAGGCGACCTTCAACGGGCGCGTGACCCTGTCGGATCTCGATCCGCCCAATGGCTACAAGATCTCCGGCGAAGGCCAGGGCGGCGTCGCCGGTTTCGGGCGCGGCAGCGCCGTGGTTCGCCTCGCCGAGGATCCGGCCGGGACCCGCCTGACCTACAGCGC
This sequence comes from Alphaproteobacteria bacterium, assembly GCA_044359885.1. Lineage (GTDB taxonomy): Bacteria > Pseudomonadota > Alphaproteobacteria > CACIAM-22H2 > CACIAM-22H2 > CAIOSQ01. Next base: position 8,253 of record JBIKLI010000177.1, on the reverse strand, counting down.
CGATGCCGCCGTGGGCGGCAAGCTGGCCCAGATCGGCTCGCGGCTGGTCGAGGCGACCGCCCGCAAGCTGGCCGACGAATTCTTCACGCGTTTCGCGGCCGAGTTCCCGCCCCCCGCCGCACCGGCGCCTGAGGCTCAGGCGGTCCCCGATGCCGCGGTCGCCGGCGCGCAGGCGACGGAGCCCCCGGCCGCCGCGCCGCGCGCCGAGCCGGTTGCGGCGCCGCGACTGTCGCCCGCCATCTGGATCCCGGCGCTGATCGCCCTCGTCGCCGCCATCTACTGGCTGTCGCGCGGCTGACGCCAGACGGCCACGCCGCTCGCCCTTGACGACCCGGGCGTGAACGGCGGAACATCATGTCCAATTCAAGGATCGGTGGCGCGGGCCGGATCTTCGCCCGCACCCCCCACCCGCGTATCGCAAGGGAGTGACGTCAGATGCCTCAAGTTTCGATGACCGTGAACGGCCGCGCGATCAAGGCCGATGTCGAGGGCCGCACCCTGCTGGTGCAGGTGCTGCGCGAAAAGCTCGGCCTGACCGGTACCCATGTCGGCTGCGACACCAGCCAATGCGGCGCCTGCGTCGTCCATGTGGACGGCAAGTCGGCCAAGTCCTGCACGCTTCTGGCATCCCAGTTGGAGGGAGCCAGCATCACGACGATCGAAGGGATCGCCGGCGCCGACGGCAGCCTGCATCCGATGCAGGAGGCGTTCCGCGAGAATCACGGCCTGCAATGCGGCTTCTGTACGCCGGGCATGGTGATGAGCGCGATCGATCTCGCCAAGACCCACCCCAACGCCGGCGAGCACGAGATCCGCGAGTGGCTCGAAGGGAATATCTGCCGCTGCACCGGCTATCACAACATCGTGAAGTCGATCCAGGCCGGCAGCGCTGCGATGCAGGCCGCGAAGTAACCGCAAACCAGGAGGACAGCCAATGGGTGCTGACGGAATCGGCGCCGCCGTAAGGCGCAAGGAAGATGTCCGCTTCCTCACGGGACGCGGGACCTACACCGACGACATCGCGCGGCATGGCCAGACCCATGCCTACATCATCCGCTCCAGCCAGCCGCATGCGCTGATCAAGCGGATCGACACGTCCAAGGCCAAGGCCGCACCGGGCGTCGTGGCGATCTTCACCGGCGCCGACATGGCGGCGGACAAGGTCGGCGGCCTCCCCTGCGGCTGGCTGGTGAAGAACAAGGACGGTTCGCCGATGAAGGAGCCGCCGCATCCGCCGCTGGTCGTCGACCGCGTGCGGCATGTGGGCGACCATATCGCGGTCGTGATCGCGGAGACGAAGTCGCAGGCGAAGGATGCCGCGGAACTGGTCGAGATCGATTTCGAGCCGCTGCCCGCGGTCGTCGACTCGCTGGACGCGCTGAAGCCGGGCGCTCCCCAGGTGCATGGCGACGCCGCGCCCGGCAATCTCTGCTACGACTGGGAACTGGGCGATAAGGCCGCGGTCGATGCCGCCTTCGCCAAGGCGCACAAGGTCGCGAAGATCGACCTGTTCAACAACCGCCTGATCCCCAATGCGATGGAACCGCGCGCGGCGACCGGCGATTTCGATCCGGCCAGCGGCGACTACACGCTCTACACCACCAGCCAGAACCCGCATGTGATCCGGTTGCTGATGGGCGCCTTCGTGCTGGGGATCCCGGAATCCAAGCTGCGGGTCTACGCACCGGATGTCGGCGGCGGCTTCGGCTCCAAGATCTACCACTACGCCGAGGAAGCCATCGTCACCTGGGCTGCGGGCAAGGTGAAGCGACCGATCCGCTGGACGGCCGACCGCTCCGAGAGCTTCATGTCCGACGCGCATGGCCGCGACCATCACAGCCATGCCGAACTGGCGCTCGACAAGGACGGCAAGTTCCTGGCCCTGCGGGTAGCGACGGTCGCCAACATGGGCGCCTATCTCTCGACCTTCGCGTCCTGCATCCCCACATATCTCTACGCGACGCTGCTCGCGGGCGTCTACACGACCCCGGCGATCTACGCCGAGGTCAAGGCGGTGTTCACCAACACCGTCCCGGTCGACGCCTATCGCGGCGCCGGCCGTCCGGAGGCGACGTTCCTGATCGAGCGGCTGGTCGACATCGCCGCGAAGGAAATGGGCATGGATCGCGTCGCGATCCGTCGCCGCAACTTCATCCCGACCGACGCCTTCCCCTACCAGACGCCGGTCGCCCTGCAATATGACAGCGGTGACTATTTCGCGACGCTGGAACAGGCGCAGAAGGCGGCCGACTGGGCCGGCTTCGAGGCACGCCGGGCCGAGGCACGCAAGCGTGGCAAGCTGCGCGGCATCGGCATTTCGACCTATCTCGAGGCCTGCGGCATCGCGCCCTCGAACATCGCCGGCGCGCTGGGGGCGCGGGCGGGTCTTTACGAGGCGGCCACCGTGCGCGTCCATCCGACGGGGACGGTGACCATCCTGACCGGCTCGCACAGCCACGGCCAGGGCCACGAGACGACCTTCGCCCAGGTCGTTGCCGACCATCTCGGCATCGGCATCGGCCAGGTCGAAATCGTCCACGGCGACACCGGCAAGATCCCCTTCGGCATGGGCACCTATGGCTCGCGCTCGCTGGCGGTCGGCGGCACCGCGATCGTAAAGGCGCTCGACAAGGTGGTGAACAAGGCCAAGAAGATCGCCGCCCATCTGCTCGAGGCGTCGGTCAACGACATCGAGTTCAAGGACGGCAAGTTCACGGTGGTCGGCACCGACCGGTCGAAGACCTTCGGCGAGATCGCGCTGACGGCCTACGTGCCCCACAACTACCCGCTCGAGGAACTCGAGCCGGGCCTGGAGGAAAACGCCTTCTACGACCCCAAGAACTTCACCTTCCCCGGCGGCTGCCATATCTGCGAGGTCGAGATCGACCCGGAGACCGGCGTCACGCGGGTGGTGAAATTCACCGCGGTCGACGATGTCGGGCGGGTCATCAATCCGATGATCGTCGAGGGTCAGGTCCAGGGCGGCGTCGCCCAGGGCATCGGTCAGGCGCTGCTCGAGAACTGCGTCTACGACAAGAACGGCCAACTGCTGACCGGGTCCTACATGGACTACACGATGCCGCGCGCGGACGACCTGCCGTCGATCGGCGTGGCGACCCACACCACGCTGTGCACCCACAACCCGCTCGGGGTGAAGGGCTGCGGCGAGGTCGGGGCCATCGGTTCGCCGCCGGCGGTGATCAACGCCGTCGTCGACGCGCTCAAGGATTATGGCGTGACCCATCTCGACATGCCGGCCTCGCCCCAGAAGGTCTGGTCCGTGATCAACGGCGCCCGTCGCGCGGCGGCCGAGTGAAATAGGGAGTTCTGACCCATGTATGATTTCGCTTACCACAAGGCGTCCTCGGTCGCCGATGCCGTCGGCAAGGCCAAGGGCAAGGACGATGCCAAGTTCATCGCCGGGGGCCAGACGCTGATCCCGACGCTGAAGCAGCGCCTCGCCCGTCCCTCCGACGTCATCGATCTCGGCGGCATCGCCGATCTCCGGTCGATCTCTGTCGGTGGCGGCGCGGTCACCATCGGCGCGATGGCGACCCATGCCGCCGTCGCGTCCTCGGCCGAGGTGAGAAAGGCGATCCCTGCCCTGGCCTCGCTCGCCGAGGGCATCGGCGATCCGCAGGTACGCAATCGCGGCACGATCGGCGGGTCCGTCGCCAACAACGATCCGGCGGCCGACTATCCGTCCGCCGTGGTGGCGCTGGGCGCGACGATCCATACAGATCAGCGCAAGATCGCCGCCGACGATTTCTTCGTGTCGGTCTTCACGACCGCGCTGGAGCCGGGCGAGTTGATCACCGGGATCTCCTTCCCGGTTCCCGAGAAGGCCGCCTACATGAAGTTCCCGTCGCCGGCGTCGCGCTACGCGATGATCGGGGTGTTCGTCGCCAAGACGGCGAAGGGCGCGCGGGTCGCTGTGACCGGTGCCGGCAACGGCGTCATCCGCATCAGGTCCATGGAAGCAGCGCTCGACAAGTCCTGGAGCGCCTCGGCGCTCGACGGCGTCTCGGTGCAGGCATCGACCTGCAACGGCGACATCCATGGGTCGGCCGAGTACCGCGCCCACCTGATCTCGGTGATGGCGAAGCGGGCCATCGCGGCGGCGGGCTGACCACCGTCGTTCCGCGGGACGGGGCTAGAGGGGCGTCCGGAGCGATCCGGGCGCCCCTTCGCTTTTCGCCATCGCCGCCTGCTTCAGGAAGCCTGCCACGTCCTGACCGAGCGTCGAAGCGCCGGCCAGGGCGGGAACGAAGCCCAGCAGGATGTCGCCGTGTCCGGCCCCGTCATAGAGACGCAGCGCCACCGGGTTCCCCTTCTGCCGCAGCCGTTCCGCCATCACGACGGCGTTGCGCGCCGGAACCAGCGAATCGGCCATGCCGTTGGCCAGGAAGACCGGTGGCGTCCCGGACCTTGCCCGATCCGCCACCCGCGCCGCGCGCCGGCTCCAATCGTCCGGGAACACATCCGCCAGCCAGCGCACGGTGCCGAAATCGTGGTCATAGGGTCCGGAGATCCCCACGACGCCCGCGAGGCGGTCCGGGTCGGCGCCGGCGCCGACGAGATAGGCCGGCTCGATCGCCAGCAGCATCGCCATATGCGCCCCGGCCGAGTGTCCCATCAGGAACAGCCGGCCTGGATCACCGCCATGCTGGCCGGCGTGACGCCCGAGAAACGCCAGTGCGGCCGCGCAATCCTCGACGAAGCCCGGGAAGCGGACCTCGGGAAACAGGCGGTAATCGGCGACGGCGGCGACGAAACCGGCACGAGCGAGCCAGGCGCCGACGAAGCGATACTGCGCCCGGGCGCCGTTGCGCCAGCTGCCGCCATAGAGAAACAGGACGACCGGCGGCGGTCCTGCCGCGCCGCCTGCCAAGGGAGCGTAGATATCCAGCAGGTGCCGCTGCGAAGGGCCGTAGGCCAGCCCGGCCGCCAGCGTGTAGCCGGCCGATGGTGTGACCGCGTCGATCAGTCGCAGCCCCGAACAGCCGCCGAGCAGGGAGACGGCAAGGCCGCCGAGCGCCATCCGCCTTCCGGGATCCGCGACGGCGGAATTGTCATTCCGCCATATCGTCCTGCGCCACCGCTGCATTATGTTCCGGGCCTCATCGTCAGCCCATCGCTACGCAACGACCCTACCGACGGATCATGCCATGACGCCCTCCCTGCCGCGCAATGTCGACGATACGGTTCGCATGCTCGAAAAGGCGGGCTATGTCGCCGATCGCAGCCTCGCGACCGCCGTCACGCTGGCCCTGCGGCTCGACCGGCCGCTCTTCCTCGAGGGCGAAGCCGGCGTCGGCAAGACCGAAATCGCCAAGGTCCTGGCCCAGAGCCTCGGCAGGCGGCTGATCCGGCTGCAGTGCTACGAGGGCCTCGACATCGCCGCGGCGGTCTATGAATGGAACTATGCGCGCCAGATGATCGAGATCCGGATGGCCGAAGCGAATGCCGACAGCCGGACTTCGATCGAGGAGGAGATCTTTTCCGAGCGGTTCCTGATCCGCCGGCCGCTGCTCCAGGCGATGAGTCCCGACACGGCCGGTCCGCCGGTCCTGCTGATCGATGAACTCGACCGCGCCGACGAGCCGTTCGAGGCCTTCCTGCTTGAGACCCTCTCCGACTGGCAGGTGACGATCCCCGAATTCGGCACCGTCAAGGCGCCGGCGCCGCCGATCGTCATCGTCACATCCAACCGCACCCGCGAGATCCACGACGCCCTCAAGCGGCGCTGCTTCTATTACTGGGTTGATTACCCGGACATCGCACGCGAACTGGAGATCCTGAGGATCAAGGTGCCGGAGGCCCCGCGCCGCCTGAGCCAGGAGATCGTCGGCTTCGTACAGAAGCTGCGCGGGGAGGAACTGTTCAAGGTTCCCGGCGTCGCCGAGACGATCGACTGGGCGCGCGCGCTGCTGACCCTCGACAAGATCGAGCTCGATCCGGACACGATCAACGACACGCTGGGCGCCGTCCTCAAGTACCAGGACGACATCGCCCGCATCCGCGGCGCGACCGCCACGCAGATGCTGGCGCAGGTCCGCTCGGAGCTCGCCACGGCGCGCGCATGACGCAGGCGGCGCAGACGGGCGCGGACGAGCCCACGCAGGGGCGCTTCGTCGCGAACGTCGTCCACTTCGCGCGCATCCTGCGCGGCGCCGGCCTGCCGATCGGCCCGGGCCGCGAGATCGAGGCGGTGCGCGCGCTCGAGGCGGTCGGGCTCGCCACGCGCGAGGATTTCTACTGGACGCTGCACGCGGTGTTCGTGAATCGCCGCGACCAGCATGAGATCTTCGACCAGGCCTTCCGGATGTTCTGGCGCGATCCGAAGCTGATCGAACGCATGCTGGCCTTCCTGCTGCCGCAGGCGCGCGGCGAGGGCGAGGACCAGAAGGACGAAAAGGAAAAGCTCTCGCGCCGCCTCGCCGAGGCGTTCCAGGCCGGCCGTCAGCATGACCGCCAGCCACCGCCACCCGGCCAGCGGCCCGAGGAAGAGCGCCAGATCGACGCGGTGATGACATGGTCGGATCGCGAAATCCTGCAGCAGAAGGATTTCGAGCAGATGTCCAATGCCGAGCTTGCCCAGGCGCGGCTGGCGCTGGCCCGGCTCCGGATGCCGTTCAACGAGATCCGCACGCGGCGCTTCAAGCCGTCGCGGACCGGGTCGCGGATCGATTTCCGCGGCACGCTTCGTCGCTGGGCGCGCAGCGGCGGCAGCGCCGATTTCGCACGCCGCGAACCGCGAACCCGCGTGCCGCCGCTGGTCGTGCTGTGCGACATCTCCGGATCGATGGAGCGCTACACGCGCATGTTCCTGCATTTCCTGCATGCGCTGACCAACGACCGCTCGCGCGTGCATGTCTTCCTGTTCGGCACGCGGCTGACCAACGTCACCCGAGCGCTGCGCCAGAAGGACCCGGACAAGGCGATGGTCAAGGTCGCAGGCGCGGTCGAGGACTGGGCCGGCGGAACGCGGATCGGCCACAGCCTCGCCGATTTCAATCTGCGCTGGAGCCGGCGCGTGCTCGGCCAGAACGCCACCGTGCTGCTGATCAGCGACGGGCTGGACCGCGACGCCGCGCTCGGCCTGCGCGAGGAGATCGAACGGCTGTCGAAATCCTGCCGGCGGCTGATCTGGCTCAATCCGCTCTTGCGCTACGCCGGGTTCGAACCGAAATCCTCGGGAGCGCGCGCGATTCTGCCGCATGTCGACGATTTTCGGCCCGCCCATAACCTCGCCAGCCTCGCCGGGATCGCCGACGCGCTGTCGGCCGACGCGCCGGCGACGCGACGGCGCTATGTCTGGACCAGCCGCGCCCCGGCTGCCGCGTCGGCCTGACCCGACCGAAAAGGAGCAAGCCCATGACGACGATCCCGGCCGACGACATCCTCACGACCGCCGCCGCCTGGCGCGCCACCGGCAAGGGGGTCGCCCTCGCCACCGTCGTCACGACCTGGGGCTCCAGCCCCAGACCGGTCGGAAGCCAGCTGGTCGTCGACGAAACCGGCCGCTTCGCAGGCTCGGTGTCCGGCGGCTGCATCGAGGGCGCCGTGATCCGCGAGGCGGTCGATGCGATCGCGACCGGCCGTCCACGCCTGCTCGATTTCGGGGTCACCAACGAGCAGGCCTGGGATGTCGGGCTGGCCTGCGGCGGCAAGGTCCAGGTCTTCGTCGAGAGGCTCGATCCATGAGGGCATCGCTCTTCGAGAAGCTTCAGGCCTGTCGCGCGGCGGCGACGCCGGTGGCTGTGCTGACCAATCTGCGGACGGGCCAGCAATTGCTGGTCACCGCCGACGGCAGCCACGGCGACCTCTGCCTCGACGTCGACATGATCGCGGCCGCCCAGGATGCGATCCGCGGCGACGCCAGCACGTCCTTCGAGACCCCGGCCGGCAAGATCTTCGTCCATGTCTTCGCGCCGCCGCCGCGCCTGATCGTCGTCGGCGCGGTCCATATCGCCGAACCCCTGGCCCGGATGGGCGCGCTCGCGGGCTACGGCGTCACCATCGTCGACCCGCGCCGTGCCTTCGCGGCCAGCCAGGGCTTCTCCGGCGTCACCGTCTCCGGGGACTGGCCGGACGAGGCCCTGGAAAAGCTGAAGCCCGACATGCGCAGCGCGATCGTCACGCTGACCCACGATCCCAAGCTCGACGATCCCGCCCTCGACGTGGCGCTCAGATCGCCCGCCTTCTACGTCGGCGCGCTCGGCAGCCGGAAGACCCATGCGGCACGCCTCG
>JBIKLI010000176.1:0-8875 GCA_044359885.1 Alphaproteobacteria bacterium | reverse complement strand
AGGGCAGCCGCCCGATCCCGGCGAGGCCGGCCTGCTCGGCGGCGGCGAGCGAGAAATAGTCGTAGGTCTTGCCGGCGACGGACAGCGTGCGGCGGGTCTTGAGCGTATCGGAACCGATGGCGGTCACGGGCATCTCCCGGTCGGTGGACGAAGATCGAAGACGGGCGCGGCCGCTTGCCGTCCCGGCGACGCGGCGTTGTCTATCACGGTCCGCAGGGTTTGTGCATCCCGCGCGCCCCGGGAGCCGGCCCGCATGGGTCTGACCCCGGCCGGGGTCAGACCCCCCTGCCCCCTCTGGCCGCGGGCCACTGCGGCCGGATCGCCGGTGGAGGCGGGCCGGACGCGGGCGCGGCGCCGAGGTGCGGTCCGGAGATTGACCGTCGGCCGCACATTCGGTAGCGATTGAGCGTGGGTGCCTCCGTCGGACCAACCGGAAACGAAAATCCGGGCGCCCAGGGAGAAACGGGTGACATCCCCCACCGTCAGCGGACGCCCGGGGCGTCCTGAACGCGAGGCGAATGGTGCCGCCGGCGGCGCCAGCGCCGTCCTGCCGCCGGGCTGCGACACGCTGCCCAAGCTGCTCGAGGACGCGCTCGGGCGCCGCGGCGACCGCCCTGCGTTCCGGCAGAAGGATCTGGGGATCTGGCAGAACTGGACCTGGCGGGAATGGCGCGACGACGTCCATGCCATCGCCGCCGGTCTCCACGGCCTGGGGCTGGGCCGCGGGCAGACGCTGGCGATCATCGGCGACAACCGCCCCCTGCTCTACGGCGCCATGTGCGCCGCCCAGTGCCTCGGCGCGATTCCCGTCCCGGTCTATCAGGACGCGGTGGCCGACGAGATGGCCTTCGTGCTCGCCCACGGCGAGGCCACCATCGCCATCGCCGAGGACCAGGAGCAGGTCGACAAGCTGATCGCGATCGGCGAGCGGGCGCCCAGCCTGTCCCGCATCGTCTACGACGATCCCCGCGGGCTGCGCGACTACGACCATTCGCGCCTGACCGCGCTCGAAACGGTGATGGCGAACGGCCGGGCGGCGCTCGCCCGCGATCCAGGCCTCGTCGCGCGCGAGATCGCCCAGGGCAGGGGCAGCGACATCGCGGTCATGCTCTACACCTCGGGGACGACCGGGCAGCCCAAGGGCGTGATGCTGTCCTACGACAACGTCACGGCGACCGGCGCCAACGCCGTCGCCTTCGACCGGCTGACCGCCGACGACGAGATCCTCGCCTATCTGCCGATGGCCTGGGTCGGCGACCACATCTTTTCCTACGCCGAGGCGCTGATCGCCGGCTTCTGCGTCGCCTGCCCGGAATCGGGCGCCACGGTCATGAACGACCTGAAGGAGATCGGTCCGACCTTCTTCTTCGCGCCGCCGCGGATCTTCGAGAACCTGCTGACCCAGGTCACGATCCGGATGGAAGACGCCAGCGCGCCGAAGCGCCGGATGTACCGCTTCTTCATGGACCATGCGCGCCGCGTCGGCATCGACATCCTGGACGGCAAGCCGGTGCCGGCGATCGACCGGCTGCTCTACCGGCTTGGCGAGACCCTGGTCTACGGCCCGCTCAAGAACGTGCTGGGCCTGAGCCGCATGCGCGTCGGCTACACCGCCGGCGAGGCGATCGGCCCCGACCTTTTCGCCTTCTACCGTTCGCTGGGCCTGAACCTGAAGCAGCTCTACGGCATGACCGAGGCCAGCGTGTTCATCTGCCTGCAGCCCGACGGCCAGATCAAGGTCGACACGGTCGGACCCGCCGCACCGGACGTCCAGATCCGCCTCGCCGAGACCGGCGAGGTGCTGGTCAGGAGCCCGGGCGTGTTCCGCCTCTACTACAAGAACGAGGCGGCGACGCGCGAGGCCAAGACCGCGGACGGCTGGCTGCGCACCGGCGACGCCGGGCTGTTCGACGCCGATGGCCATCTGCGCATCATCGACCGCGCCAAGGACGTCGGCCGTCTGATCGACGGGACGCTGTTCGCCCCGAAATATCTCGAGAACAAGCTGAAGTTCTTCTCCTTCGTGAAGGAGGCGGTCGCCTTCGGCGCCGAACGCGACTTCGTCGCCGCCTTCGTCAACATCGACCTGGAGGCGGTCGGCAACTGGGCCGAGCGCAACGCCATCTCCTATGCATCCTACCAGGAGCTCGCCGCACGGCCCGAGGTCTACGAGCTGATCGCCGGCTGCATCGACAAGGTCAATCGCGACCTCGCCGCCGACCCGGCTCTGGCCGGCTCGCAGATCCGGCGCTTCCTCGTGCTGCACAAGGAGCTCGACGCCGACGACGGCGAGCTCACGCGCACCCGCAAGGTCCGCCGCGGCTTCATCGGCGACCGCTACGCGCCGCTGGTCGAGGCCGTCTACGCCGGCGCGGCGCGCGGACGCATCGCCACCGACGTCGTCTTCGAGGACGGCCGCAAGGGCCGCCTCGAGGCCGATCTCGAGATCCGCGACGTGGCGCCGGCCGCCCGCCGGGAGCAGGCGGCATGACCGGGACCGACCTGCCCCGCGATCCCGCCCCGGGACAGACGCTGCTGCGCGTCGACGGGATCTCGCTCGCCTTCGGCGGCGTCAAGGCGCTGACCGACGTCTCCTTCGACATCCGCAAGGGCGAGATCCGCGCGATCATCGGGCCCAACGGTGCCGGCAAGTCGTCGATGCTCAACTGCATCAACGGCTTCTACCAGCCGCAGCAGGGCCGCATCGCCTATCGCGGGGTCGAGCGCGCGCAGATGCGCCCGCACGAGGCCGCCGCACAGGGCATCGCGCGCACCTTCCAGAACATCGCCCTCTTCCGCGGCATGTCGACGCTCGACAACATCATGACCGGCCGCCTGCTGAAGATGAAGGTGCCGTTCTTCTGGCAGCTCTGGCGCCATGGCCCGGCGATGCGCGAGGAGATCGAGCACCGCCGTTTCGTCGAAGGGATCATCGAGTTCCTGGAGATCGAGCACATCCGCAAGACCCCCGTCGGCCGCCTGCCCTACGGCCTGCAGAAGCGGGTCGAGCTGGGCCGGGCGCTGGCGATGGAACCGGAGCTGCTGCTGCTCGACGAGCCGATGGCGGGCATGAACCTCGAGGAGAAGGAGGACATGTGCCGCTTCATCCTCGACGTCGTCAGCCAGTACGGCACGACGATCGCGCTGATCGAGCACGACATGGGCGTGGTGATGGACCTGTCCGACCGCGTCGTCGTGCTCGACTACGGGCGCAAGATCGCAGACGGCACGCCCGCGGAGGTCAAGTCCGACCGCCGCGTCATCGACGCGTATCTCGGCGTCGGGCACTGAGGGACGGAAGCGATGCTCTACAAGATCTTCGTCGATCCCTTCGTGCAGATGGCCGAGATGCCCGACCTGCTCGTGCAGGTGCTGTGGGAAGGCACGGTCTCGGGCGTCCTCTACGCCCTGATCGCGCTCGGCTTCGTGCTGATCTTCAAGGCGTCGGGCGTGTTCAACTTCGCCCAGGGCATCATGGTGGTGTTCGCGGCGCTGACGCTGGTCGGGCTGCACGAGAACGGCGTGCCCGCGCTGCTGGCGCTCGCGATCACGATCGGGGTGATGTACGCGCTGGCCTGGAGCATCGAGCGCGTGGTGCTGCGGCCCCTGGTCAACCAGCCCGACATCATCCTGTTCATGGCGACGTTCGGGATCACCTATTTCATCATCGGGCTGGGCGAGTTCATCTTCGGCGGGCGGCCGAAGGCCATGATCGCCGGCGAATTGTGGCTGCCGCGCGGCGCCATCGACGTGCACATGCTCGGCGGCCGCGTCACCTTCCAGAAGATCGACATCGCCGCCGCGGCGATCGCGGGCCTGATGGTCGCGGCGCTGGCGGTGTTCTTCCAGAGCACGCGCATCGGCCGCGCGCTGCGCGCCGTCGCCGACAGCCACAAGGCGGCGCTGTCGGTCGGCATCTCGCTCAACCAGATCTGGGTCGTCGTCTGGTTCACCGCCGGACTGGTGGCGCTGGTCACCGGCATCATGTGGGGCGCGCGCTCGGACGTCTCGTTCGGGCTGCAGATCATCGCGCTCAAGGCGCTGCCCGTGCTCATCCTCGGCGGCTTCACGTCGATCCCCGGCGCCATCGTCGGCGGGCTGATCATCGGCATCGGCGAGAAGATGGGCGAGTTCTACTGGGGACCGCTGGTCGGCAGCGGCATCGAGAGCTGGCTGGCCTATCTCATCGCCCTCGCCTTCCTGCTGTTCCGGCCGCAGGGCCTGTTCGGCGAGAAGATCATCGAACGGATCTGAGGGAGGGCGCGCACCGTGTTCTACCGCGAGGCCGGACAATTCAAGACCAGCTACCGTGCCGACATGGCCGTCTTCCCGATCCGCCAGGACCGGATCGGGGTGGCGCTGATCCTGGCGGCGGCGGTCGTGCTGCCGCCCTTCCTCGACAACTTCATGGTCGGCACCGTCCTGGTCCCGTTCCTGGTGTTCTCGCTCGCCGCCATCGGGCTCAACCTGCTGACCGGCTATACCGGGCTGCTGTCGCTCGGCACCGGGGCATTCATGGGCGTGGGCGCCTATGCCTGCTACAAGCTGACGACGATCTTCCCGGACGTGAACATCCTGATCTGGATCCTGGCCTCGGGGTTCTTCTCGGCGGCCATCGGCGTCGTCTTCGGCCTGCCGAGCCTGCGCATCAAGGGCTTCTATCTGGCGGTGGCGACGCTGGCGGCGCAGTTCTTCCTGGAATGGTGCTTCGTGCGCATCCCCTGGCTTTTCAACTACAACCTTTCCGGCGCGATCGAGGTCCCGAACCGGACCTTGTTCGGCCATCCGATCGTGGGCGCGAGCGCCACCCCGCTGACCCGCTACTACGCGATCCTCGCGATCCTCGTGCTGCTGACCTGGATCGCCTCCAACATCGTCCATGGACGCATCGGCCGGATGTGGATGGCGGTGCGCGACATGGACATCGCGGCCGAACTGATGGGGATCCGGCTGCTGCGGGCCAAGCTTCTCGCCTTCGCGGTCTCGTCCTACTACTGCGGCGTCGCGGGCGCGGCGATGATGTTCCTGTGGTACGGCGGCGGCGAGGCGAAGGACGCGTTCTCGATCAACCTGTCGTTCACGATCCTGTTCATGATCATCATCGGCGGGCTGGGCAGCCTGCTGGGCGCCTTCCTGGGCGCCGGACTGCTGCATCTCGTCCCGATATTGCTCAAGTTCGGCCTGCCGGAACTCGGCATCCCGATCGGCGGCGCGACCGCCGAGCATCTGACCCATATCCTGATCGGCGCGCTGATCATCTTCTTCCTGATCGTGGAGCCCCATGGCCTCGCGCGGCTGTGGGCGACCGCGAAGCAGAAGCTGAGACTATGGCCGTTCCCGTATTGACGGCCGCCCGTTCGTCGTCCGCGGATCCAGCCGCCCCGCCCCGGGTCCGGCGATCCGCCAAACAGGGAGGTAACCCCGCATGGCTCTGAAGAAACTGACGCTGGGCATGATCGCCGCCATGGCGCTGTCCACCGTCGCGGCGGCACAGGACTCGATCTACGTCCCGCTGCTCTCCTACCGTACCGGTCCCTTCGGCGGCTCGGGCGTGCCGATCGCCGACGGCATGCACGACTACCTGCGCATGCTCAACGAGCGCGACGGGGGCATCGGCGGCGTGCGCCTGGTCATCGAGGAATGCGAGACGGGCTACGACACCAAGAAGGGCGTCGAGTGCTACGAGGCGATCAAGGGCAAGAACCCGGTCGTCGTGAACCCGTACTCGACCGGCATCACGCTGCAGCTGATCCCGAAGGCGCATGTCGACAAGATCCCGATCCTGTCGATGGCCTACGGCCTGTCGGCCGCGGCGGTCGGCGACACCTTCCCCTGGGTCTTCAACCCGCCCGTGACCTATTGGGACGGCGCCTCGCTGTTCATCCGCCACGTCGCCGAGCGCGAGGGCGGCTTCGACAAGCTGCGCGGCAAGCGCATCGGCCTGCTGCATCTCGACGCGCCGTTCGGCAAGGAGCCGATCCCGCTGCTCGAGACCTTCGCCCGCGAATACGGCTTCGAGCTGAAGCTCTATCCCGTCCCCGCGGACAAGATGCAGGACCAGGCGTCGCAATGGCTGGCGATCCGCCGCGACCGCACGGAGTGGATCTACAACCAGGGCTGGGGGGCGATGAACCCGACCGCGGTCAAGGAAGCCGCGAAGAACAACTTCCCGATGGACAAGCTGGTCGGCGTCTGGTGGGCCGGCGGCGACGACGACGCGCGCGGCGGCGAGGCCGGGGGGCGCGGCTACAAGTCGCTCAATTTCCACGGCGTGGGCGCCGACTTCCCCGTGATCCGAGACATCCAGCGGCATGTCGTCGACAAGGGCCTGTCCAAGTTCCCGAAGGACAAGATCGGCGAGAATCTCTACAACCGCGGCGTCTACAACTCGATGCTGATCGCCGAGGCGATCCGCACCGCGCAGCAGCTCACGGGCAAGCGGGTCGTGAACGGCGAAGACGTCCGGCGCGGCTTCGAGAACCTCAACATCACCGCGGCGCGGCTCAAGGAGATGGGCATGGAGGGCTTCGCCGCTCCCGTGCGCATCACCTGCGGCGACCACAACGGCCATCATCAGGTCTACGTGGCGCAATGGGACGGGCAGAAATGGACGCGCGGCTCCGACTGGATGTCGCCGATGTCCGACAAGGTCCGTCCGCTGCTCGAGGCGGCGGCGAAGGACTTCGCCGAGAAGAACAACTGGCCGCGGCGCACCGAGGCCTGCGACAACCGGTCGTAGGACCGGCCCGGGGGCGGGCGGCGCGAGCCGCCCGCCGCCCACCCCAATCCGCGCCGGACGAGGGCCTTCCCGCATGAGCGACGCCGCCACGCCGATCCTGTCGGTCAACAACATCGAGGTGATCTACGATCACGTGATCCTCGTGCTGAAGGGCGTGTCGCTGACCGTGCCCGAGGGCGGGATCGTGGCGCTGCTGGGTGCCAACGGGGCCGGCAAGACCACCACGCTCAAGGCCGTCTCGAACCTGCTGCGCGCCGAGCGCGGCGACGTCACCAAGGGGTCGATCGAGTTCCGCGGCGAGCGGATCGACCGCCTCTCGCCCAACGAGCTCGTCCGCAAGGGCGTCATCCAGGTCATGGAGGGGCGCCATGTCTTCGGCCATCTGTCGATCGAGGAGAACCTGCTGACCGGCGCCTACACGCGCCGCGACGGCCGGGCCGCCATCGCCCGCGACATGGAGATGGTCTACGGCTATTTCCCGCGCCTGCGCGAACGCCGCTCCAGTCAGGCCGGCTACACCTCCGGCGGCGAGCAGCAGATGTGCGCCATCGGCCGGGCGCTGATGAGCCGGCCGTCCACGATCCTGCTCGACGAACCGTCGATGGGCCTTGCCCCGCAGCTGGTCGAGGAGATCTTCGAGATCGTGCGCAAGCTCAACGTCGAGCAGAAGGTCAGCTTTCTGCTGGCCGAACAGAACACCAACATCGCGCTGCGCTACGCGCACTACGGCTACATCCTGGAGAACGGCCGCGTGGTGCTCGACGGCGACGCCGCGACGCTGCGCGGCAACGAGGACGTGAAGGAATTCTATCTCGGGCTCTCCGGCGGGGGGCGCAAGAGCTTCCGCGAGGTCAAGCACTACAAGCGCCGCAAGCGCTGGCTGGCCTGAAGCCTGACGCCGGGCCCCTCGCCGTCCGGCGCGCGACGGCCTATATCGAAGCCTCCCGCCGCTTGTCAGGACAGCTGCCGATGGCCTCGCCGGACGACATCCTCGATTTCCTCGCCGACCTGCTCGCGAAGGCGCGACGCGCGGGCGCCGACGCGGCCGACGCGGTCTTCGTCGAGGGGGCCTCGATCAGCCACGCGCGGCGCCTGGGCAAGCTCGAGAAGCTGGAACGCTCCGAGGGCCAGGATCTGGGCCTGCGCGTCTTCGTCGGCCGCCAGCAGGCGATCGTGTCCTCTTCCGACCGGTCGGCCGGCGCGGTCGCCGAACTCGTCGCGCGCGCGGTGTCGATGGCCCGCGCCGCACCGCCCGATCCCTTCGCGGGTCTCGCCGATCCGTCCGAGATCGCGCGCGACCTGCCCGATCTCGATCTGCTCGACCCGGTCGAGCCCGAAGCGACGCTGCTGGTCGAGCGCGCCCGCGCCGCCGAGGAGGCGGCCCTGGCGCTTCCGGGCATCACCAATTCCGAGGGGGCGGAGGCCGGCTGGGGCCGGACCCGGGTGGCGCTCGCGGCCACCAACGGGTTTGCCGCCACCTATGCGCGCTCCAGCCATTCGGTCTCCGCCAGCGTCATCGCCGGCACGGGGACCGGGATGCAGCGCGACTACGACTATTCATCGGTGCTGCACGCCGCGGATCTGGACGACCCCGCCCGGATCGGCCGGCGCGCGGCCGAGCGCACCCTGGCGAGGCTGAACCCGCGCAAGATCGAGACCTGCAAGCTGCCGGTCGTCTTCGATCCCCGCGTGTCCGCCAGCTTCGTGGGACATCTCGCCAGCGCGGTGAACGGCGCGGCGGTCGCTCGCGGCACATCGTTCCTCAAGGACGCGATGGGCAAGCGGATCCTGCCCGCGGGCACCGCCATCGTCGACGATCCGTTCCGCCGCCGCGGCCTCGCCTCGAAACCCGTCGACGGCGAGGGCATCGCACCGCAGCGGCGCGAGATCGTCTCCGACGGCATCCTCACCACCTGGTTCCTCGACCTGCGCGCCGCGCGTCAGCTGAAGCTGCGCTCGACCGGCCACGCCGCGCGTGGAACGACCTCGCCGCCGGGCCCGGCGCCGACCAATCTCTATCTCGCGCCGGGGACCGCGTCGCGCGCCGACCTGATCCGCGACGTCGGACGCGGCCTCTATGTCGACGAGTTCATCGGCATGGGCGTGAACGGGGTGACCGGCGATTACAGCCGCGGC
>JBIKLI010000175.1:0-9036 GCA_044359885.1 Alphaproteobacteria bacterium | reverse complement strand
TGGGCCTCCGCTGCCTGTTTTCAAGGCAAGATCGGGCGCGCTCCGGTCTTGCGGATCGCCCGGTGGACATGGGAAGATTCCTTATGGCCAGCGCGACCTGGAAGTCGAGCCGAAAGCTGCGCCCCGCCTCCGGGCGGCGGCTGCGCGGCCGTGCCGCCTGGCGCAGCCGCTCGCGCTCGTCGCGCGCTTTCGTCGCGATGCTGGCAGCCGGACGAAGTTCCCGCTTCTGAGACCTGGACCGGCCTTTCGTGCCGGTCCCGTCGCGTCTTCCGCGCCCGCGCCCGGCGGGCGTGGCCGCACATCTTCATCCCAGACGCAACGTCTTCCCGGACGCCCCGGCGTCCCGGCTCCACCGACCCGCAATGGAGACACCGATGACCCGAATCTCCCGACGCTCGACACTCGCCGGCTTCGCCGCCGGCGCCGTCGCCGCCCCAGGCATCCTGCGCGCGCAGACCGCGCGCGAACTGGTGATCGTCACCTATCCCGGCCGCCTGTCGGAGCCGCATCGGTGGCTCGGCGACCAGATGGAGCGCCGGCACCCGGGCCTGCGCGTGCGTCTGGTGCCGTCGGACAGCCAGGACATCGTCGCGCAGATCAAGGCCGCGCAGGGCCAGTCCGCCTTCGACGCCATGCCCAACGACGAGCCGCCGCACATCACCGCCATGGCCGAGGGCTACATCGCGAAGCGCAACGACGGCGCGTTGCGCAATCTCGGCTCGGTGTTCCCGGACCTGCTGGCCAAGAGCCAGGGCTATGGCGTCCCGGCGACCTATTCCCTGGTCGGCATCGCCTACAACACGCAGATGATCCGCAATCCGCCGGAGTCCTGGGCCGATCTCTGGAAGCCCGAGTTCCGCGGCAAGATCGGCATCGCGCGCACCTCGTCGAACCTCGGCCTCGCCACGCTGGCGATCGCGGCCAAGACATTCGGAGGTTCCGAGAAGGCGCTCGAGCCCGGCTGGGAAAAGCTGCGCGAACTCGACGCCAAGGCGGCGCGCTCGCCCGCCATTCTGACCCAGATGCTGGAGCGCGAGGAGATCGCGATCGCGCCGCTGTGGAACAACAACACCGCCTCGGCCGCCGAAAAGGGCCTGCCGATCCGCTTCGTGATGCCCAAGCCCGGCGCGATCGCGATCATCTCCTTCATGTCGGGCATCGCCAATTCGCGCCACCCCGACCTGGTGAACGAGTGGCTGGACGGCATCCTGTCGGCCGAATACCAGGCCCGTGCCGCGGCTTCGCCTTTCTTCTTCGGCCCGACCGTGCGCGGGGTCGCCGTGCCCGATGCAGCCAGGCCCTACACGCCTTCGACGCCGGCCGAGGTGCTGGCGCTGCAGACCATCGACTGGCCGGCGATCGCGCCGCAGCGCGGCGGGCTCGTCGAGCGCTTCGACCGCGTCTTCTCTCTCTGACCCCCATCGCACAGGAGATCCGACATGACCATGATCAGGACCGGCCGCCGCAGCTTCGCGCGCGGCCTCGCCGCTGGAGCCGCACTCGTCGCGGCGCCCGGTCTGGTGCGCGCCCAGGGCGCGCGCGAGCTGGTGATCGTCAGTTTCGCCGGCCAGTTGCAGGAGCCGCATCAATGGCTGGCGCGGCGCATGGAGCAGAGCGTCCCGGGCCTGCGGATCCGTCTGGTGCCGAGCGAGAGCCAGGACATCGTGGCCTCGATCAAGGCGGCCCAGGGTTTCTCGCCGTTCGATGCGATGCCCAACGGCGAGCCGCCGCACCTCATCGCGCAGCGCGACGGCTACATCAAGCGGATCGAGCCGGCGCGGCTGAAGAACTACGGCAATCTGACCCCGGAATTCGTCGCCAAGTCGGGTGGCTTCGGGGTTCCCGCCAGCTACTCGCTGATCGGCATCGCCTACAACGAGAAGATGCTGAAGACCCCGCCCGCCAGCTGGGCCGACATGTGGAAGCCCGAATACGCGGGCAAGGTCGGCATTCCGCGCGCGGCGTCGAACCTTGGCCTTGGCGTGCTTGCGATCGTGGCCAAGATCTTCGGCGGTTCCGAGGACAATCTCGAGCCCGCCTGGACCAAGCTGCAGGAACTCAAGCCGGTGATCGGACGTTCGCCCACCCAGCTCATCCAGATGCTGGAGCGCGAGGAGATCGCGCTGGCGCCGATCTGGAACAACGACGCCGCCGGCTCGGCGGGCAAGGGGCTGCCGATCAAGTTCGTTCAGCCTGCGCCCGGTCCGGTCGCGATCATCTCCTTCATGTCCGAGATCAACAACACGCGCCATTCCGACCTCGTCTATGCGTGGATGGACGGCATCCTGTCGGCCGAGTACCAGCAATACGCAGCCAACGCGCCGTATTTCTTCGGCCCGACCGTGAAGGGCGTGGCCATCCCCCAGGCGGCGCGGCCCTACACGCCGTCGACGCCGGAGGAGGTGGCGCGGCTGCAGACCGTCGACTGGGGCAAGATCGCCCCGGTGCGCGGGCAGATCGTCGAGCGCTTCGACCGCGTCTTCGCGAGCTGACCCGTGAGCGACGTTCCTGCCGCCTCGCCGATGGCCGCGGATATCGCGCGCCAGCCTGCAACGATCGAGGCCTTCGCCGATCGAGCCGCGCGCTTCCAGGCGCTCGGCCGGTCGGCGCTGACGCCTGGCGCTGGCGGCAGGATCTGGGTCGCCGGCTGCGGTGATGGCGTCTTCGCCGCCGCTGCGGCCGCCGGTTTCGCGGCGCGTCTGGGTCTCGATTGGCGTCCGGTCGGGGCTCTCGACCTTGTCCTCGCCCCGGAGCGACTCAAGCCGGCCGACAGCGTCGTGGCGATCTCGATGTCCGGCAATGTCGACCGGACCGTCGAGGCCGCGCGCGCCGTCGCCGCGCGTGGCGTCAGGCTGATCGCGCTGGTCAATGGCGGCGGCGGCAAGCTGGGCGAGATCGCCGGCGCAAAGCTGTCGCTCGACCTCGCCGACGTCGCGCCCTTCCTTTGCGGCACGGCCAGCTACACGCTGACCGTCGCCGCGCTGATGGCGCTGGCGGCCGGAGCGGCGGACGCGGGGCTGCCGGATTACGCGATGATCGCGGCGGCCCAGCACGCCGCGCTGGCGGCCGGCGCGGCGGTGGTCGAGACCATCGCGCCGCCGACCGGCGTCCGCCTGCTTTCCGCCGGGTCCGATCTCGGCACCGTCCAGTATGGCGCGGCGAAGCTGGTCGAACTGACGCGCATCCCCGCCTGGTCGGCCGATCTGGAGGAATTCGCGCACAGCCAGTACTGGGCCATGCCGGTCGGCGATCTGGTGACGGTCGTGGCGGGCGAGCCGGGCCTCGCCGCATATGCCGCCGAAAGCTGCAAGGCGCTCGCCGAACTGGGCGTCGCCACCCTCGCCATCGACGCCGCCGGGGCTCCGGTGGCGACGGCGCGCCATCGCGCCACGCTGCCGGCGATGCCGGCGGAGTTCTTCGCGCTGGCGGCGGCGCTGCCCCTGCAGCTTCTCGCGGCCCGGATGGCGCGCGCCACGGGGCTCGACCCTGACACGCGCGCCCATCTCAAGGGCGACACGCTGCGGTTTCGCGTCAGCCGGATGCTGACGCGGCGCTCGCTGATCGGCACCGGAGCGTGAGGCGATGGGGCGCGTCCATGTCGTCGGCTACCTGTCCATCGATCGCATCGTCCTCGACGGGCGGAGCGTCGAGGACGTGCCGGGCGGCGGCGCGCTCTACGCGGCGCTCGCCGCACGCGGCGCCGGGGCGCGGGTTTCGCTCCATGCCTGCGCCGGCACCGATTTTCCCACCGCATGGATGGACCGCCTCGCCGCCCTGGGGCTCGATCTGTCCGGCGTCGTGCCGGTGGCCGTTCCGACGCGGCGGGCGCGTCTCGCCTATCGCGGTTCCGAACGTCGCGATTCCGTCCATTTCGCCGAGGCGGCCTGGTGGGAGAGCACGAATGCTCTCGCGCCGCGCCTCGCCGCCATGCCGGCGGGAGGCGACGTGATCGCCGTGCCGCCCGTTCCCGCGCGGGTCCTGGCGGCGATCTGCGCGCAGGCGCGCCTGACGGGGGCGCGCGTCGTCGCCGACACCTCCGCGGCCTTCGCGCGGCACGATGGCGACGCGCTGCTTGCTGCGCTTGCCGGGCTCGCGGCTTTCGCGCCGAGCCTCGAGGAGACGCGCATCCTGGAACCCGGGCGCGACGACGATGGCGCGGCGTCCGCGCTTGCCGCGCGCGGCTGTCCGGTGCTTCAGAAGCGGGGCGCCGCGGGCGCCGTGCTGGCGCGCGACGGCGTCGCGCCGCTGCTGCGTCTGGCGGCGCCCGTCGCGACGTCGATCGTCGACACGACGGGGGCGGGGGACAGCGTGCTCGGTGCCCTGGCGGCCGGGTTGAGCGCGCACAAGGATCTGACCGATGCCGCGCGCGACGCGCTGGCCTGGGGTGCTGGCTGCGTCGGCGGGCTTGGACCATCGGCGCTGGGGCTTGCCGTGGAACCTGCAGGGGCGACATGAGCCATATCCGACTCGACTCGATCACCAAGAGCTTCGGCGCGACCCGCGTCCTCGAAGGCTGCACCGTCGAGGTCGAGAAGGGCAGCGTCACCACGCTGCTCGGCCCCTCGGGCTGCGGCAAGACCACGCTTCTGCGCACGCTCGCGGGCTTCGTCGAGCCGGATGCCGGCCGCGTCCTCGTGGGCGGCCGCGACATCACCGACCTGCCGCCGAACCGGCGCCAGGTCGGCTATGTCTTCCAGTCCTACGCGCTGTTCCCGCATCTCGACGTCGCCGGAAACGTCGCCTACGGCCTCAAGGTCCGTCGCGTCGGACGTGCCGAGACCGAGGCACGGGTGCGGCGCGCGCTCGATCTGGTGTCGCTCGGCGGTCTCGCGGACCGGTATCCGGCGCGGCTCTCCGGCGGTCAGCAGCAGCGCGTGGCGATCGCGCGCGCGATGGTGCTCGAGCCCGAGGTGCTCCTGCTCGACGAGCCCTTCAACGCGCTCGACGCCAAGCTGCGCCTGTCGATGCAGGTCGAACTGCGCAAGCTGATCGAGCGGCTGGAGATCACCTCGATCTTCGTCACCCACGACCAGCAGGAGGCGATGACCCTGTCCGATCGCGTGGCGGTCATGCGTGGCGGCCGGATCGAGCAGGCGGGATCGCCCCTGGAGATCTACGACCGGCCGCGGACCGAATTCGTCGCCAGCTTCATCGGTCGCGCGAATGTGCTCGCGGTCGACATCCGCGACGGCCGCGTCGCGAAGGATCCGGCGATCCCCTGTGCAAGGCCGGACGGCGCGGCGAAGCTGGTGGTGCGACCGGAAAATCTCGTCGTCGAGACGGGCCCCGGACCGGGCTGGGAGGGCAGGGTCGCCTTCGCGACGCCGCAAGGCGCGACCATCGAATACGAGATCGCGATCGGCGAGGCCGAGCCCTTGCGCGTCGTCGCGCACCGGCGCGTCGGGCAGCCGCCCCTGGCGATCGGCGCGCCGGTGCGCGCGCGCGCGGCCGATCCGGCCGCCTGCATCGTGCTGGACGGGGACGGCGATGGCGTCTGACCATCCCATGGCGGTCCGACGTGCGCCGCTCCTGCGACGCATCCTGCATGGGCGGGGGATCTGGCCGGCCGTGCCGGCGCTCGCCTACCTTCTGATCTTCCTGGTCCTGCCGATGGCGACGCTGCTCGCCTTCGGCTTCGTGCGCATCGAGCGTGGGCGCATCGTCGGCGACAGCTTCACCCTCGCGTATCTCTGGGCGGCGCTGCAGGACGATCTGGTCTGGCGACTGATGTGGCGCAGCTTCCGCATCGCGGCCATCTCGTCGCTGGCGACGCTGATCCTCGCCTACCCGGTCGCCTATCTCTTCGCCGAGGCGCGCGGGATCTGGCGCACCATGATCCTTGTGGCCGTGATCTCGCCGCTGCTGACTAGCGCGCTGGTGCGGGCCTATGCCTGGCTCGTTATCCTCGGCGGACGGCGCGGCATCGTGAACCAGACGCTGCTGTCGCTCGGCGTGATCGACCAGCCGCTGCGCATCCTGAACACCGACTGGGCTGTGCTGATCGGCATGACCCAGATCCATCTGCCCTTCATGATCCTGCCGCTGCTGGCGGTCCTGGCCGAGCGCGACCGCCGGCTGGAGGAAGCGTCGCTCAATCTGGGCGCCAGCCAGACCGGCACGTTCCTGCGCGTCGTCGTGCCGATGTCCGTGCCGGCGATCTTCGCCGGCCTGGCGCTGGTCTTCGCGATCTCCTACACGAACTTCATCGTGCCGCAACTGCTGGGCGGCGGCAGCTACGCGACGCTGGCGGTTCAGGTCTACGAGCAGACGATCGTGGTGCTCGACTGGACGCGCGGCGCGGTGCTGGCGACGATCCTGCTTTCGACCTGCTTCGCGTTCGTGCTCGCCATCGTCGCCTGCGGCAACCGGCTTGCGCGCTGGACGGAGGCGCCGTCATGAGAACGCGCCCGGCCCCGATCGACGTCCTTGGACGCGCGGCGCTCGGCCTCGTGGCGGCCGTCTCGCTGGTGCTGCTGGTCGCCCCCAGCCTGATCGTCATCGCCATCTCCTTCGAGCCGCGGGGCTTCATCGCCTTCCCCCCGTCGGGCTTCTCGCTGCGCTGGTACCAGTCGCTTCTCGGCAATCGTCAGCTGACCGACTCGATCGTGGTCAGCCTCTACGTATCGCTGGCGGTCGCGGGAATCGCGCTTGTCCTGGGGGTGCCGGCCGCCTTCGCGTCGGTGCGCGGCACCTTCGCGGGACGCGCGGCCGCCAATGCCTTCCTGCTGTCGCCGCAGATGATGCCGGGCATGGTGATCGGCATCGCCAGCCTCTTCTTCGGCGCGTATTTCGCCTTCCGCGCCTCCGACGCGATGCTGATCCTGGCCCTGTCGGTCTTCTGCCTTCCCTTCGTGATCCGGATCGCGATGGCGCGGCTGGCGGGGCTCGATCCGCGCCTCGACGAGGCCAGCGCCAATCTGGGCGCCGGCAAGGCGGAGACGTTCATGCGCGTGACGCTGCCGCAGCTCGGGCCGGCGCTGATCGCTGCCGCCGCGTTCACCTTCATCGAGGCCTTCGACAACGTCACGGTCGCGCTCTTCACGTCGGACGTGCGCGGCCGGCCCCTGCCCGTCGAACTCTATTACCTCGTCCAGTACGACAGCACGCCGGCGATCGCGGCAGTGTCGGCGCTCGAGATCATGCTGTCCTTCCTCGTCATGCTGGTCATCGCGCGGACGGTTGGCCTCGAGCGTCTCGGCAGGTAGGAAGGACACCATGGATTCCGTACCCGAAGCCTATGCGGAGCGCCTGCGCACGCTGCGTGCGGAACCTTCGCGCGACGTCGCCGGCGATCCGGCGCGCCTGCGGCGCGTGGCCCTGACACGCGCCGAGATGCAGGCACAGGAGGAGGCGATCGGCGCCACGCTGGCGGCGGAGGCCGGGGCGCTGGCGAAGATCGGCGCCATGGCGCGTGCGCGGCGGGTCGACCATGTCGTCGTGCTCGGTTGCGGCGATTCCTGGTTCGTCGGGATGGGCGTTCGGCATGCCTTCGAGCGCCTGACCGGACGCCCGATGATCGCCGCCCAGGCGCTCGACTTCGCCGCCTTCGATCATGCCGGCACCGGCGCCGGCGGCCTCGTCATGGGGATCAGCGCCGGCGGCAACACGCCCGTGGTGATGGATGCGCTGCGCGCCGCGCGCGGCCGCGGCGCGATGACCGTCGGCATCTCGAACACCGCGGGCGCGCCACTGCTGACGGCATTCGATGGCGGCCTGCGCGTCCATGCGACCCGGCGGGGATGGCCCACGCAGTCGAGCACGGCGACCATGGCCTTGCTGGTGGCGCTTGGCCTCGCCATCGCCGACGCGTCGGCCGAACGTGCCGCGATCGCGGCAGCGCTGTCCTCGGCGCCGGCACTTGGGCGCCAGGCCCTGGAAAGGGCGGATGCGCCGATGGCCGGTCTTGCCGGCGCGCTTGCCGGCGCGAGCGAGATCTTCCTCGCCGGCGCGGGACCGCATCATGCGACCGCCTGTTTCGGTGCCGCGAAGATCCGCGAATTGTCGCCTGTCCATGCGACGGCCTTCGCGCTGGAGGAACTGCATCATTATCGCCTGCCCAAGCGCGGGGACACCTGGATCCTCGTCGCTCCCGACGCGGCAAGTCGCCCGCGCGCCCTGGACACGGCGATCGTCGGGCTGGCCGAGGGGGCCCGTGTCCATGCGTTGATCGCCGGCGCCGATCCTGAACTGGAGGCGCTGCTCGCGGGAGCGGTCCAAGTGCCCGCCAGCGATCCGGCGCTGGCGCCGGTCGTGCACGCGCCGGCTCTCCACGCCTTCGCCTATCATTTCGCGATGGCGCGCGAAGCGCTCGGTCTCGGCCGGCCGGGAGCGGCGGGGGCGTGATCCCGCATGTCTTCGCGGTCGGGGGGGCACTCGTCGACAACGTGGTGGCCGCCGACGGCACGCTGACGCTCGACCTGCTCGGCGGCAATGCCCTCTATGCCGCCGCGGGCGCCAGGGGATTCGCGGCGCAGGCCGGCGTGGTGGCGCGCGTGCCCGCGGACTATCCGCTGGCGCGCGCCCGGGCGGAGCTGGGCATCGCGCTGGATCTCGGCGGGCTGCAGGTCGAGCCCGGCGCCAGCGCCGCGCCGGAATGGTTCTTCAATGCCGCCGATGGATCGCGCCGCGATCATCTGCATGGCCCCACGTCTCTGCTGCGCACGCATGGCCTGCCGGCCGGTCGCCTGTCGCGCGGTCAGGCCGATGCGCTGATCGCCGTGCTGGAGGCGCGGACCGGCGCCGCGGACGGCTACGCCTCCTTCCGCGCCCGTCATCCCGTCCGTCCCGAGGACGTTCCCGCCGCATGGTGGCGCGCGCGCGGCGTTCATCTCTGCGCCAACGCGGTGCCGGAACTGATCGCCTGCGCACGGGCCGCACGGGCGTCGGGGCTGTGCGTCACGCTCGACCCTGGTTTCCGCGCGGCGGAGTTGGGAAACGCCGAGCTCGACATGCTTCTCGGCCTCGTCGATGCCTTCCTGCCGAGCGCGAAGGAACTGGCGGTGCTGCGACCCGGGCTGGCACACGAAGCAGCGCTCG
>JBIKLI010000174.1:0-9064 GCA_044359885.1 Alphaproteobacteria bacterium | reverse complement strand
GCACCCCGGCCTGAGCGGCCAGATGGACGATGACCTCCGGGCGCTCGGCCGCCAGTGCCGCCGCGGTGGCCGCCATGTCGGCGATGTCGAGACGATGGTTGGAGAATCGCGGCGAGGCCGCGAGCAGGGCCAGCCGGTCCTCCTTCAGCCGCACGTCGTAATAGGGGACCATCGCGTCGATCCCGGCGACGTCGTGCCCGTCGGCGAGCAGCCGTCGGCAGACATGGAAACCGATGAATCCGGCGCTGCCGGTGACCAGGATCTTCATGTGGGGAACCTCGGGCGGGCGTCGCTTGGGCGACTCAGCCGCCGGTCTTGGCGAGTTCGCCCTTCAGGGCAGCAAGATAGGTGTTCCGGGCCAGGGTGTAGACCGCGATCTCCTGCCGCAGCCGCTGCAGCTGCTGCTCGGCGAATTGCAGGCTGGCCAGCTGCGCCAGCCCGCGCTCGGACAATTCGGTGCTGTCGATCTCCAGCCCGTCGACCACCAGCTTCGGCACGCCTTGTCCTCCCCCCTACTCCGAGACGAGCAGCGCGCTGACATCCACCTTCGCGGCCTCGCGTGCCTCGATCTCGGTCTTGAGGTCGAGGATATAGCCGTTGCGCGCGCGGATCAGCAGCGCCTGCTGGTTGGTCAGCTCCTGCAGCCGTTCCTGGGCGAAGGCAAGAGCCTGCAGCAACGCGCGCGACTCGGGCGACATCGAATCGGTGTCGTAATCGCGCCCTTCGAAGGTGAAGCTCCGGTTCATCGCCATCGCGGGGCCTGCCGCCTGCCTCGTGCGAGACAGGCGGCACGCGCAGGTCTCAGGTCGCCTGGAAGTCGATGAAGTTGGTCGCCGAGAGGCTGCTGGCGCTTGTCACGCCGTTGAGCGTCACGAGCAACTCGGCCGAGTCGAACGCGGTGCCCAGATCGTCCGAGTCGCTCACGCGATAGATGCCGGCATTGGTTCCATTGCTGAAGACGACGAAAAGCACGTCCTGTTCGGCGATGGTGGCGCTCAGGCCGTCCGCGAAGACGAGCGCCTGATTGGTGCTCAATTCGGTCGCCGCCGTCGTGATGACGACAAGACCGACATTGGTGCCGATCGTGCCGCCCGCGGCGACTTCGGCGTAATTGATACCGCTGCCGCGCAAGGCGGACTGCGCGAGACCATCGGCCTCGCCGAACTGGAAGTCGATCCGGTCGTCGGCGGCCGAGAAGCTCTGGACGACGTCGCTGCCATTCAGGGCCGATGTCGTGCTGAAGATCAGGCGATCGGTCCCGGCGCCACCATTCAGCACGTCGTTACCGGCCCCGCCGGTCAGGACATCCGCCCCGTCCCCGCCGGTCAGCGTGTCGCTGCCGCTGCCGCCCGAGAGGACATTCGCCCCGCTGTCGCCGGTCAGCACATCGTTGCCGCTGCCGCCGATCACGTTGGCGATCTGGACCAGCGCATCGACATCGCTGCCCGCGGTGACCGTCACGGCGACCGTCGAGGCCGTGTCGATCGCCACGGTCACGCCGGCCGACGTGTAGGAATAATCCGCGGTATCGCCACCGCCGCCGCCGATCAGAAGATCGTTGCCGCCGCCCCCACGCAACGTGTCGTCGCCAGTGCCGCCGGACAGGGTGTTCGCGGCGACGCTGCCGATCAGCAGATCCGCGCCGCCACCGCCGATGGCGTTCTCGATGCCGCTCAGCGTATCGATGTCGGCGAGGCCGGCCGTCGCAGTGCCTGACTCGAGGTTCAGCGTGACCGGGCTGGAAACGAGATAGGAGTAATCGGCCGAATCGGTCCCGACACCGCCGATCAGAGAGTCGTTGCCATTCCCGCCGCTCAGCGTGTCGTTGCCCGTGTCGCCATTCAGCGTGTCGTTGCCGCCACCGCCGGCCAGGATATTCGCAGCACTGTCGCCGGTCAGGGTATCGCTGCCGCCGCCGCCGGTCAGGTTCTGGATGCGGATCAGCGTGTCGACGTCGCTCGCCGAAGCCGTCACCGTCACGGTGCCGGTCGAGGCGACCGTCACCACCAGCGGCGAGTTGCCGAGATAGGAGTAATCGGCAGTTGCAACAGCCACGTCGGTCTGCAGCACGTCGTTGCCGGCGCCGCCGATAAGGGTATCGCCATTGGTGAATGCTTCAAGCGCGTCGTTCCCGGCGCCTCCGTCGAGGATGACGCTGCGGGTCCCCGCCGCATACGGGTTGCCGATCTGATCGGCGCCAGTTCCGCCGGCAATGGTGATGTTTCGTGCCGCCTGGATGGTCGCGAGAGCGAGGTCGGCCAACTGATCGACGGCCGCGATGCCGTCAGAGATGTCGAAGGCCGTCTGCAGGTTGTTCCCCGTCCCGCCGATCTTTTCCGCGAACACCGCGGCGGTGGCCGTGGTCAGCACCAGCACCGAGTCGCTCACGACGATCTTCGCGCCGTCGGCCAGCAGGACGTTCCGCCTCGCGATTCCAGCTTCGTCCGTTGCGGACAGCGCAGCCTGGATGTTCGCCGCAGTGTCGGCGATCGTGTACTCTCCCGAGGGCAGGGTCACGCCCGTCGCCGAGGCCTGGGCGAGCGTGAATATCTTCGGCTGCGCGGCCTCGACGTCCTCGGGGTCGGTGGTGTTCGGGTCAGCGATCGTCGCGTTCTGGGTCGCGATTGCCTGTGCGATCGTCTGCGCGCTCTGCGCGTCGATGTTCTGGATGCCCGAATTGAGGATCAGGTTCTGGATCGTCGTCGCGTCGGCAAGGTTCGGCGCCTGGTTCGCGTTCAACAGCTCCGCGACCTCCTTCACGATCTCGGTGCCGTTCTGGCCGCCACCGACGGCGGCGATGATGTTGCCGAGCTGGACGCTCTGCTTGAGCGCGTTCAGGCTGTTGCCTCCGGTCGCCTGCCCGATGTCGAGCGACAGCAGCGCCGTGGTCTCGTCCAAACCCATGGCCTGATTGACCCGCAGGACCGCGGCATCGACCTGAGCCTGGGTCGGCGTCCCGGTGGCCGGCAGCAAGGCGTTGACCAGCGTCGTCAGCGGCGTGATCACCGTCGCCGTGCCCGGCGCCGTCATCGTGCCGACGAACGGCGCGTTGGTGCTGACGTCCCGGCAGTTGTCGGTCGGAAGGCAGACCGCGATGATCGGATCGTTGGTCGAGCCGCCGAGCCCGGAGAACTGGCCGTTCGCGTTGGTCGTGGCGCTGGGCTCGGCGTTGGCGCCCGTGCTCTGGAAGACCCCGTCGCGGTTCACGTCGCGAAAGACCGTCGCACCCTGGAGATAGCCCTTGATCACCACGCCCGAAGCGCCGCTCGACCCGCCGCCGCCACCGCCGCCGCCGCCGCAGGCCGCGAGCGGCAGCAGCAGCAGGGCCATCGGCAGGCCGCGACGCAGCAGCGCGTTCTCGGCCGACCAGCGGGCGAGGAAATCGCGCCGGGCGGCCGGTTCGGCCGGGATTTCGACGCGCTCGACATCCGCGCCCCAGGCTGCCGCGCGCGCTTCCAGCGCGCCCGCATCCGCCTCGACGAAGATGCCGGTCAGCGGCGTGCCGTCCTGCGCGGCGGGGGCGATCGTCAGGGGTGTGCCGTCGACGATCTCCGGGGCCGACCAAAGGCGGCCGGCTTGCGTCGTCGTGTCGGTGATGTGGGCGATCGTCATGGACCAGTCCTCCGAAAACATCCGGATTGCGCGGCGGCCAGCGGCGGCTGCCATCCGAGGCATTCGATGCGCAATCCCCCTGGAGTTCTTACATTAACCGACGCCGCTTAGCTGTGGAAAGCACAAAGGAGATTCGCCCCCGGCGGTCGGCGCACGGCCAGGCCGCGAAACTGGCTGCGGCGACGGGCGCGACACGCCATATGTCGTGGGTGGATCGTCTGTTCCCTACGAAATCACCGAGTCGCGTGAACGAGGGAACATTCCAAGAACAAGCGTCGTCATGGCGGGGCGACACCCAGCCGCGCCGCCGCCGCCAGGATCGCCGCCCAGGCGACACGCGGCATCGGCACACCGGCGGCCAGCCGCGCGGCGCGGGTGCGCGCTTCGGGCTCGCCCGGCGTCATCACCGCCCCGCCGGGCACCGCTGGGCGGGCCGAACGGACGAATTCGACATAGCTGGTCGCCGCGGCGTCGAATTCGGCCGCCGACCCGAAATGCGACGGGGCGAGATAGATCGACAGCATGCCGTTGCGGAAGCGACGCGGCTGGCCCGGCGCCTCGGGCGTCGCCGGCCCGGCAGCCCCGTTGCCGGTGAGAAGGCCCCCCAGCAATTCGCAGATCAGCGCCAGCCCGGATCCCTTATGCCCGCCGAAGGCACGGATGGCGCCCGGCCCTCTGCGCGCGTCGCGCCGGTCGGTGTCCGCGATCTCGCCGTAGAGGAGGCGCGGATCGCCCGACATCGCCCCGTCCGGGCCGATCAGCGCGTCGTCCGGGATCGGCTTGCCGCCATTGGAGGCGACCAGAACCTTGCCCTCGGCGACCAGCGAGGTGGCGAAGTCGAGCACCACGGGATCCTGGCCGGCACGTGGCACGCCGACGCAGAACGGCGCCGTCGAGAAGCGCCGCTCGGCGCCGCCGAACGGAGCCACCAGCAGGCTGCTGTAGCCGTTGACGAAGTGGATCGAGATCACGCCGCGCGACGCCGCCAGCTCGGCCCAGTCGCCGACCCGCCCGATATGTCCGGCATTGCGCAGCGCGATCACCGCCGCCCCGGCGCGCAGCGCCTTGGCGACCCCGCGCTCGACCGCCTGCGGTGTCACCGTCTGACCCAGCCCCATGCGACCGTCGAGCACCGCCATGGCGTCGTTCTCGAGGACGGTTTCGACCTCGCGGTCGGCGAAGACCGCACCCGTGGCCAGCGCCTCGACATAGCGGGGCACACGCACCACGCCATGGCTGTCATGGCCGGTCAGGTTGGCCGCAAGAAGATAGTGGGCGACGCGCCCGGCCTCGGCCGCGGAGCATCCGGCCGCCCGGAAGATGCGCGCCACGAAATCCTCGAGCACGGCGGCCTGTATGTGCAGATCGTCAGTCTCGGCCATCTCTGCATCCCCTCCCCGGGCTGGCAAACGACATTCGCATGATAACCCCGCCGGCCACGGCCTTCAGCCCGCGATCGCGCGCGCGACCGCGACGGCGGCCACGCCGACGACCGCGGCCAGCGGATCGTTGCGCGTCAGACGCATCGTCAGGACGACCGCGGCGAGGCCAGCCCATTCGGGCAAGTCGCCGCCATCGGCCAGCGCCGGAGCCGCGATGCCGATCATCACCGACAGCGGCACGGCGCGCAGCGCCGCCTCCAGCCGCGGCGTCACCGCGACGAAACGCATCGCCACGAAGCCGCCGAGCCGGCAGGCATAGGAGGCTGCAGCCATCGCCGCCAGCGCGATCAGGAACTCAGCGCTTGTCGCCATGCGCGATCCAGGCGGCTGCGGCGCCACCGAGACCGGCGATCAGGGCGACCCAGCCCCCCGGCGCGACGGCATGCGTCACCAGCGCAAGGCCAAGCGCGACCCCGGCCGGCAGCAGGCTGTCGCGGCCGCGCCAGAACGCGGTCGCCATGGCCGCGGCCAGTGCCACGATCATGAAATCCATCCCGAACCGCTTCGGGTCGGCGACGGCGCTGCCCGCCGAATGGCCGATCCAGGTACCCGCCACCCAGGGGACGAACTGCGCCAGGCCCGAGCCCAGCAGGAAACCGGCGTCGTGGCGACCTTCGGCATGCTCGCGCATCGCCAGCGCCCAGTTGCCGTCGCCGAGCAGGAACAGGCTGGGATAGACGCCGGCCGGCGGAGTTCCCGGATACCAGGGGCGCAGGGCCGCGCCGTAGAGCACGTAGCGTGCATTGGTCAGCAGGATCGTGGCGACGATCGGCGCCACCCAGGGGCCGGCCGCCATGCCCTGCAACGCCGCGATCTGGGCGCTGCCGGAGTGGATCAACGCGCTCATCAGGACGGCCTCGAGCGCGCTGCGGCCAGCCTCGCCGGCGAGCACGCCGAAGACGATCCCGTAGACCAGCACGCCGGGCGACAAGGTCGCCCCGCGCCACAGCCCATGGCGGATGCCGGCGCGCGTGAAGGGGACCGGGCGCGACGGCGTCATGACCGGATTGCCCGCGCCGGCCGCGGCGCGGCGCCGGACGGCGCCGCGCCAGCGGACCTCAACGCCAGGCGACGACGTTCTGGTTCTGCTCGCCCAGGCCCTCGATGCCGACGCGCATCCGGTCGCCGGCCTTGAGGAAGCGCGGCGGCTTGAAGCCGGCGCCCACGCCGGGCGGCGTGCCGGTCGTGATCAGGTCGCCGGCCTCCAGCACCATGAACTGCGACATGTAGTGGATGATGTGCGCGACGCCGAAGATCATCGTGGCGGTCGAGCCCTTCTGGACCCGCTCGCCGTTGACCTCGAGATACATCGACAGGTTCTGGACGTCCTCGATCTCGTCGGCGGTGACCAGCCAGGGACCGATCGGGCCGAAGGTCTCGCAGCCCTTGCCCTTCATCCACTGTCCGCCGCGCTCCATCTGGTATTCGCGCTCGGAGACGTCGTTGCACACGCAATAGCCGGCGACGTAGGACAGCGCCTCGGCCTCAGTGACGTAGCGCGCACGCTTGCCGATCGCGACGCAGAGCTCGACCTCCCAGTCGGTCTTGACCGAGCCTTTGGGGATCATGATGTCGTCGTCCGGTCCGACGATGCAGGAGGTCGCCTTGTTGAAGAGGATCGGCTCCTTCGGGATCGGCGAATTGGTCTCCTTGGCGTGATCGACGTAATTGAGGCCGACCGCGTAGAAGTTCCGCGCTCCGCCCACGCAGGCGCCCAGCCGCACGCCGGCCGGCGCCGTCGGCAGCTTCGACAGGTCGAGCTTTCGCAGCCGGTCGAGGCTGGCCGCCTCCAGCACCGCGCCGCCGATGTCGGACACGATCCCCGACAGGTCGCGGATGGCGCCTTGCGCGTCGATGATGCCGGGCTTCTCGCTGCCGGGCTGGCCGAATCGAACCAGTTTCACGTCGTCTCCTCCTCTGGGCTTGAACGAGCGGGTCGGTTTCTAGCAGGTGCGGCGGGATCGGACAAAGCGCGGCGGTCCGGCTATATGTCGGCCATGCGACCATAGAGGGGGCCGCGACATGGCCTATGACGTCCTTCCGGGTCTGGGGCAGCCGCTGCGCCGGCTGGAAGATCCGCGCCTGCTGACCGGGGGCGGCAGATTCGCCGCCGACCGCGCGCCGGCCGGCACGCTGCAGGCCCTGTTCCTGCGCTCGCCGCATGCCCATGCGCGCATCCGCGCGATCGACGTCGCCGCCGCGCGCGCGATCCCGGGCGTCGCGGCCGTCTACATCGCGGCCGACACCGTCGCGGCCGGCCTCGGCCATAATCCCTGCCTGGTCGAGATCTTCGGCGCCGACGGAAGGCGCCATGCCGAGCCGCCGCGGCTGCCGATGGCCCCCGACCGCGTGCGCCATGTCGGCGAGATCGTCGCGATGGTCGTCGCCGAGACCCTGGACATCGCGCGCGACGCCGCCGAGGCGATCGCGGTCGACTACCAGGAACTGCCGGCCGTGGTGACCGGCGACGCCGCGCTCGCCCCTGGCGCTCCGCTGGTCCACGACGATGTCCCCTGGAACCTGGTCTGCGACTGGCGCAAGGGCGACGCGGCGGCGACCGACGCCGCGTTCGCGCGCGCCGCGCATGTGGCGCGCGTCTCGTTCCGCGCAGCGCGCATCCTGGCAAGCTATGTCGAACCGCGCGCGGCGCTGGCCGAGCACGACGTCGCGACCGGCACGACGACGCTGACGACGCCCTCGCAAGGGGTGCACGTCATCCACCGGCTGCTCTGCGACCATATCCTGAAGATCCCGCGCGCGGCGCTGCGCGTCGTCAGCGAGGATGTCGGCGGCGGTTTCGGACCGAAGCTGCCGCCCTATCCCGAACAGGCGCTGGTCTGCTTCGCCGCACGCGCGCTGGGACGCGGGGTGCGCTGGGTGCAGGAGCGCAGCGAGCATCATCTGGCCGACACCCATGCCCGCGATCTCCTGGCGACGGCCGAGCTGGCGCTCGACGCCGACGGCCGCTTCCTCGCCATCCGCGTCGACGCGGTCGCGAATTACGGCGCCTATGTCTCGGCGGTGACGCCGTCCATCACCACCGGGGGCATGGCCAAGGTCCTGGCCTCGCTCTACGACATCCCGGCCGCGCATATCGCCATGCGCTGCGCCTTGACGAACACCGCGCCCGTGGACGCCTTCCGCGGCGCAGGCAAGCCCGAGACGCTTGTGCTGGTGGAGCGGCTGGTCGACGTCGCCGCGCGCGAGACCGGTCGCGACCCGGTCGAGCTCCGCCGGCTGAATCTCGTGCGGCGCGACGATTTTCCGCACCGCACCGCGCTCGGCTACCGCTACGACAGCGGCGATTTCGGTCGGCTGCTCGACACCGCGCATGCCGCCGGCGACGAAGCGGGCTTCTCCGCCCGCCGCGCCGAAGCGCGCGCGCGTGGCCTCAGGGTCGGCCGCGGCTATGCCTGCCATCTCCACGGCTCGGGCGGGTGGGGCGACGAGACCTCGATCGTCTGCGTCGCCGCGGACGGCACGATCGAGGCCCGCACCGGCACCCAGAGCCAGGGCCAGGGCCACGCCACCGCCTTCGCCCAGGTCGTCGCCGCGACCTTCGGCGTCGACGTTGCGCGCGTGCGCGTCGTGCAGGGCGACAGCGCGCGCATTCCGCGCGGCGGCGGGACCGGTGGCTCGTCCTCGACGATCGTGTCGAGCACGACGCTCAGGCGCGCCGCCGACGCCGCGATCGCCGCCGCGCGCGACGCGGCCGCCGATCTGCTCGAAGCCTCGGCGGTCGACGTCGTCTATGCCGGCGGCGCCTTCGCGGTCGTCGGCACCGACCGGCGGATCGGCCTGTTCGAGGTCGCGGCGCGGCTCGGCGCGATCGAGGGCCGCGCCGACTTCGCCGGCACGGTCGAGACCTGGCCGACCGGCGTGGCGCGCTGCGAGGTCGAGGTCGACCCGGCCACCGGCGCCGCGCGCGTGACGCGCTTCGACGCCGCGGTCGATGTCGGCGTCGTGGTCAACCCGCTGCTGCTCGACGGACAGCTGCATGGCGGCTACGC
>JBIKLI010000173.1:0-9171 GCA_044359885.1 Alphaproteobacteria bacterium | reverse complement strand
CCTCCTGACGTGCCAGCTGCTCCTTGAGCTGCTGGTTGTTGATCATCCCGTCCTTGTCGAAATCCTTGTCCTTATCCTTGTCTTTATCTTTGTCTTTGTCTTTATCCTTGTCTTTGTCCTTGTCTTTGTCCTTGTCTTTTTCTTTGTCTTTGTCCTTGTCTTTATCCTTGTCTTTGTCCTTGTCCAGTTCGCGCAGCCTTTCGCGTTCCCTCTCGCGCAATGCCGCGATGATGGGGTTGGCCCGCTCCGCGGGGTCCTCCGGTTCGGCGTATTCGGGGGGCCTGCCTTCGCCCTCGGTGTCGGGCGGGAGTTCCTGCTCGTTGGCGGAAGGTGCCTGCGGGATCGCGAGCATGATCCCCGCGGCCTGCCGTTCCATCTCGCCGGGCGAGATCGTCACGCCGCCAAGCACCCCACCACCGCCGGAATTCGAGCGCGAGACCGAATCGGGCATGAAATAGTTCGCGATCCCGTCCTTCTGTTCCGAAGTCGTGACGTTGAGCAGCCAGAGCAGCAGGAAGAAGGCCATCATCGCGGTGACGAAATCGGCATAGGCGACCTTCCACGCGCCACCATGGTGGCCGTGGTCGCCATGTCCCTTCTTCTTGATGATGAGGATCGGCCGTTCGCCGTCCTTGCCCTTGCCCGCCATGGTCCCTTCACGTGGTCGCAACTGCCGGATGATGCCCGCTCAATATGGAGAAATGTCGTTAATCGTTCCTTTCCTGTCTCCCGGCCACGGCCCGGGGTCCGAGGCGCAGGACCGTGCCGGTCCGGGCCAGCGCATCGCGACCGCCAGCCAGGACACGCATCTGGCCATCCGCCCAGCGTTGCGCCAGATCGCCCCAATGGCGCGTCCAGGGATGTCCGGATTGCCCGGGCGCGATCATGAACCGTGACGAATCGAGGTCGGCGAGGTCATACACGGCGCGCAGGCCACCGCCGTGCACGGCGGCGAAATCCGCCGCCCCCCCCTGGCGCGGCGTAGCCCGGTTGACGGTGAAATTGTCGCCATCGACAGGAACCGAGAAACCGAACAGTCGCGAGACGACCGGGATCGATCGCCAGAGGGGGTTCTCGAACACCGCGGCATGGGCATCGCCCCACCGCCAAGCCTCCGGAACCGACCCGTAGCGCGCGCCCAGCGCGACCAGCGCGGTGGACAGAGACCGCTCCAGGGTCGCCCCGCAAGCGATGCGGGCGCAGAGCCAGGGATCGCCCCCGGCGATCGCCAGCAGCAGCGCCGGCACCTCGCGCATGGCGATCGGGGCGCCGGGTTCGCCGCTGCCCAGGAGCTGATCGAGGGCATCCGCGCGCAGCGCCCGCATCCAGGCGTTGAAAACGAGCGGCTGCCAGGCCTCGCGGCGCATGTCGCCGTTCCAGGCGCGTAGCGCGTCGGCGATCCGGCGCACTGCCGCGTCGCCGGGCGTCCAGGCCGCCAGGTCGCCCAGGACGTCGCGCGCGAACACGGAGATGGCGTCGCGCTGCCACGCGGCCGCGCTGTCCAGATCCTGGACGCTCGCGCCAGCCAGCCCCTCGCGCAGGCGCCGCGCCCGGAACGGCGCGTCCCAATCGGCCGTGAGGAACGGGCCGGGACGATCGGGTGCCAGCCGGTCGTTGGCGTTCATCAGGAACCCGTGCGGCGGATCCACGGCGCGCGGCAGCGCCGCGCCGGCGGCGATCCCGTCCCAGCCATGACCGGGGTCCCAGCCCGGCGTCGGGATCGTGCCGTCGCCCAGCCGCCGGCGGGGCACGGCGCCGATCGCCGCCAGGGCGATGCGACCATCGCGATCGGCGACGAAGAGGTTCTGCACCGGGGCGCGCCAGCCCTCCGCCGCCGCCAGCATGGCCGGAACGTCGGTCGCCGCGGTCATGCGCAGCAAGGCATCGCCGGTGCCGTTCGTACCGGTGTCGAGCAGCGCCCGCAGCACCAGCGCGTCGCCTGCCGGTGCCGCTTCCGGCGATCCCAGGAGGTCGGCGAGGACGACCCCGTTGCGGGTTCGCCGGATCTCGACACGCGCCGGGTCCGGCTCGCCGCGGATGGCGATCGCGTGCGCGTGGCGGGTGAAGCGCGCCGGCCCGTCCGGCGTCGCGTAGCTGTCGGGGTCCCCGGGCACGAGCCGCTCGAGGACCAGATCGAAGCTGTCCGCGCCCGTGGTCGTCATGCCCCAGGCGACATGCCCGTTGTGACCCAGCACGATTCCCGGAACGCCCGGCGCGCTGGCGCCAGCGCGAAGGAAACCCGGCGCGACCAGCCGCACCAGATACCAGACCGAGGGGGCACCCAGCTGGAGATGCGGATCATTGGCGAGCAGCGGCTTGCCGCTGCGTGTCCGCGCGCCGGCGAACACCCAGGCGTTCGACGCCAGCGGCGGCGACGGCAGGTCGGGCAGGGCCGCGATCGCCGCGCCGACCTGTACCGGATCCCAGGCGCCGGCGCCGGTCGCGAGGCTCGTCGCCCCATCCCCCCGCCAATCCGGCCAGAGCAGCGCCAGCAGCCGCGGGTCGTGGCCGGCAGCCGAGAGCCGCAGGCGAGCGAGCTCGTCGCGCCAGTTCCCGGAGAGGTAGAGCGCCATCAGCTCGCCCCATAGGAGCGAATCCGCCGGCTCCCAAGGCTCCGGGATGCGGCCGGAAAGTCGCAGTTCGAGCGGCAGGGCCGTCCCGGACTGCGCCAGGAACGCATTCACGCCGCGGGCATAGGCCTCCAGCGCCGCGCGCCCCTCGGGCGACAGCGCGTCCCTGGCTGCCTCGGCCCGGCCGGCGAGCCCCATGCCGCGCATGAACCGGTCGCTGGCAAGACCGCCGCGGCCGACCATCTCGGCGAGGCGACCGCGCGCCACCATGCGCATCCCGTCCATCTGCGCGAAGCGATCCTGGGCATGGACGAAACCCTGGGCGAAATAGGCATCCGTGGCGCTCGTCGCGAAGATATGCGGGACGCCGTCGCCATCGCGCACGACGTCCACGGGTGCCGCGAGCCCGTCGAGTTCGAACCGACCGGCATGGCGGGGCGCCGAACGGTCGAGCCAGATCCATCCCGCGCCAAGCGCAAGCGTCAGCAGCAGCGCGATGCCGGCCCCGACGCGGACAAGCCAGCGGTGGAGACGGCCGCCGCGGACCCGATTGCGATCAGCTGCCGCCGCCGGACCCATCGCGCCTGCGCTCGAAGAGGCTGTTGACAAGCAGCGCGCCGACGATCAGGCCGCCGCCCGACAGCGCCATCGCGGTCGGGGCCTCGCCATAGGCGAGCCAGACCCAGACCGGCCCCAGGACGGTCTCCAGCAGCGTGAACAGCCCGATCTCGACCGCGGGAAGATGGCGCATGGCAAGGGTGATCAGCAGACAGCCGGCGCCGAGCTGGATCGTGCCCATGACGAGGATGACGGCGATGTCGCGACCGCTGGCTTCGAAGGGCAGGGCGAGGGGCAACGCCACGGGGATCGACAGCAGGCCGGCGATCAGCACGGTCGGCACCATGTCGACACGCTGTCCATGACGGCGGTTGATGACCACGTTCACGGCCAGCCCGAACGGCACGCCGAGCGCGAAGAGGATCCCGGCCAGGCCATCGCCCGACAGCGAGTCGAGCACCATCGCGGCGAGGCCGGTCCCCGCGACGGCGATCGCGATCCAGGTGCGCAGCGCCACGCGTTCGCCCAGGAACAGGAACCCCGCGACGGCGCCGAACAGCGGTGCCAGGCTCATGACAACCGTCGTGTTGGCCACGGTGGTCCGGGTGACCGACAGGATGAACGCGAAGAAGGTCGAGGCGAGGAAGGCCGCCGAAACGATGCCCCAGGGGCCGACCGCCCGGATCTTGGCAAGCATCTGGCCGCGATGCCAGACCGCCAGCACCAGGGCCAGGACCGCGGTCATCGCCACCGAGCGCCAGAAGACGATCTCGTGCCCGCCGGGCGGCGCATCGAGCGTCCGGATCCAGAAGCCGCCGCTGCTGAAACAGAGATTGGCCAGGATGGCCAGCACGAGGCCGCGGCGCCGCAGCGCCTGTGGCGACGGCGCGGGGGTCATGTCGGCCGCGCCGCCGGTTCTGCCGGCGCATGTGCTGCGGCCGTCGCGCCGACCGAAATGACCATCGCGGCGGCGATGAGCGCGCCACCGAACAGCGTGGCGGTGGGGGGCACCTCGCCGATCACGGCCCAGACCAGGATCGGTCCCGCGACCGGCTCCAGCAGGGTCAGCAAGGCGACCGGCGCGGCTGGAAGATGCCGAAGCGCGTAGAAGAAAAGCGTAAGCCCGACGGCGATCTGCAGCGCGCCGAGCAGCATCAGGGCGACCGCATCGGCGAGTGCGACGCCCGACGGCGCGCCGATCGCGGCAGCGACGAGGCCTGCGAGCAGGGCGGCGATGGCCGCGACCGGCATCATGTCCAGGTTCCTCAGCCTGCGGACGATCAGGACGTTCGCGGAACCGCAGGCCGCGGACGCCAGGGCGAGCATGTCGCCCGTGAAATTGCCTCCGCCGACCGAACCGGCGACGATGGGCGTCAGGCCGGCGATCGCGACCGCGACGGCGATGAATGTCAGCCGGTGGGGCTTTTCCCGCAGCACCGCCCAGGCCAGCAGCGGCATCAGCAGGGGGCTGGCGGTCTGCAGGAACAGCACGTTCGCGACGCTGGTCGCATTCATCGCCAGGACATGGACGACGAAGGTCCCGGCGATGCAGAGCATGCTCGCGATCCCCGCCCAGCCCGCCGCCCGGACGGCAAGCGCCGCGCGAGCGGTGCCGCGCAGGGCGAGCAGGACGGCAACGGCGAGCGCCCCGCCCAGAGAGCGCCAGACGACCTGTTCCCAGGCACCGGCGGATTCGACGCTGCGCATCACCACGCCGCCCACCGACCATGTCAGCGGCGCGAGGATCGCGGCGGCGAGGGCAAGGGTCCTCGCATCGGGAAGGGACGACATCGGGACCTGCACGGCTGATGGGCGATCTAGCGATGCGACGCCGATCGTGTCCAGCGCCAACAACGCATGGCGCCGCGACGTTCGCGCGACGCCGCGGCGGACGCGGTGTATAGACCGACGCCATGGATCCTCGCCTGAGACACGTCCCCTTCCTGCTGCCGCAGGGCTTCTTCGATCTCGCCTATGCCGAATGGGGGCCGTCCGGCGGCCGGCCGGTGGTCTGCGCCCATGGCCTGACCCGCAACGGCCGCGATTTCGACGCGCTCGCGGCCAGCCTCGCGGCGCAGGGCCGTCGCGTGATCGCCGTCGACTTTCCGGGACGCGGCCGCAGCGCCTGGCTCCCGGATCCAGCGCTCTACGCCTTTCCGGTCTATCTCGGCGCGCTGGCCGCCCTTCTGGCGCGGCTCGACGCGCCCGAGATCGACTGGGTCGGCACTTCGATGGGCGGGATCGCCGGCATGATGATCGCTGCCCAGCCCCGCAACCCGGTCGCGCGTCTCGTCCTCAACGATGTCGGCGCCTTCATCCCCAAGGCGGCGCTGGCGCGGATCGCCGGCTATGTCGGCGGCGATCCGCGTTTCGCGTCTCTGGCCGAGGTCGAGGCGCATCTGCGTCGGGTCGCCGCCCCGTTCGGTCCGCTGTCCGACGCGCAATGGCGGCATCTGGCGACGCATGGCGCGGTGGCGACGCCGACGGGCTGGCGCCTGCATCACGATCCGGCCATCGCGACGGCCTTCCTGGCCGCGCCGCCGGCCGATGTCGATCTTTGGCCGGTCTGGGAGCGGATCGACAGGAATGTCCTGCTGATCCGCGGGGAGCAATCCGATCTGCTGACCGAGGAGACCGCCGCGCGGATGGCGCGAGGGGGGCCGGCGCGCGTCAGGCGTCTGGATGTGCCGGGATGCGGACATGCCCCGGCGCTGATGGCCGAGGCCCAGATCGCGGCCGTGACGACCTTCCTCGGCGGCGGACCCGACTCAGCCGCGTAGGGCGGCGGCGATCTCCAGCGCGAAGTAGGTGAGCACCCCGTCGGCGCCGGCGCGCCTGAAGGCCAGCAGCGATTCCATCGCCGCCGCGCGATCCATCCAGCCGCGCTCGATGGCGCCGGCGATCATCGCGTATTCGCCCGAGACCTGGTAGGCGAAGGTCGGCATGCCGAACGCGTCCTTGATGCGGCGGACGATGTCGAGATACGGCATTCCCGGCTTGATCATCACCATGTCGGCGCCCTCGGCGATATCGAGCGCCACCTCGCGCAGCGCCTCGTCGGCGTTGCCGGCGTCCATCTGGTAGCCGCGCTTGCCCTCGGGACCGAGCTGGCGGCCCGAGCCGATCGCGTCGCGGAACGGACCATAGAAGGCCGAGGCATATTTCGCCGCGTAGCTCATGATGCGCACATGCTGGTACCCGCCACCGTCCAGCGCGTCGCGGATCGCGGCGATCCGCCCGTCCATCATGTCCGACGGCGCGACGATGTCGCAGCCGGCCTCGGCCTGGACCAGGGCCTGCCGCACCAGCGCCGCCACGGTCTCGTCGTTGGCGACCCGGCCGCCGCGGACCAGTCCGTCATGGCCATGGACGGTGAAGGGATCCAGCGCGACGTCGCACATCACGCCGATCTCCGGCACCCGGCGCTTGAGTTCGCGCACGGCCCGGCAGACGAGATTGTCCGGGTTCCAGGCCTCCTCGCCGTCCTCGGACTTGCGGCCGGGCGGCGTCTGGGGAAACAGCGCGATGGCGGGAATTCCCAGCTTCGCGGCGCGGCGCGCGTCCTTCACCAGTTCGTCCACCGACAGCCGCGCGACGCCCGGCATCGAGGCGATGGCGATGCGCTGCGCCCGGCCTTCGGCGACGAAGACGGGCCAGATCAGGTCGCTGGGATCGAGACGCGTCTCGCGCACCATCGCGCGCGACCACGCGTCGCGACGGTTGCGCCGCAGGCGGGTGCGCGGAAACGCACCCCAGTCGGCGGGGGCGCGGGTCATGTCGCGGCCAGCGCCTGGTCGAGATCGGCCAGGATGTCGTCCGGGTGCTCGAGCCCGATCGACAGCCGCACATAGCCGTCTGTGACACCGGTCTTGAGCTGCTCCTCGGCGGTGAGCTGGGAGTGGGTGGTGGACGCGGGATGGATCGCGAGCGAGCGCGCATCGCCGATATTGGCCACGTGGTAGAACATCTGCAGCTTCTCGATGAAGCGCCGCCCGGCGTCGCGACCGCCGGCGAGCTCGGCGCCGACCAGCGAACCGTAGCCGTTGGCGAGCGCCGCATCGGCGCGCCGCCGCAGCTCGCCGGTCATCAGCCCCGGATAGATCACCCGCGCGACCTTCGGATGGCGTGCCAGATGGGACGCCACGATGGCGGCGTTGGCGCAGTGCTGACGCAGGCGCAGCGGCAGCGTCTCCAGCCCCTGGATGAACATGAAGGCGTTGAACGGGCTCATGGCGGCGCCCATGTCCCGCAGCAGCGTCACCCGCATCTTGATGATGTAGGCGATCGGCCCGAGCGGCTTTACCGCCTGGGTCCAGACCGCGCCGTGGTAGCTCGGGTCCGGCGTATTGAGCAGCGGGTGGCGCGCGGCATGCGCCTCCCAGTCGAAATTGCCCCCGTCGACGACCACGCCGCCGATCGACGTGCCGTGGCCGCCGATCCACTTTGTGGTCGAATGCATGACCACGGCGGCGCCCAGGTCGAGCGGCCGGCACAGGATCGGTGCGGCGGTGTTGTCCATGATCAGCGGCACGCCGAGTTCGCGTCCGATCCGCGCCACCTCGGCGATCGGGAACACGTGCAGCTTCGGATTGGGCAGCGTCTCGGCGTAGTAGCAGCGGGTGCGCGCGTCGGTGGCGCGGCGGAAATTCTCGGGATCGGCCGGATCCACGAACCGGCATTCGATCCCCATCTGCCGCATCGTGTGCGCGAAGAGGTTCCAGGTGCCGCCGTAGAGATCGGTCGAGGCGACGAAATTGTCTCCGGCCTGGCAGATGTTCTGGACCGCGAACAGCGACGCGGCCTGCCCCGAGCCAAGCGCCAGCGCCGCGACGCCGCCTTCGAGCTGCGCGATCCGCTCCTCGAGCACGGCCAAGGTCGGGTTCATGATCCGCGTGTAGATGTTCCCGAGTTCCTTGAGCGCGAACAGGTTCGCGGCCCGCTCGGGCGAGTCGAACTGGTAGCTCGTCGTCTGGTAGATCGGGACCGCGACGGCGGTCGTCGCCGGGTCGGAACGGTAACCGGCGTGGAGGACCACGGTCTCGGGATGGCGGCTCTTCGTCGGCATGGCGCGGATCTCCTGCTTCTCGCACCCAAGATGTAGCGCCGTTGGCCGGCGCCTGTCATCCGGCGCCCGTCGATCGGCGGCATGCGCCGGACGCGCGCCGTGATAGAAACGTGGTCCGGTTGCGAGCGGAGGGGGCGGCGATGACGGCGCAGGCGCGGCTATGGGACGGGCTCGACCCGGCGGAGCACGAGCGGCAGTACAATCCCCAGGTCTCGGTGCCCGACTTCAAGCTCTGCCAGGTGCGGCGCGAGGCGCCGAACGCCGCCGCCCGCGCGCGGCTGCGCTGCGTTCCGGACATCGCCTACGGGCCGCATCCGCTGCATGGCGTCGATGTCTATCCGGCCGCGGCGCCGGGCGCGCCGGTGCATGTCTTCTTCCATGGCGGCTACTGGCGGATGCAGGACAAGCGCAACTTCGCCTTCGTCGCCGCCGCGCTGGTCGATGCGGGCATCTGCGCTGTGGTCGCGAACTACGCGCTCTGCCCGGCGGTCACGCTGGACGGGGTCGTCGACTCGGCGATCCGCGCGACCGAGTGGACACGCCAGCACATCGCCGATCATGGCGGCGATCCGGCGCGGATCACCCTGTCCGGACATTCGGCAGGCGCGCATCTGGCGGCCGCGGTCCTGGCGACCGACTGGACGGCGCGCGGCCATCCGGCCGACGGCGTCGCGGGCGCGGTGCTGCTGAGCGGGATCTACGACCCGGCGCCTGCGGCGCTGACCAGCGTCGACGCCGATATCCGCCTCACCCCCGACCTGATCGCGCGCCACGACTACGAGCGCCTGCCGCCGCGCGTGCGCTGCCCGGTCTGGGTCGTCGCCGGCGGGCTCGAACCGTGGCACTGGATCGACCAGTCGTTCCGCTATGCCCACCATCTGCGCCGTCATGGCGGCGATCCCGGCGTCGTCGTGTCGCCGGGCTTCCATCACTTCGACATCATCGACCAGTATATGGATCCGGCCAGCGACGTGATGC
>JBIKLI010000172.1:0-9202 GCA_044359885.1 Alphaproteobacteria bacterium | reverse complement strand
GGAAGAGGATCCGTCCAAGCACGCGATCTTCGTCGTCAACGAGCAAGGGCTGGGCGACACGATCAATTTCTGCCGCTTCCTGCCCATGCTGGCCGCCCGTGCCCGGCGCGTCTGCCTCGCCTGCCAGGAGCCGCTGGTCGATCTGCTGCGCACCAGCCTGCCCGGCGTCCAGGTCGTCCCGGCCGGCAAGCGGCCCCGCGACCTCGAATTCGCGATCCCTCTCCTCGACTTGCCGCCGCGCCTGGGACGCTTCGCGCCCTGGTGGCCCGGGGCGGCATATCTCAAGGCCTCGCGGCCATCGCCTGTCGCGCTGCCGAGCGACGGCAAGCGCAAGGTAGGCCTGGTCTGGGCGGGCAACCCGGACCATGGCAACGACCGGTTCCGCAGCCTGGGCCTGGAGTCGCTGCTCTTCCTGGGCGGCGATCCACGCGTACGGCTGGTCGCGCTGCAGAAAGGCCCGGCCGCGGCGGCGCGCACCCGGCTGGGCGCCGAGGCCCTGATCATGGATGCCGGCGAGCGGCTCTACAGCTTCGCCGACACCGCGGCGCTGATCGAGCGACTCGACCTGGTGATCGCCGTCGACACCGCCGT
The DNA here is from genome assembly GCA_044359885.1 of Alphaproteobacteria bacterium. GTDB lineage: Bacteria > Pseudomonadota > Alphaproteobacteria > CACIAM-22H2 > CACIAM-22H2 > CAIOSQ01. The sequence continues at coordinate 8,611 of JBIKLI010000172.1, read as the reverse complement.
CGCCCATCTGGCCGGCGCCATGGGCAAACCCGCCTGGATCCTTCTTCCGGCGGCACCGGACTGGCGCTGGGGCGTCGCGGGCGAGCGCTCCGGCTGGTACCCCTCGCTGCGCCTGTTCCGCCAGCAGACGATCGGCGACTGGACCGGCCCCCTCGCCGCGCTGCGCGACGCCTGGACGACCTGGCTGGACGGCACCGGCACGCACCCCGATCGCCCGCCGCCGTGACCTGCCGGCCCCCGCGGCTTGGGGACATCACGCGACTACGCGACGGTGCCGCCCCCGCCGACCACTTGGAATGACGCGGATGCCGGCGTGTCGCCGTTTCCGACCCGCGCGATCACGGAATATCCGGCCGTCGACGGATCCATGGGATCGTGCCCGTTGTGGTCGAAGTAGAGCAAGCCTGCGCCGAGCACGAAATAAGCACCGTCATGATCTTCCGGTGCGGCGTTCATGCCGTCGAACGCCGATTGCAGGAAGAGCGGCGGGAAACTGAACGTTTCCTGCGGAAGCGACGGATCGAACAGCGACAGGACGTCGCCAGGGCCCAGATCGATCAGGAACGGCAGGTCCTCTCCGGAGCCTGCGAACAGGGCGTCCGACGTCTGGGTCAGGCTGTGGGCCAGATCCAGGATGAAGACGTCATTGCCTGCGCCGCCGCTCAGCGTATCGCTACCGCCGCCGCCGTCGAGCCTGTCGTCGCCATCTCCGCCGGTCAGGACATTCGCGATCGTGTTGCCCCGGAACGAATCGTTGCCGCTGCCGCCGGTCAGGTTCTCGATGTCCAGCAGTTCGTCGGTTTCGCCGAGCGACACCGTCACGCGGGTCGCGAAACCGCCAGGTTGTTCGAGCGAGATCGTGATGCCGACCGTCGTGTAGTCGTAATCCGCCGTGTCCTGACCGCTCCCGCCATCGAGGACGTCGTCGCCAAAACCACCGCGCAGCCTGTCGTCGCCGCCGCCGCCGTGGAGCCGATTGCCGGCCGAATCGCCGGCCAGCAGATCGTTGCCGTTCCCGCCCACGATGTTCTCGATCGAGACCAGCGTGTCGATGTCGGTCGCGCCAAGCGCCAGCGTCAGCGTGCCCGCGGAGTCGAGCGTCGCCGTGACCCCGGCAAAAGCGCCGAGATGGCCGTAGAACGCCGTGTCGTTCCCATCCCCGCCATCCAGGCGGTCGGCGCGGCTGCCGCCCTGCAGCGTATCGTCGCCGCCGCCGCCCGCCAGCGTGAAGCGGTCGATGCCGAGATTGACCAGCGTGTCGCCCAGCGCGCCGCCGACGATGGCGTCGACGCCATATCCCAGCGTGTCGGTATCGCCGATCGCCACGGTGACCGTGTTCATCTGATCCGACCGCATCGTGACCGCGAGCGACGTCGACGTCACATAGCTGTAGTCGACGATGAAGCCGTCCGCATCCGTGCCGAAATTGTCGTTGCCGGCGCCTCCCGACAGCGTGTCGACGCCCGCGCTGCCGGACAGCGAGTCGTCGCCGTCATCGCCCGCCAGGATGTCGTCGCCGCTACCGCCCGAAAGAAAATCGTTGCCCGCCCCGCCCGACAGGATGTCGTTTCCGGCGCCGCCCGTGATCCGGTTCCCGCCGCCGTCGCCGGTCAGCCAGTCATTCCCGCCCCCGCCCGAGACATTCTCGATCGAGACCAGCGTGTCCGTGTCGGCGTCGCCGACCGCCAGGATCACCGTCGTCGCGGCGTTCAGGGTCGCGGAGAGGGCAGCACCGGCCGCCAGGTATCCATAATCGGCGGTGTCGTTGCCGCTCGCCCCATCCAGCAGATCGTTGCCCGCGCCGCCGCGCAACGTGTCGTTGCCGCCGCCGCCGTTCAGGCCGTTCGCGCCGCCGTCTCCGAAGAGCACGTCATGACCGCTGCCGCCGACGACATTCTCGATCGAAATCAGCGTGTCCGTGTCGCCGGTTCCCGCGACGACCGTCGCCGTTCCTGCGCCATCCAGGGTCGCGGTCAGTGCCCCGGTCGCATAGCCGTAATCGGCGGTATCGACCCCTGCTCCACCGTCCAGATTGTCGTTGTCGCCGCCACCGGACAACAGGTCGTCACCGGACCATCCGGCCAGGCGATTGACCGCAGCGTCGCCGACCAGCGTGTCGTTTCCGCTGCCGCCCAAGACATTCTCGATCGCGATCAGGACATCCGTGTCCCCAGACCCGACATTGATCGTGACCGTGCCCGAGGAAGCGAGGGTCGCCACCAGCGCCGACGCGCGATAGGCGTACGCGGCGGTGTCTGATCCGCTGCCACCGTCGAGCGTGTCGTTTCCGGTGCCGCCCTCGAGGGTGTCGTCGCCAGAGTTCCCGAACAGCGATTCGTTCGCCGACCCGCCTTGGATCAGGTCGGCGCCCGCCCCGCCATGGACGGGAATCGCCGAAGACCCGAGATTGCGGAAGATGTCGTTTCCGCCATTCAGGTTGAGCGCGATGTTCGAACCGGTCCAGGTTCCGTGGAAGACGACGGTGTCGTCGCCGTCGCCTGGATCGACGGCGTCGCGGTCGCTGCCGGTGTGCCGGTCACCAGCGAAATTCCGGTTGGAGATGTTCTGACCGGAGAACGTCACGGAAATCGTGTCGTTGCCTTCGCCACCCTGCAGGAAGGAATTCGAGCCGGTAAAGCCGGTGGTGAACTGAAGGAGGATGTCGTCGTTTCCGGCACCGCCGCGGACCAGCGACGTTCCATCGTCGTCCCGGATCACGTCGTCGCCGTCGCCACCGTCCAGATTGTCGGACAATCCCGGGCCACCATCGATGTCGTCGTCGCCGGCCCCGCCGGCGAGCACGTCGTCGCCGTCGTTGCCAGCGATGCGATTGTCGGCCGCGTTTCCGGTCAGCCTGTCGTTCCCGGAACCGGACTCGATGACCTCGATCGCGATCAGGACATCGACGTCGTCGTCCGCCGCGGTGAAGCTGGCAGTGCCGGTGGTCGCCAGGGTTCCAGTCAATCCCGTCGTCAGCGATCTGTAATCGGCAACGTCCGTCCCGCTGCCGCCGTCGAGCGTGTCGTTGCCCGGCCCGCCGACGAGCATGTCGTCGCCCCCGAAGCCGTAAAGCGTGTCGGCGCCGCCCGCGCCATCCAGCGTGTCGACTGCCCGGCGGCCGAGCAGCGTGTCCGGCCCGCCTTCGCCGGTCTGGGCGCGGGCGTCGTCGTCGCCAAGCACGGCGTAGCTGGCCTGGCGCGCATCCGCGGCCGACCCGACCCGCCCGATCAGCGCATAGCCCGGTGTGCTGCGATCATCGTCGTAGAACAGGCGGTGATCGCCGGGGACGCTGAGATCGATGACGAAATAGGGCGCGTTGTCGACGGCCATTCCGGCATTCGTGCCGTCGAACACGCCGCTGATCTCGAAGACCGGGACTTGCGCATCGTCGATTCCCTGGCGATCCAGCATGAGCACCGTGTCGCCCGCACCGAGATCCGGCAGGACCCAGTCGATTCCGCCTTCGAAGGCGACATTGCTCGCGATCCGGAAATGCGAACTGACACGGAAAATGTCGGCCCCACCGCCGCCGACATAGGTCTCGCCATACCCGTCGAGGAACAGGATGTCGTCGCCGGCGCCGCCATCTGCCAGACGCGCCGAACCATCGTTGTCCGGGCCGCCGTAACGCTCGAACAGGATGTCGTTGCCGGCGCCGCCGGAGACGGTGCCGCTGCCGGGCTCGCCGCCGAAGAAGATCTCGTTCGCCGTCCCGCCGGCAGGCGACGACGCCACGATGAAGCCCGACTCGACCCCACTGCCGGACCGGTCAGGGTCGAACAGGACGAAATCGACCGCGCCGTCTGCGTCGCGGACCGGATCCCGGAACGTGACGCTGGATCCGCTCAGCGCTGCTTCGAGCGTGACCATATCGCTCTGGTAATCGATACCCGAGATGCGCCGGACGTCGACCCGCCACAGCAGGAGATCCGCGCCCAGCGTGTCGCGGATCGTCGCCTGGGTCCCGGCCGCGACGTCGAAGAAATCGTCGCCGGTGCCGCCATCCAGGATCCCGTCGCCGGACTGAAGCTCCAGTTCGTCGTCGCCCTCGCCACCGAGCGCCAGACCGGCACCAGTCATGACGATCACGTCGTCGCCGCGCCCGCCATCGAGCGTCCCCGATCCGCGCAGATCGTCGTCGCCGTCGTCGCCGAAGAGCAGGTCGGTGCCGCCATTGCCGTAGATCGCGTCGCGTCCGGCGAAACCGCGGATCGTCTCCGAATTTCCCGTGCCGACGACGAGATCGTTGCCGGCGCCGCCGTTGCCGGGGGTGGTCCCGGCCTGCAGCGAATAGACGGTGATGCCATCCTCGGCGTGGAAGGCGACGAATTCGACCGCCCGTCCCGTGTAATGGCCGACGATCCGGGAGATCGGAAAATCATAGCCGAACAAAAGGTCGCTTCCGGCGAGATCGCGCGAGAACGACACGTAGGCGGGGCGCAGTTCTTCGCTGGGCGGCGCCGCGAAGACGACGACATCCTGTCCCGACATGTCGTCGATCGTATCGGTTCCCGAACGACTTACGAGATAGGTGTCGTCGCCGTCGCCGCCGACCAGCAGGTTCACGCCCTGGCCGCCATCGAGGACATTCGCGCCGGCATCGCCGGTGAGCATGTCGTTGCCGTCACCGCCGGTCAGGTTCTCGATTCCGACCAGATTGTCGGTCACGCTCTGCCCGCCGATCGTCCAGACCGCGCGGGTCAGATCGGCCGTCACGCCGGCGCCATGCGAAGCGCCGGCATAGCTCGCCGTGTCGTTGCCGTCACCGCCGGCGAACGTCACGCCGCGCAGCCCCTGGAACAAGGCGTTCGGGACCACGCGATGAAGCACGTCGTCGCCTGTCCCGCCGAAGGCGTCCTGGTTCGTGCTGACCACGATATCGTCGCCCTCCCCGCCGGTGAGCGAGACCGGCGCGGCGCCATAGAAGGCCCCGAGGACAAGATCGGCCCCGCTCCCGCCGTCCGTGGCGCCAGTGAGCGTCAGGGAGGGACCGTCGACCACGGCGATCTGCTCGATATCGGGACCGCCGCTCTGCCCCGCGGCCAGGAAGACGAAGCTGCGGTGATGATCGAACAGCAGCTGGATGTGCGGCCCCGCGCTCGTGTCGAAACGGGCGCCGAGCAGCCGCGCGCCGCCCAGCACCTGAAGACGGTCGAAATCGGCACCACCGGCAAGGAAGATCCCGCCGCCGCTCTCGCGCAGCGGATCGACCCGCAACAGGTCGTTGCCGGCACCGCCATCCATCCGCCCGGATCCGACGACGTAGAGCGTGTCGTCGCCGCCGGCGCCGAACAGCGTGTCGATGCCGCCGCCGCCGACCAGCAGGTCGTTGAAGGCCCCGCCAGTCAGGAGATCATCGCCCGCCCCGCCCCACAGCGCGCCCTCGCCGCCGCTGGTGTTCGACAGGGTGTCGTGCCCCGCGCCGCCGACCAGCAGGTTCGCCTGCCCCCCGAAGCGATAGGTCGGTCCGCCCTGAACGGCGACCGCCTCGATATCGGTCGCGAACACGACCGTCGCGCGATCGACCCCGTCAAATCCGGGCACCGAAAGATTGTCGACGACCATCCGGCCGTCGGCCAGAAGCCGGATGTCGAGATCGGCCAGATCGAAGCTGCGGCTGACCAGGTCCAGGCTGTTGGCGACGATGTTGCGCGTCTCGTCGCCGACGAAAAGCAGCGTGTCGTCGCCGGCGCCGCCATCGACGATGTCGATGAAGCCCCCGCCGAACCCGGACCGCTGGAACACGTCGTCGCCATCGCCGCCGACCATCAGATCGACGCCGCCATCGCCGCCGAAGCTGTCGTTGCCGGCGCCGCCGATCAGCGTGTCGTTGCCGGCATCCCCCGCCAGCGTGTTGGCGCCGCCGTCGCCCAGGAGCGTGTCCGCGTAGATGCTGCCGATCGCGCCCTCGATGCCCCGCAGGATATCGGTGAAACCGTACTGGTCGCGGGCGAGCCCCGCCGCGAGGTCCACGAACACACCGGCCTCGCCGGGAACCGGGACGGTCGAGGTCCGGAAATCCGCAACGTCGAACGTGCCGGCGGCCTGGCCGCGACCATCGATGATGTCGTGTCCCTTCCAGCCAAGGAAACGGTTGGCAACCTCGTCGCCGAGCAGAACGTCGGAGAAGGCGGAGCCATAGACCTGCTCGATCGACATCAGCGTGTCGGTCCCGCCGAAACCGTCGATGGCGAAGCCGCCGGCCAGATCGACGAACACGGCCGAGTTCATCGCATTGGCGACGAGCGCGTCGTTGACGTCGAAATTATAGGCAGCGAGGTCGTTGCCAGCCCCCCCATCGAGGCGATCGTTGCCGGCGCCGCCGGCCAGCACATTGTCGCCGATATCTCCGATCAGGGTATCGGCGAAGACCGTGCCGATCACCTGCTCGATCCCGCCGAGGATGACGTCGGTGCCGCCCAGCCCGTCCTGCGCCGTGCCGGCGGCGAGGTCGACGACCACGCCGATCGTGGCACCGGCATATTCGATCGCATCGGTGCCGAGACCGCCATCGAAGCGGTCGTTGCCCGCCCCGCCGCGGAAGCGCTCCGTGTAATCGCCGTCGCGATTGTCGCTGCCAAGGAACAGATCGTTGCCGGTTCCGCCGCGGACACGCTCGATGTCGACGATCGTATCGGCTTGCTCCCCGCGCTGGATCAGACCCAGGGCGAGATCGACCGTCACGCCGGCGCTCGCATCGACGATGACCTCGTCGACGCCGCCATTGCCGACGATCGTGTTGTTCCCGTCGCGGGGCCGGAATTGCTCGGGATACCCATCGACCGCGTTGTTCCGGCCGATCAGGATATCGGCCTGGCTTGAGCCGTTGAAGCGCTCGATATTGACGAAACCATCCGTGCTGCCCGAGCCATCGATCACGATGCCGAGATCCGCGCGCAGCGTGATCCCAGCCGGCGCACTCTGGTACGAGAGCTCGTCGAACCCGGCGCCGCCATCGATGGAGTCGGCGCCCGCGCCCGGATCGAAGATCTCGAAGCCGCCGGCATTGTTCCAGCCGACGAAGCTGTCGGCGAAGGCGCTGCCCTGGAACTCCTCGATGCCGATGACGACGTCGTTGCCCGCACCGCCGGTCGCGGTCATCGCACCGACATCGACGGTGACGCCCGATCCGGCCGTCGACCAGCTGGCCCGGTCGTTGGCGCCGTCGCCGCCATCGAGGAGATCGTTGCCGCCCCCGCCCTCCAGCAGGTCGTTGCCGCCGCCGCCGATCAGCGTGTCGTTGCCGTCATTGCCGAAGAACTCGTTGCGGCCGCCATCGCCGGTGAAGATATCGGCGAAGCCGCCGCCATCGGCGCCCTCGATCGAGATCAGGGTGTCGGTTCCGCCTTGCCCATCCGCGACAGTGACGCTCTCGCCGGACGAAATCGTCAGCACGATTCCGGTCGTGGCGTTGAAGAACGCCGCGCGGTCGTTGCCGGCACCGCCATCGAGGACATCGTCGCCCGAGAACCCAGCCAGCCGGTTGCTGCCGCTGTCCCCGACAAGCCGGTCGGCAAACGCGCTGCCGCGCAACCCTTCGATTCCGATCAGCGTGTCGAGCCCGCCATCGCCATCCGCGACCGTCACCGTCCCAAACTGGTTCAGCGTCGCGGTGATGGCGGCGGCGGCGTTGCGATAATCGGCGAAGTCGACGCCGCCGCGGCCGTCGAGCGTGTCGTCGCCGAGGCCGCCCCGCAGGATGTTGTCGCCGCCGTCTCCGACCAGAAGATCGTTGAAGCCGCCGCCGGAGACGTTCTCGACCGACACCAGCGTGTCCACGCCCAGGCCGGGGGCGCTGACCACCACCGTCCCCGACGCGTTGAGCGTCAAGGTCATGCCCGCGGTCGCGTCGTCGAACAGCGCGATGTCGATGCCCGAGCCGCCCAGAAGCGTGTCGTCGCCGGCACCGCCCTGAAGCACGTCCGAACCCGAGCCCCCGTCGAGCGTGTCGTTGCCGCCGGCGCCGCGCAGCGTGTCGTCGCCATTGGCGCCCGCGAAGCTGTTGTTCGCCCCGTCGCCGAGGATCACGTCGGCGAAGGCGGAGCCGTTGATATGCTCGATCCCTGCCAGCGTGTCCGTCGATCCGAACCCGTCGGCCGCCCGCCCGGCGACCAGATCGACGGAGATGCCCGTCGTCTCGTTTCCGCCATTGTAATCCGCGCGATCGAAGCCGGAGACGCCGCCGGTCAAGATGTCCGCGCCCTGCATGCCGCGGAACGCCGCGCGCGCGGTGCCGCCGGTCACCGTCATGACGTCGGCGTGGCCGGACCCGCTGATCCGCTCGATCTGGAAGAAGGAATCGGTGGCCCCGAAGCCGTCGGCGACCGTGCCCGACTCGTCGGCGAATCCGACGGTGATCCCGGCCGGATCGTTGCCGTAGCTGATCTCGTCGAAATCTCCGCCGATGCCGTCGCTCGCCTCGCCTCCGAAGAAATAGTCGGCCCCGCCCATCCCACGGAAACGCTGCGATCCGGAGCCGCCGTCGAAGACGTCGGCGAAGCCTGTGCCCACGACCTGATCGATGTCGACCAGCGTATCGGTATGGCCGAAGCCGTCGCGCACGGTCCCGTGCTGACTCATCGCCATGCTGACGGTGATGCCGGCCGGATCG
>JBIKLI010000171.1:0-9213 GCA_044359885.1 Alphaproteobacteria bacterium | reverse complement strand
TGGCGCACAGCTGCGCCGTCGTCCGGGCCGGTCCCGGTCATCGCGATGGGCGGGTGAACGCGAGCCGCACGATCCGGCCACCCTCCACCTCGTAGCGCGCGATGGATCGTCGTCGGCGATGGCGGGCGAGAACCGGGGCTGGATCATTCGCGGGAACTCGGCGAAGACGATGCCCTTCATGGCAGCTCCCAGGACCGGCGCCGCGTCGACCGGATCGCGCAGGCCCGCGCCGCATCCTTGGCCTTGCAGTGACGGCCGGACCCGCCGGCACAGGGTTCGTGACCGACATCATCCGGATGCGGCGACAAGGCATGGCCGGGGAGGGGGCGTGGATCTCCGGCAGGAAGTCATGTCGCCCTTTACGCCGTGAATCGGATGCGGTACGCAGAGCCTCGTCAGGGGCGCTCCGAACGGGGCTGAGAGGGCCAGGTGGCCCAACCCTCGAGCTGATCTGGGTAATGCCAGCGGAGCGAGACCATGTTTTCCGGCACGCAGTTTTCCCTCTACCCGATGACCGCCGACTTCGTGCCGGCGATCCTGCGCGGAATTGCGGCGCTCGACGCGTATGCCGGGCGCATCCGGCGCGAGACCGACGATCTCTCGACCCTGCTTGTCGGGCCCCCGGGTCTGGTCGTGCAGGCGATGCGCGACGCCTTCGTCGCGACCGCGACGGGCGGCGGCCATGTCGTCCTGGCGGGCACGCTGTCGCGCGGTTGCCCGGGCGAATCCGACGATCCGATCTGTGCTGCCCTGCCGATCCGTCCGCCCGAACCCGGCGAGGATCTCGTCGCGACGGCGCTGGCCCGCTACGCGCCGGGGCCGCTCGCCGGTCTCGCCGTCTCGGCGCAGATTTCCCTCTACCCGCTCGGCACCGAGGCGCACATGACGCGGATCGGCGCCTGCATCGACTTTCTGAAGGCGGCGCGGGTGTTCGACCGTTCGAAGAATTTCTGCACCAAGCTGAAAGGCGACGCGGCGGAGGTCTTCGCCGCGATCGAGCGCTGCTATCTCGATTTCGCCCCGGCCACCGCGCATGTCGTCCTGACGATCACCGTGTCGGCCGGCAGTCCGACCAAGGGCTGAGGAGAAAGACCAAGATGGGCACGGCCAATCCGGGTTCCTGGACGCAGCGCGAGATCGTCGTCGCCGCGGCCATCGGCGTCGTCTTCGGCGTCCTCTATCTCGCCTGGGTGCAGCTCTGGCTGGTCGCGCAGGGGCTGATCGGTCCGATCGCACTCGACATCTTCTTCGGCTTCTGGTGCGTGGCGTCGATCGTCGCCGCCTATGTGGTGCGCAAGCCCGGAGCTGCTTTCTTCGCCGAGGTCGTGGCCGCGGTCGCGGAGGTGGCGACCGGCCACCCGGCAGGGCTGATCCTGCTGCTGACCGGCGTCGTGCAGGGCGCGGGGGCCGAACTCGCCTTCGCGCTGACGCGCTGGAAGCGCTACGATCTTGCCGTGCTGCTGGCCTCGGGCGCCTGCGCGGCGCTGTTCAGCTTCGTCTATACGTGGATCCGCTTCGACTACGGCGCGCTGGCGCCGGGTCTGCTGGTCGCGATGTTCGCCATCCGGGTGGTCAGCGGCATGGTGCTCGCCGGCCTGCTGGGCCGTGCGATCGCCCGCGCGCTGCATCGCACGGGGGCGCTGGACGGGCTGGCCATCGACGCGGACCGGCGTGCCGCCTGACGGCGGCGCGCTCCTGGCGGCGTCCGGGGTCGCGGTCCGGTTCGCGCGCGCGGCGCGCGACGCGGTCGGCGAGATCGCGCTGGAACTCGCGCCCGGCGAGCGGCTGGCGCTGCTCGGTCCCTCGGGCAGCGGCAAGACCACGCTGGCGCTGGCCCTGCTCGGCGCGATCCCGCATCTGGTTCCGGCCACGCGTCGCGGCACGGTCGCGTGGACCGGACTGCCCGCGGGCGCGCTGGCGGCCGGTACCGGCGTCGCGGCCGCGGTGCTGCAGGACAGCGACGCCCAGCTCGTCGCGCTGACGGTCGAGGACGAACTGGCCTTCGCGCTGGAAAATCGCGGTCTCGCCCCCGGCGAGATCGACGCGCGGGTCGATCGCGCGCTGGCCCGTGCACCGGGGCTGGGCCTCGCGCGGCGCGACCAGACCCTCGCCCTCTCCGGCGGGTGGCGCCAGCGTCTGGCGCTTGCCGCCGCGCTTGCCGAGGCGCCGCGCGCGCTGGTCATCGACGAACCGGTCGCGCATCTCGACGGGATGGCCGCGCACGAGGCGGTGGACGCGCTCGAGGCCGCCTGCCAGGACGGTGCGGCGGCAATGCTGGTCGAGCATCGCATCGACCATGTGCGTCGTCTGGCGTCGCGCGCGCTGGTGCTCGACGCCGACGGGCGGCCGCTCGCCGCGGGGCCGACCGAGGCGGTGCTGCGCGACCTCGCCGCGCGCGCGGCGGCACCGGGCCTGCGCCTGCCGCCCGACATCGCCGTCGCGGCGGCGCTGTCGCGTGCGCGTGCGGCCGATGGCGCCGTGGACGAACTGGCGACGGCGCTGGCGGTCCTGGGCCTCGACCGCGCGCCGGCCCGGCCAGCCGGCGCGCCGCTGCTGGAGATCGCATCGGCGACGGTCCGGCGCGGCCGGCGCGAGGTGCTGGCCGATATCCGTCTCGCGGTACAGGCGGGCGAGGTGATCGGGATCGCCGGTCCCAACGGGGCCGGCAAGTCGACCCTGGGCCTGCTCGCCGCCGGCGGACTCGCGCCGGTGCGCGGCCATGTCCGCCGTGGCGGCGGGACCGCGATCCACGTCCCGCAGAACCCGGCGCTGGCCTTCGCGACCGGAATGCTGGGCGCCGAGGCGGCGCGGCGCGGGCTGGACTGGCGCGACGCCGCCGCGGCCATCGCACGCGCCGGGCTTGCGCCCGATCCCGAACGGCATCCGCTGGCCTTCAGCCAGGGCGAGCGGCGGCGCCTTGCCCTTGCGCTCGCCCTGGCATCGCCACGCCAGCGTGTCGCGGTCCTCGACGAGCCGGCGGCCGGTCTCGACGGCATCGGTCTTGCCGCTCTGGAGGACGATCTTGCCGGATTGCGCCGTGCCGGCATGGCGGTGCTGCTCGTCGCCCATGATGTCGACTGGCTTGCCCGGGTCGCGGACCGGATCATCGTGATGGAGGGCGGCCGTGTCCGCGCCGATGCGCCGCCCGCGACGATCCTGCGCGACGCGCTGGCCGGGAAGCTGCCGCTGGCACCGCCGCCGGGCGCAATGCTGGCGGCGCGGCTTGGCTGGCGCTTCGCGCTCGCGCCATGACGCGGCTCGATCCGCTGACGAAGCTCGTCGTCGCTTTCGCCGTGATCGGCGTCGCGACGCTCAATGACCGGCCGTTGGAACTGGCCGCGCTGGCCGCCGTGCTCGTCGTCCTGCTGCTGGCGGTTGAGCGTGTGCCGCTGCGGCGCTTCGCGCTGGCGCTGGCGCCGTTCCTGTTCTTCGCCACGACGTCTTCGTGGATCCATGCCGTCGCACCCTCCAGCGTCTATGGCTGGTCCGGCTGGCAGGTCGCGCTCGCAGTGGGCCTGCGCACGGTGGCGGTCGGGCTGGTTTCGATGCTCTTCGCCTTCACCACCGCGCCGGGCGATCTGGCGCGTGCGCTGGTCCATCGCGCGCGCCTGCCGCGCCGTTTCGTGTTCGGTGCGCTGGCGGCGGTCCAGTTCCTGCCGCTGTTGGCAGAGGAGGCCCGTCTGGCGCGGCTGGTCGCACGGGCGGCCCTGCCGCCGGACGCCTCGCGGCTGGCCGTCGCACTGGCCGGACTGCGCGCCGACGGCGCCATCGCGCTGCTGGCCGGCGCGATTCGCCGCGCCGCGACCGCAGCGCTGGCGATGGAACTGCGCGGGCTGTCGGTGGCAGCCGGCACCGGCAGTGCGTGGCGTGTGCCGCGCGCCGGGTGGCGCGACGCCGTCTTCGCCGCCCTGGCGCTGTCGGTACTGGCGCTGCTGCGCGCGTTCGGTTCCGCCTTCGCCTGAAGCGCCTCACCCGGCGCGCCGCCGCCGCAGACCGAGTCCGAGCAGCGCCGCGGCGAGCAGTGCGGCCGAGGCGGGCTCGGGGACGTCGCTTGGCAGCGGATCGTCGAGCTGGTCCTGGCTGTCCGGGCTGATCAGGGCGCGGAGCTCCCCGATCGGGCGTGCCGGATCGTAGGCGATCGCGAGATAGGCCTGGGACAGGGCGACCAGCGGTGCATCGGTCGTCAGCAGGCGGAACTGGCCGGTGCCCAGGCCGTTGTTTCCGTCGACGGCGATCTCCCAGATCGCGACCTGGAACGCGGCGACGCGGTCCTTGGAGGTGGCGCCCGGGACCGACTCGAAGACCGGGGAGGCAGGATCGGTGACCGTCGCCACGCGCGCATTCCAGAGCCGCGCCAGGGGATCGGCCTTCGCGGCGGGCAAGGCGTCGGACACGGGCATCGCCTCGTAGATCGCAGGCAGCGCGATGGCCTGGCCGATCTCCAGGCAGAAGGTCGGCAGGTCATAGGCCGCCGCGCCGGTGGGTGTGCCGTTGGCCAGCGTCTCGAGGAATCGCAGGCCGAATTCCCCGGCGGCAAGGGTCTCGGTCTGGCCCGCGTTGAAGACGCGCACGGCGCGCCAGTGGTCGTTCGAGAGGAAGTAGTCGCCAGGCCCGGCGCCGCCCGGGGCATCCGACAATTGGAAGAACGGCGCGGCGATCGCCGGCGCGGCGGCGGCGATCGCGAGCCCGAGTCCCAAGGCGGCGGCGCGGATGGATCTGCGTTGCGTCTTCACGAACCCCTCCTTTTCCTTTGACGGGAGATTTCCTTTGATGGGAGATCGCAGCAACAATCGTGCCGCGTTCAGAATCGCCCCGTCTGCAAGGGTTCGCGCGGTGGATCGACGCCGCGCCGTAAGCCGGCGCCGACACCGTCACGCGCAATTCGTGGCGGTGATCTGGCTCGAGGGCGTGGCGGCGAGGAACGCGCGGACCCCCTCGGCTGCCCGCCGCGCGGTGGCGAAACAGGCCTGCAGCAGGTAGCCGCCGGTGGGCGCGTCCCAGTCGATCATCTCGCCGCAGACGAAGACGCCGGGCCTGCGGGTCAGCATCAGGCCGGCGTCCAGTTCCTCCCAGGCGATGCCGCCGGCCGAGGAGATCGCGCGCTCGATCGGCGCCAGCCCGGCGACCTGCAGCTGGAGCGACTTGATCGCGGCGGCGAGCGGCGCCGGATCCTCGGGCAGGGCGCGGCCATGGACCTCGCGCAGCAGCGCGACGGCGACCGGCGGGAGGGTCGCGGCACTGCGCAGGAAGCTGGCGAGCGAACGCGCGCCGCGCCTCGCGGCACGCAGCCTCGCAGCGAGCTCGTCGATGCCGAGGTCCGGACGCAGGTCGAGCGTCAGGCGCGCGCGTCCGCATGCCGCGAGTTCGGCGCGCAGACGGCCCGAGAGGGCGTAGACCGCTCCGCCCTCGAGCCCGCGCGCGGTGATCACCGCCTCGCCGCGCACGCGCTCGCCGCCGGCTGTCAGTGCGACGCGCTTCAGCGGCGCACCGGCGAATGCGGAGACGAGATGCCCGGTCCATGCCACGAGCGCGCCGCAGTTCGACGGCGCGAGATCGGCGACCGCGATCCCTGCGGCGCGCAGCGTCGCGACCCAGCCGCCATCGGCGCCGAGCCGCGGCCAGCTGGCGCCGCCGAGGGCGAGGATCGTCGCGTCGGCCGCGCGGGTCTCGATCCGTCCGGCGGCATCTGCGAAACATGCCGCACCCCGCTCGTCCCAGCCGACCCAACGTCGTCCGAGCGCCCAGCGCACGCCCAGCGCGTCGAGGCGCCGCAGCCAGGCGCGCAGAAGGGGCGAGGCCTTCATGGCGACGGGAAAGACGCGCCCGCTGCTGCCGACGAAGGTCGGCTGGCCCAGCGCCTCGCACCAGGCGCGCAGTGCCTCGGGCGGGAAATCGGCGACGATCGGCGCGAGCCGGTGCACGGCGTCGCCGTAGCGCGCGACGAATCCGGCGCGCGGCTCGCCATGTGTCAGGTTGAGCCCTCCGCGCCCGGCCATCAGGAACTTGCGCCCGACGCCCGGCATGCGATCGAAGACCGTCACGTCGTGATCCGCGGCGAGGCTCTCGGCGGCCATGAGCCCCGCGGGCCCGCCGCCGATGACCGCGATCGTCCTTCGCCCCGCCGCGCGCGCGGCGGCGGCGTGTCCGGTCATGCGCCGTCCTCGCGGACGGGCACGACATAGGGGCCTTCGGGGATCACCGCCACGCCGCGGTCGCCGCTGCGCGCGATGCTGGCCCGCACGGCGTCGGCGACCGAGGCGATGGTCTCGACGCCCGTCAGTGCGCGCAGTTCGGCGTCGAGGCCGGTGGTATAGAGCTGGATGCGGCCCTTGCGCATCGGCTTCAGCTGCATCTCGGTCTGCCACTCGTCGATCTCGGCGAGGCTCTTGGCGGTCAGCGTGGCGAGAAAGCGGTCGGGACCGAGCTCGACAAGGCGGCGCTGGGCCTCCTTGAATTCGGCCGAGCCGAAGCCCTCGGAACATTCCGAGGCGATGATCAGCGTGCCGCCGGGGGACAGGATGTCGAGCGGCGTCACCATGCCCTTGACCGTCTGGTAATAGGTCTTGTCGAGCGGGTAGCCGGCCGAGGAGGTGACGATCGTGGCGAAGCTTCGTCCCACGGGCACGCGCGTCGCCTTGTCGATGAAGGCCACGGCGGCGAGATGGCTCTCGACGATCTCGCCGAAGCTGACGAAGACCAGGTCGCGCGCCTCGTCGATGACGGTGTTGAGCGCGTAGACGTCGCCCAGCCGCCGGACGATGTGCAGCTGTTCCTCGTGCAGCGGGTTCCCGACGAGGTTGCACTGCACCGCCAGCGGATCCTCCATGAAGCGCGCGGAATGGAAGGTCCGGATGGTCGTGTGGTGCGCGACGCCCGGGGCGACGACCTTGCGGCCGCCGGACCAGCCGGCCATGAAATGCGGCTCGACCAGGCCGGTGGCGATGCGCAGATCGGCCTCGGCGAACAGGCGGTTGATGCGGATCGGCACGCCGCGCGTCGGCGTGACGCCGAGATCGACATGGTCGGCGTCGTTGCGCGCGAAATGATTGACGACGCGCACGGTGTCCAGCACCCAGGGATCGCCGACGAGCTCGGCCAGCTCGGCGCCTTCGTTCGGCCGGTGAAGGCCTGTGGCGACCAGGACGCTGATGCCAGCGGCCGGGATGCCGGCCGCCATCATCCGCTCGATCATCGGCCGCAGGAACAGCTTGTTCGGAACGGGCCGCGTGATGTCGCAGATCAGGATGCAGGCGTTGCGCTTGCCGGCGGCCAGGCGCGACAGCGGCGCCGATCCGATCGGCGATTCGAGCACGGCGGCGATGGCGCCGTGCGGATCCGGCAGCTTCGGCAGGTCTGGCTTGCGGATGATCCGCGGCTCCGCCTCGGGCGGCAGGTCGACCGCCAGATGCGAGCGGCCATAGGCGATCTCGATCCTGCTCATGTCCGGTTCTCCGCGTCGATGAGGCGCAGGGCGCGCAGGGCGGCGCAGGCGGCTCCGTAGCCGTTGTCGATGTTCATCACCGGCACGCCCGGTGCGCAGCTGGCGAGGGCGGCGTGCAGCGCGCTCTCGCCGCGATTGGCGACGCCGTAGCCGGTCGAGGTGGGCACGCCGACGACGATGCCCGGGACCAGCCCGCCGAGCACGCTGATCAGCGCCGCGTCCATGCCGGCGACCGCGATCACGACGGGATGGCGGACGATGTCCGGGACGCGCTCCATCAGCCGCCAGATGCCGGCCACGCCGACATCGTTGATCTCGGTCGCGCGCACGCCGGCGAAGGCCAGCGTGCGCGCCGCCTCGCGGCTGACGCGCAGGTCGGACGTGCCCGCGCCGACGATCGCCACGCGCCCGGTCCGCGCCGGCGGCGCGACGTCGCCGAAGAAGCCGGTCTGCGACAGCTGATCGTAGTCGATGCGCGCGCGATGCGCGGCGGGCAGCGCCTCGTGCGCGGCCGGGTCGAGTCGCGTCATCAGGATCGCGCCGCCGCGTTCGGCGACCCGGTCGAGGATCCCGGCGAGATGCGCGTGCGACTTGCCGGCGCAGAGCACCGCCTCGTCGAGGCCGATGCGCGCGCCGCGCTGGAAATCGAGGTTGATCCCGGAGTCAGACATCGGCGGGCTCCACGGCGGGGCGAAGGAAGGCGCTGCCCATGCGATAGGGTGCGAAGAGGATCGGCCGGTCGCCGCCGGGCAGGGCGGCGATCGCGGCGGCGATGCCGGCCCGCGCGCCGTCGTCGAGCGCCGCGAGCGCCGCGGGGTCGAGTTCCAGCGACAATCCGGCGCGGCGGACGCGGCAGCGCAGCGTCGTCGTCGCGCCCAGCCGCGCCGCCAGCAGCGTCTCGACGGCGTGGACCAGCGCGAGGTCCGCGGGATCGATCGCGATCCCCGTCTCGACGCGGCTCGACAGGCATGGCGAGGCCGGCAGTTCGGCGACATCGCCGAGGCCCAGCTGGCGCGCCAGCGCCCGGACGCCCCGCTTGTCGATCCCGGCCTCGACATAGGGGTGGCGCACGCCGTGCTCGGCCGCGGCCTTGAGGCCCGGGCGCCAGTCGGAAAGGTCGTCGCGATTGGTCCCCGAGAGGATCTGCGCGCGCGTGGCCGCGGCGATGCCGGCGTAGAGATTGGTCTTGCAGTAGAAGCAGCGGTCGGCAGGGTTGGCGCGGTAGCGCGGATCGGCGAATTCGCCGGCGTCCAGGATCCGCAGCTGCCAGCCTTCGGTCGCGGCAAGGTCGCGCACGCGCCGCGTCGCTTCGGGCGGCACGGCCGGCGACACCGCATGCATCATCGTCGCGCGCCCGCCGAGCACGCGATGCGCCAGCGCGGCCAGCGTCGTGCTGTCGACGCCGCCGCTGACGGCCACCGCCGCGCTGCCGAACCGGCCGAGGATCCGCGCCAGGGTTTCGGCCGCGTCGTCCGCCTGCGTCATCCTCCGTCCTCCCGTCCATCGCCGGCCTCGACCCGGCGCCGCCGCGCCTCGCGCGCGGCGCGGTCGCCCGACGCCGCGGCGATGTCGTCCATTTCGGCCTTCGCGGTCAATGCCCCGCCGGGCCGCGTCGCGGTCTTGACGCGGACCGTCGCGCCGTCCTCGTCGACCCGGGTCGCGAGGTCGCGCTTCAGCACCCGGCGCGTCGCGCGCTCGATGCGCACGCCGAGCGTCGACGTCTCGCAGAGACAGGCCTGCGCCGCGGCGTCGAGGGCGTCCGGCCGAGTCAG
>JBIKLI010000170.1:0-9216 GCA_044359885.1 Alphaproteobacteria bacterium | reverse complement strand
AATACTTCCAGCCCGTTGGTGATGCGGGTCGAGCGCGTCGGCGAGTCGACCCGCGTTGCCGCCATCCAGCGCCTGATGGAGCGGGCGGCGGCGGAAAAGCCGCAGCTGGTGGAAATGGCCGACCGGGTTGCCGGCCGTTTCATCGTCGCCCTGTTGCTGCTGGCGGTGGCGACCGCGCTCGCCTGGTGGTGGCTGGATCCGTCGCGCGCGCTGTGGGTCTTCGTCGCGGTGCTGGTGGTGAGTTGCCCCTGTGCGCTGTCGCTGGCGACGCCGGCGGCGCTGACCGTGGCGACCGGCGCCCTCGCTGCGCGCGGCGTTCTGGTGACGCGCGGCCATGCCATCGAGGCGCTGGCGCGCGCCGATCGTTTCGTGTTCGACAAGACCGGCACGCTTACCGTGGGGCGCATGGAACTGGTGGAGACAATCCCGATCGTTGGCGATGCGCTGCAGGCGCGGGCGCTGGCGGCGGCACTCGAGCGCGGGTCGGAACATCCCATCGCGCGGGCGCTGGCAGCCGGCGGCATCGATTCAGGAATCGCGGTCGACGGCCTGCGCGCCACCACGGGGGCCGGGGTCGAAGGGCGGATGGCTGGTTCGCTGTGGCGCCTGGGCCGTCCCGATTTCGTCGCCGGCCTGCACGGCCTGGCGATTCCGGCCGATGCGCTGGCGGCAGTCGGCGTTGGCGACACGGTGATTGCACTGGGAAGCGCGCAGGGTTGGCAGGCATTCTTTCGCCTAAGCGACGGATTGCGCCACGAGGCCGCGGCAATGGTGGCTGGTCTCGCGAGGGCCGGCATCCAGCTTTCGATATTCAGCGGCGATGCACCGGCAGCAGCGGCGAGGGTTGGTGCGGCGCTGGGCATCGACGATGCACGAGGCGGACTTTCGCCGGAAGACAAGCACGCAGCGCTCAAGGCGTTTCAGGAAGCCGGGGCGACGGTGGCCATGGTAGGCGACGGGGTCAACGATGCGCCAGTACTGGCGCAAGCACAGGTTTCGATCGCCATGGGCGGCGGCGCAGACCTGGCTCGCGCCAATGCCGACGTGGTGCTGCTCGGCAACGACTTGCAGGCATTGCCCGACGGGCTGGCCCTGGCGCGGCGAACCTTGCGCATCGTGAAACAGAACCTGGTGTGGGCCTTCGCCTACAACTTTCTTGCGATTCCGCTGGCCATGACCGGCTGGGTGACGCCCTGGATGGCCGGTATCGGCATGTCGGCCAGTTCGCTGCTGGTGGTGCTCAATGCATTGAGGCTGCAACGGCGATAATGGACGGCATGGACATCCTGTATTTGCTGATCCCGCTCTCCTTGGTGCTGGTCTTTGTCATCGCCGCACTTTTCTGGTGGTCCTTGCGCAGCGGGCAATACGAGGATCTGGACGGCCCGGGCTACCGCATCCTGATGGACGACGACAAGGCCGCCGCACCCGCGAAGCGCCCTTCGGTTGACCCAGATCAAAGCGGGGGGAGCAAGAATTGACCATACTGGCTACGGGTTTTATGGTGATGGCTGAATGCCGTCACCCGAAGGCTCTCTGTTGGGGTTAGGGGTGCGCGCTGCGCACCCTTTTTTTTTGTCGAATCTGCGCACCTGCATTCTTCGCGGGCAAGAAGGACACCCCATCCAGACATAAACCATATTGATTTCATTGTTATTGTTCTTGAAGTCGGATATATTTTGACCTACATCAAACGGCGCTTGGAATTCGAGAGTAATCTGCGCCCAAATTTCCATACTGCACCGCATCAATCGCAGTACGGGCCACGGTTTTTTTTGTCTATGTGAGGTGAATCCATCATGCAATCGCAGGCGACTTACAACTACAAAGTCGTGCGCCAGTTCGCTGTGATGACCGTAATCTGGGGCATCGTCGGCATGCTGGTGGGCGTAATCATCGCCGCCCAGCTGGTCTGGCCGGAACTGAACGTGCACGAATTCCTTAGCTACGGTCGCTTGCGTCCGTTGCATACCAACGCGGTAATTTTCGCGTTTGGCGGTTGCGCGCTGTTCGCCACGTCCTACTACGCGGTGCAGCGCACGAGTCATGCGCCCTTGTTTGCGCCGGGACTGGCCGCTTTCACCTTCTGGGGCTGGCAGTTGATCATCGTCCTGGCGGCATTGTCGCTCCCGCTCGGATTCACCTCCGGCAAGGAGTATGCCGAGCTCGAGTGGCCGATCGACATCCTGATCACGCTGGTGTGGGTGTCTTACGCCGTGGTGTTCTTCGGCACCATCATCAAGCGTCAGGTCTCGCACATTTACGTGGCGAACTGGTTTTTCGGCGGCTTCATCCTGACTGTCGCGGTTCTGCACCTAGTGAATAGCGCGGCGGTTCCGGTGATGGCCGCCGGCATCCTGACGCCGAAGTCATACTCGGCCTATGCCGGGGTGCAGGATGCAATGATTCAGTGGTGGTACGGCCACAACGCGGTGGGCTTCTTCCTGACCGCCGGCTTCCTCGGCATGATGTACTACATCATCCCCAAGCAGGCCGACCGGCCCGTCTATTCCTACCGGCTGTCGATCATCCATTTCTGGGCGCTGGTCTTCCTCTACATCTGGGCAGGCCCGCACCATCTGCACTACACCGCGCTGCCGGACTGGGCCCAGACGCTGGGCATGGTGTTCTCGATCATGCTGTGGATGCCCAGCTGGGGCGGCATGATCAACGGAATCATGACGCTGGCGGGGGCGTGGGACAAGCTGCGCACCGATCCCGGCCTGCGCTTCTCGGTGACCGCGGTCGGCTTCTACGGCATGTCGACCTTCGAGGGGCCGGTGATGTCGATCAAGGCCGTCAACGCGCTCAGCCACTACACCGACTGGACGATCGGACATGTCCATTCCGGCGCGCTGGGCTGGGTCGGATTCATCGTCTTCGGCACGCTCTATTATCTCGTCCCGGTGCTGTGGCGGCGCGAGCGCCTGTACTCGACGCGGCTGGTGGCCTGGCATTTCTGGATCGCGACGCTGGGCATCGTGCTCTACATCACCGCCATGTGGGTCAGCGGCATCATGCAGGGGCTGATGTGGCGGGCCTACGACGAGCTGGGATTCCTGCAGTATTCCTTCGTCGAGACGGTCGTGGCGATGCGGCCGTTCTACGCCATCCGCGCGCTCGGCGGGGCGCTCTACGTCGCCGGCTCGCTGATCATGGCCTACAACCTCTGGCGGACGATCCGCGGCGACGTCGCGCGCGAGGCGGCGCGCGGTCCCGCGCTGGCCGTCGCGCGCGCGTGAGGAGATCATCCATGTCCTTCCGCCACGACATCATCGAGAAGAACGTCGTCCTTCTGGCGATCCTGACCCTGGTCACGATCTCGGTCGGCGGGCTGGTCCAGATCATCCCGCTGTTCGCGGTCGAGACGACGATCGAGCGCGTCCAGGGGATGCGCCCCTATGCGCCGCTCGAGCTGCTCGGCCGGTCGATCTACGTCCGCGAGGGCTGCTACACCTGCCACTCGCAGCAGGTGCGTCCGTTCAAGGACGAGGTCGAGCGCTACGGCCATTACAGCCTCGCCGCCGAGAGCATGTTCGACCATCCCTTCCAGTGGGGGTCCAAGCGGACGGGGCCCGATCTCGCGCGCGTCGGCGGGAAATACTCGAACGACTGGCATGTCGCGCATCTCGTCGATCCGCGCGCGGTCGTGCCGGAATCGATCATGCCGGGCTATCGCTTCCTCGCCACCCGCGCGCTGAAGCACGACGACATCGCCGGACATCTGAAGGCGCTGCGCCTTGCAGGCGTGCCCTACAGCGACGAGATGATCGCGAATGCCCGCGCCGACCTGCTGGCGCAGGCCGATCCCGACGCCGACAGCACCGGCCTCCTGCGGCGATATCCCAAGGCGGTGGTCGCGAAGTTCAACGCCGACGCCCCCGGGCTGACCGAGATGGACGCGCTGGTGGCCTATCTGCAGATGCTCGGCACGCTTGTGCGGTTCACCGACATCACCCCGGCGCAGCTGCGGCAATAGGGGCGGGCCATGGACATCAAGCTGCTGCACGAGATCCTCCGCAGCGCCTGGACGGCGATCGCGGTTGTCACCTTCCTCGCGATCGTCGTCTGGGCCCTCTGGCCCGCCAATCGCGCGGAGTTCGAGAAACGCGCCCGCATCCCGCTGGACGAGCGCTGAGGCTGGAGACCGTCATGCCGACGAAGATCGAAAAGGACGAGATCACGGGTCGCGAGACCACGGGACATGTCTGGGACGGCGTGCGCGAGCTGAACACGCCGCTGCCGAGATGGTGGGTGAACCTGTTCTGGGTGACCATCGTCTGGGCGATCGGCTACATGGCGCTCTATCCGTCGCTTCCCTGGGTCCAGGGATGGTTCGGCTACTGGAGCCGCGCCGAGCTGGGGCGCAGCCTCGAGGAGCAGCGCGCGCAGCGCGCCGGCTTCGTCGCGCGGATCGATCAGGCGGACCTGCCGCAGATTCGCGGCGATGCCGAGCTGCTCAATTTCGCGCTCGCCGGCGGCCGCCAGGTCTTCGCCGACAATTGCGCGCCCTGCCATGGTGCCGGCGGCGGCGGCGCGACCGGCTACCCGAATCTCGCCGACGACGACTGGCTCTGGGGCGGCACGCTGGAGGACATCCATCGCACGATCATGCACGGCATCCGCAACGCCGACCCGGACAGCCGGGTGTCGCAGATGCCGCGATTCGGGCTCGACGGCCTGCTCAAGGCCGAGGAAATCGGGCAGGTCGCCGACCATGTCCTCACCCTCTCCGGCGCGGCCGCGCCGTCGCCGTCCGCGGCGGCCGGTGCCGCGCTCTATGCCGAGCATTGCGCCGCCTGCCACGGCGAGACCGGCGAGGGCAACACGGTCCTCGGCGCGCCCCGGCTCGACGACCGCATCTGGCTCTATGGCGGCGACCGGGCGAGCGTCGTGCGGTCGATCGCCAATGCCCGCGCCGGCGCGATGCCGGGCTGGCAGTCGCGGCTCGACGCGGCGACCATCAAGATGCTTGCCGTGCATGTGCATGCGCTGGGCGGCGGGCAGTAGCCGCACGGGCGGGGCGATGGCCGAACCCGCCATCCGGCTGCCGGCCGCCGATTCCGGCGCCGGGGAGACGGCGCGCTCGGTGCGTGCGCAGCGCGCCGAGCTGCCGCTCTACGTCAACCGGATCAAGGTCTATCCGCGGCGCGTCGCGGGGCCGTTCCGGCAGCTCAAATGGGCCGTGCTGGCTTTCTGCCTCGGCCTCTACTACGTCGTGCCCTGGCTGCGCTGGGATCGCGGGCCCGGCGTGCCGGACCAGGCGGTGCTGCTCGATCTGCCGGGCCGGCGCGGCTATTTCTTCGCGATCGAGATCTGGCCGCAGGAGGTCTATCTCCTCACCGGCCTGCTGATCCTGGGCGCGATCGGGCTGTTCCTGGCGACCGCCTATTTCGGCCGCGTGTGGTGCGGCCATGCCTGTCCGCAGACCGTGTGGACCGACCTGTTCATGCTCGTCGAGCGCTGGATCGAGGGCGATCGCAACGCGCGCATCCGCCTCGACAACGCGCCCTGGACCGGCGCCAAGACGCTGCGCAAGATCGCCAAGCACGCGGCGTGGCTCGCGATCGCCGCGGCCACCGGGGGCGCCTGGGTGTTCTACTTCGCGGATGCGCCGACGACGGCGATGGAGATCGTCACCGGCACCGCCTCGCCGGCCATCTACCTGTTCGCCGGACTGTTCACGGTCTCGACCTACACGCTGGCCGGATGGGCGCGCGAGCAGGTCTGCACGTATATGTGCCCGTGGCCGCGCTTCCAGGCGGCGATGTTCGACGAGCATTCCTTCGTCGTTTCGTACCGGAGCCTGCGCGGCGAGCCGCGCGGCAAGCACAAGGCGGGGACCGGCTGGGAGGGCCGGGGCGACTGCGTCGACTGCGCCAGCTGCGTCGCGGTCTGTCCGACGGGGATCGACATCCGCGACGGGCAGCAGCTCGAATGCATCGGCTGCGGCCTGTGCATCGACGCCTGCGACGAGGTGATGGACAAGGTCGGCCGGCCGCGCGGGTTGATCGCGTTCGACACGCTGGCGGCGCAGGAGGCCGCCGCCGCGGGCCGGGCGCATCGCCATCCCTGGATCCGGCCGCGCCCGGTGGTCTACCTGGCGGCGATGGCGATCGTCGCCGGGGCGATGATCGCCGCGCTGGCGCTGCGCGGGGACACCGAACTGCATGTCCTGCGCGACCGCGCGCCCTTCTATGTGACGCTGTCCGACGGCACGATCCG
Source organism: Alphaproteobacteria bacterium (assembly GCA_044359885.1). Classification (GTDB taxonomy): domain Bacteria; phylum Pseudomonadota; class Alphaproteobacteria; order CACIAM-22H2; family CACIAM-22H2; genus CAIOSQ01. The sequence continues at coordinate 2,991 of JBIKLI010000170.1, read as the reverse complement.
CAACGGCTACACGGTCAAGATCCTGAACAAGGCGCGCGAGCCGCGCCGCTACGTGCTGACCACCGAAGGGGTCCCTGGCGCGGTGCTGTCGGTCGTCGGCGCGGCGTCGCCGGCGACCGCGTCGCAGGCGGAGCTGGTGGCCCGGCCGGATTCGGTCGCCACCTATCGCGTGTTCGTCGCTGCGCCGAAGACGGGCCAGGAGTCGCTCGCGATGACGATGCGGCTGGCCGGTCCGGTCCACGGGGCGAGCGCCTCCCATACGACCAGCTTCGTGTCGCCCAGGAAATGAGGGGTCTGGACATGGCAAAGCCGATGCCTGCGAGCCGTCTGCCCTGGATCTTCGTGGCCGCGATGGGGGTCGTGGTCGTCGTCAACGCGGGCATGGTCGCCGCCGCGCTGTCGACCTATTCGGGGCTGTCGCATCGCGACGCCTTCGGCCGTGGCCTCGCCTACAACACGGTGCTGGCGGCGGCCGAGCGCCGCGACGCGCTGGGATGGCGGCTGGCGGTGACGCTGGGCGCGGCCGACGCGGCCGGGCAGCGGGCGGTGGCGGTCGATCTCGCCGACCGCGACGGCGCGCCGCTCGGCGGCGCCGTTCTTGCGGCGGTCTTCGTCCGTCCGGTCGAGCGCGTCGCGCCGGTGCCGGCCGTCCTTGTCGAGCGCCGGGCCGGACAGCATGCCGGCACGGTCGTGCTGCCGGCCGCGGGCCAGTGGGATCTGCGCATCGGGATCGCGCGAGGCGGCGAAAGGCTCGAATTCTCCCAGCGGGTCTTCGCGCGGTGAGCGTCGCGCCCGCCACCCTGGCGCTGCCGGCGCCGACATCCGCTCCGGACGCTGCGCCGGCCTGCGCGCATTGCGGTGCACCGTCGCGCCAGCCCGGGGCGAGGTTCTGCTGCCATGGATGCGAAGCCGCCGCGGGGCTGGTCGCGGGGCTGGGTCTGGAGGCCTTCTACCGCCGGCGGCGCGCGGCACCGGGGTCGCTGCGGCCGGCCGGGGCAGCAGCCGACGACGTCACCGCCTTCGTCGACGAATCCGGCGGCCTGTGCCGCCTGCAACTTCACGTCGATGGCCTGGATTGCGGCGCCTGCGTCTGGCTTGCGGAAACCGCGCTGGGTCGCGAGGCGGCTGTCGAGCAGGCGCGGGTCAATTTCTCGACGCGGCGATTGTCGCTCGCGTGGCGGGGGCCCGCGTCGCTCGGTCAGGTGCTTGCGGACCGGCTCGCGGCTCTCGGCTTCCGCGTCGCGCCGTTCGACGGCGCGGCGCCTGCCGATGCCCAGGCGCGCCAGGAGGCCGAATTGCTGCGCGCCATGGCGATCGCGGGCTTCGCGGCGGCCAACGTGATGCTGTTTTCGGTCTCGGTCTGGTCGGGCCATGCCGGCTCGATGGGACCTGCGACCCGCGATCTGCTGCACTGGGCCTCGGCCCTGGTCGCCCTGCCGGCGATCGCCGTCGCCGGTTTGCCCTTCTTCCGGTCGGCGCTGCAGGCGCTCGCCGCCGGCCGGACCAACATGGACGTGCCGATCTCGGTCGGCGTGGTGCTGGCCGCGGCGATGAGCCTGTTCGAGACCGTCGCCGGACGCCAGCACGCCTTCTTCGATTCGGCGATCACGCTTCTGTTCTTCCTGCTGGTCGGTCGCTATCTCGACGTGCGGGCGCGGGGCCGCGCACGGCAGGCGGCGCAGCATGTCGTGGCGCTGGCCGCGCGGGCGGTGCGCGTGCTGACGGCGGATGGCCGCGTCGCGACCCGCACGCCGCGGCAGGTGACGCTCGGCGACGTGGTGCTGGTCGCCAGCGGCGAACGGATCCCGGTCGATGGCGAGGTGACGCGCGGCGAGGGTCTGGTCGACCAGAGCGTCGTGACCGGCGAGGCCACGCCGGTGCCGGCCCCGCCGGGCAGCGCGGTCTTCGCCGGTGCCATCAATCTGGGGGCGGCGATCGAGATCCGGACCACCGCGGCGGGCGACGACACGCTGCTGGCCGAGATCGCGCGGCTGATGGAGGCCGCCGAGCGGGGCCAGGGCCGGATCGTGGCGCTCGCCGACCGGGTCGCGCGGCTCTACGCGCCGGTCGTCCATGTCGCCGCGGCGGCCACCTTCCTCGGCTGGTGGATGCTGCTTGCGGCGCCCGTGCACACGGCGCTGCTGCATGCGGCGGCGGTGCTGATCATCACCTGCCCCTGCGCGCTGGCGCTGGCCGTGCCGGTCGTCCAGGTCGTGGCCTCGGGCCGGCTGATGCGCCGCGGCATTCTGATGAAGTCCGCGACGGCCCTGGAACGGCTGGCGGCGATCGACACGGTCGTGCTCGACAAGACCGGGACGCTGACGCTCGGACGGCCGGTGCTGGTCGGCGCCCCCGGCATTGCGGCGGGCCGAGCGGCCGCCGGACTGGCGCAGGCAAGCCGCCATCCGCTGGCGCGGGCGCTGGTGCGCGCCTTTCCCGACAGCGCGATGCACGCGGACGTCGAGGAGGTGCCGGGCAGCGGTCTGCGGGTGGCGATGCCGGACGGCGAATGGCGGCTGGGCAGCCGTGCCTTCTGCGGCGTCGGCGATGCCGCGACGTCGGCGCTGACCGCCGACCGGATGGCCGACGAGGCCTCGCTGGAACTTTGGTTCGCGCGGCCCGGCGTGCCGCCGCTGCGCTTCGCCTTCGCCGACGCGCTGCGACCGGATGCCGGCGAGGCGATCGCCGCGCTGCGCGCGCGCGGTCTCTCGATCATGATCCTTTCCGGGGACCGGGCGCCGGCGGTCGCGGCGGTCGCCGCCCGCCTGGGGATCGAGGCCTGGGATGCGGGGCTGAAGCCCGACGGAAAGCTCGCGCGCCTGCAGGCGCTGGCCCGGGAGGGTCGCAATGTCGCGATGATCGGTGACGGGCTCAACGATGCGCCGGCGCTGGCCGCAGCAGGGGTCTCGCTGTCGCCGGGCGACGGCACCGACATCGCCCGGGTGGCTGCCGATTTCGTCTTTCAGGGAGAAAGACTGGGCGCCGTCGTCG
>JBIKLI010000169.1:0-9220 GCA_044359885.1 Alphaproteobacteria bacterium | reverse complement strand
GTCCCTTTCGGGTCATAGGGTCCCTTTTCGGCGCTCCAGGCCGCCATGCATTCATCGACGAGCCGGCGTATGCCTGCCGGCCTGACCAGGGACCGGATCAGGACAAATCCATTCTCCGCGTAACTGCAAAGATCCTCGTCGGTGAGACGACGGTAGTCGAAGAGATCGGTATGGCGAGCTTCGGCGATCTGATCCATGCGGCGGCCGACCATGGTTGTCCGCCGACGACCCTGTCGATCACCGGCGGTTTCGGCATCTTACCGCCCCGGCCGGTTCAATTCCACCGCGTTGGCCGCGATGCGGGACGGTTGCCTCTCGCGCCCCGGCCGGATGCCGTGATCCGGCCGGGACCCGCCTGCCTCACGGCATCGCGACGTCAATGCCCTGATAGAAATAGTTCTGCGCGCGGATCTCGTCGTCGGTCAGTCGTCGCCCGGCCGGGATCACCTGGGTTCCGTCCTGCCGCACGATCGGCCCGTCGAACGGGTGCAGCGTCCCCGCCGCCAGAGCGTCACGGATGCGTGTCGCTTCGCTGACTTCCTCGGGGGTCATGTTCGTGAATGGCGCGAGGCGGAACATTCCCGATGCGAGTCCGCCCCAGACATCCGTGGGGCGCCAGGTTCCGTCGAGAAGAGCCCTGGCCCGGTCGACATAGTAGTCCCCCCAGTTGTTGACGCTGCTGGTCAGATGAGCGCGGGGCGCGAAACGCGTCATGTCCGACGCCTGGCCGAAGCCGAACACGTTGCCCCGCTGCTCGGCGAGCTGCAGCGGCGCAGGGCTGTCGGTGTGCTGGCAGATGACGTCGCAGCCCTGGTCGATCAGCGCCCGGGCGGCATCGGCCTCGCGGCCGGGATTGAACCAGGCCGAGACCCAGACGACGCGGATACGGATCGAGGGGTCGACCGTCCAGGCGCCGCGCATGACGGTGTTGATGGCATGGATGACTTCGGGCACCGGAAAAGACGCCACATAGCCGATCTGCTTGGTCCGGGACTTGCGGGCGGCAATCACGCCCTGGACGTAGCGGCCCTCGTAGAACCGAGCATTGTAGATGGCGAGGTTGGCCGCGGTGGCGGTTCCAGTGGCGCTCTCCCACATGACGTTGGGGTGCTGCTGCGCCATGCGCTGGGTCGCGGCGAAATAGCTGAAGCTGGTCGTGAATATGATGCGACAGCCGGCGCGCACCAGCTGGGTCGCGACGCGATCGAAGTCCGGTGGCGCCACGGCCTCGACCTGCGTGGCCTGGACGCGATTGCCCATGATTTCGAGCATGCGGCGGCGAGCGACGTCGTGCATGGTGGACCAGCCGAAATCCCCGACCGGTCCGATCAGGATGAAGCCCGCATTCAGCTGCGACTGGGCAGACGCCGTGTCCGCGGCGAACGCGGTGCCGGCGAGGCCGGCCGACGCGCCGATGAAACTGCGACGATTCAATTCCATTGGAGACTCCTTTTCCAGTTATCGAGAGACGAAAGCAAAACCGATGCCATCGGCGGATGCTAGCGATCGGGGACGAAGGGGGTGCCGAGGCAGGCCGGGCCAGCCGCGCCGCCCTGCCTTGCCCGCATGATCAGCACCAGCACGAAAATGGTGAGCAGGTAGGGCAGCGCCGCCAGGAACTGGGGCGGCAGGGGCACACCGGCCGATTGCGCATGCAACTGTAGAATGGTCAATGCGCCGAAAAGATAGGCACCTGCCAGGGCGCGCCAGGGCAGCCAGGAGGCGAACACGACGATCGCCAGAGCGATCCAGCCGCGACCGCCAGTCATCCCGCTGGTCCAGAAGGGCGTATGGACCAGGGACATGTAAGCGCCGGCCAGTCCGGCGCATCCGCCGCCGAACAGGATTGCCAGCAGCCGGATCCGCCGGACCGGATAGCCCAGGGCATGGGCGGCTGCATGGTTCTCGCCGACTGCCCGCAGCACCAGACCCGATGCGCTGCGCGTGAGAAACCACCAGACGCCGATCACCAGGGCGACCGAGGCATAGACGAAGGGATCCTGACCGAAAAGGATCGGACCCAGGAACGGGATGTCGGACAGCAGGGGGATGTCGATCTTGCCGATTCCGGCCCGCTGCAATCCGACGAACGGCGCCCCGACCACGCCCGACAACCCCAGGCCAAGGATGGCGAGTGCCAAGCCGGCGGCCACCTGATTCGCTGCCAACCCGAGTACGAGTGTCGCGAAGACCAGCGACAGGGCCATCCCGGACAGGATGGCGGCCACAACCCCGACCGAGGAGGACCCGGTCGTGATCGCCGCCGCAATGCCGGCGGCGGCTCCGATGATCATCATCCCCTCCACGCCGAGATTGAGCACCCCGGCGCGCTCGACCACGAGTTCGCCGATCGCGGCGATCAGAAGCGGGGTCGAGGCCGTGATGACGGTGAGGATGATGGCTTCGAGCAGGGTCATGGACGGGGGGCTTTCCATCCAGGCAAGGTAACGGAGCCAGGACCCTTGTATCGCTCGAGGCGGATCATGGGTGCGCCCCGCGGAGCAACCGGAAGCGATAGAGAAGCAGGCTGTCACAGGCCAGAACGAAGAAAAGAAGCAGTCCCTGCAGCACCCGGGTCGCATCGAGAGGAACACGCAGCATGATCTGCGCGTTCTCGCCGCCGATGAAGGTGATGGCGACGAAAATCCCGGCGAGCAGCGCTCCGACCGGGTTCAACCGCCCGAGGAAGGCGACGATGATCGCCGTGAACCCGTAACCTGGCGACATCCCGGGCTGAAGCTGCTTCACCGTGCCGGCCGCTTCCATCACGCCTGCAAGGCCGGCCAAGGCGCCGGACACGGCAAACACCGCCAGCACGAGGCGCCGTTCGGAGAACCCGGCGAAGCGCGCGGCCCGTGGCGCCTCGCCGATCAGCCGAATCTCGAAACCCGCGAGCGTACGCGCCATCAGCAATGCGAACAGCGCCACCGCGATCAGCATGATGGGTGTGCCGATGTTGAGACGCCCGCCGTCCAGCAACAGGGGCAGCGTCGCCTCGGGTTCGAACACGACGCTGTGGGGCATGTTGAAACCCGCTGGATCGCGCCAGGGACCGCGCATCAGGTAATCCAGGAGCAGTTCGGCGACGTAGACCAGCATGAGGCTGGTGAGAATCTCGTTGGCACCAAACCGCGTGCGCAGCAGCGCCGGCGCCAAGGCGTAGCAGGCACCCGCCGCGGCGCCAGCCAGCAGCATCGCCCCCAGCAGCCACGGTCCCTGCGGGCTGCCGTGGGTGACGATGGCGAGATAGCCACCGGCCATGGCGCCGAGCAGAAACTGCCCCTCGGCGCCGATGTTCCAGACCTTGGCGCGGTAGCAGAGCGCCAGGCCAAGCGCGATCAGCACCAGCGGCGTGGCCTTCACCGCCACTTCCTGGAGTCCCCAGGAATCCGACAGCGGATCGAGGAAATAGGTGTAGAGGGCGACGCGCGGATCCTTGCCGAGCAGGCCGAACATGATCGCCGCCGATGCCATCGTCAGGGCGACGGCCAGCACGGGAGAGGCCAGCATCATGCTGACTGGCGTCTCGGCCCGGCGCTCCATCACGAGGCGCATTGCAGCGTGATTCCTTCCCCGCCCATCAGCAGACCGACGGCCTCGCGCGTGGCAAGTTCGGTCGCCATCGCGGGCGAAAGCCGTCCCATGAACATCACGGCAAGCCGGTCGGAGATCTCGAGCAGTTCGTCGAGGTCCTGGCTGATCACGAGCACGGCGCTGCCGCCACGGGCCAAGTCCATCAGGGCCTGGCGGATCGCGGCCGCGGCGCCGGCGTCGACGCCCCAGCTTGGCTGCGCGACGACCAGCACGCCGGGACGCCGCGCGATCTCCCGGCCGATGACAAATTTCTGGAGATTGCCGCCGGAAAGCGCCCGGGCTTCGGGATCTGCCGGGCCCTTGCGGACGTCGAAGGCGCGAACGACTCCGTCTACGAACCCGCGCAGGCGGGCACGGTCGATCAGCCCGCGCCGCACGAACCCGTTGGTCGCATGGCCCGAGAGCAGCGCATTTTCCGTCAGCCGCATCGACGGGGCCGCGCCGTGGCCCAGCCGCTCTTCCGGAACGAAGGCGGCGCCGCGTCGGCGGCGCTCGGTTATTCCTGCCCGGCCGACGGCGACGCCGTCGATGGCGACGGCGCCGTCATGAGGTGCAGCGACCTCGCCGCTGAGCGCCGCGAAGAGCTCGTCCTGGCCGTTACCGGCGATGCCGGCGATGCCCAGAACCTCGCCGCCGCGCACGGCGAGGCTGACATCGGCCAGCGAGACGCCATGGGCGTGATGCACCGGCAGGGAAAGGGCGGAGACGGAAAGCCGGACCGGCCCGTCGCCGCGCGACGCGTCGTGTCGGATCGGCACGACATCGCCGCCCATCATCAGGCGCGCCAGACCCGCAGCCGTTTCGGCGCGTGGATCGCATCGCGCGACGACCCGGCCGCCGCGCAGGATGCTGGCCGCCTCGCAGATCCGGCGCACTTCTTCGAGCTTATGCGAGATGTAAAGCACCGATCGGCCTTCGGCGCGCAGGCGCGCCAGGGTGGCGAACAGGCCTTCCGCTTCCTGGGGCGTCAGCACCGAAGTGGGTTCGTCCAGGATCAGCAGACTTGGGTCCTGCATGAGGCACCGGACGATCTCGACGCGCTGACGTTCGCCGACGGAAAGCCGCCAGACTTCGCGCTGCGGATCGAGCGGCAGGCCGTAGGCCTGGCTTGTGGCGGAAAGCCGGGCGGCGACGTCGGCGAGCCGCGCGGTCCGGTCCAGGGCCAGCGCCACGTTCTCGGCCACCGTCAGCGCTTCGAAGAGCGAGAAGTGCTGGAACACCATCCCGATCCCGAGGGCTCGCGCCGCGCGCGGCGTCTCGACCGAGGCCGGGTGGCCGCGCCACCGCAGTTCCCCCGAATCCGGTCGCAGCAATCCATAGACGATCTTGACCAGCGTCGACTTTCCAGCACCGTTCTCGCCGAGGAGCGCATGGATCTCGCCGTGCCGGACCGTCAGATCCACGCCGTCGTTTGCGATCAGCGAACCGAAGCGCTTCGTGACCGCGCGTGCGGCGAGCAGTGGCTCGTCCGGGGCCATGGCGACCTTCTAGAACCCAGCCATATGCCGGGTCACGATTTCACCGCACCGGCGGTGAGCCCCGACACCATGTAGCGCTTGGCCGCGTAATAGATCGCGGCGGGCGGAAGCGCGTAGAGCAACCCCGTCGCCATCAGCAATTCCCATGGGGAGTCGTCGGCCGACAGGAACTGGCCCAGCGCGACGGCGACCGTGATTTCCCTTTCATCCGAGAGGAGGAGGAAGGCGAAGAGATATTCGTTCCAGGTGAGAAGCAGTGCATAGGTGCCGACGGCGATCAGCGATGGCACGATCAGCGGCAGGAAGACAAGACGGAAGAGTTGCGGCGGGGTCGCGCCGTCGATCAGCGCCGCCTCGTCGAGTTCGCGCGGCAGGCCGTCTGCCGCCTGCTTCAGCACCCAGATCGCATAGGGCGCCGCGACGGCAACCATCGCGATGATCAGCGACCATTGGCTGTTGAGAAGACCGAAGATCGCCATGATCTTGTACATCGGCACCGCGAGGAACGCGGCTGGAATGAAATAGGTGAAAAGCGCCGCGTTCATCGCCCAACGACCGCCGCGAACGCGCAGCCTGCTGATGGCGAAGGCCGCGATGCTGGCGATCGCCAGGGTGAAGACTGCGACGGCAACGGCGATCACCACCGACGACCACATCTGGGCCCAGAAATTGTAGAGGAAATAGTGCCGCTGGCCGGTGACGATCTCGAAGTTGCGAAGCGTCGGATCGGAAGGCCACAGGCGCCCCGAAAATGCGTCCTGCTTCGACGACAGCGCGAAGAGCATCATGTGGTAGAGCGGGATCAGGGTCCAAAGCAGCACGGGGATCCCCACCAGCAGCAGCCCGCCGTCGCGCAGCAGCTTACGCATCGGCGGTCCCCTTCGACAGTCGCCGCATCATGAACCATATCAGCGGCAGGACGAACGGCATCGCCATCACGATCGTCCCCATCGCGAGATCGAGCTGGTTGAAGCGAAGATACCGGATACCGATGGTGGCCAGCACGTGGGTGAGGTCGGCGGGCTGGCCGCCCGTCAGCAGATAGACGCTGTTGAAGTCGCCCAGCGTCCAGATCATCGAAAGGATGACGCAAGTCAGGTACAGCGTGCGCAGCGACGGCCAGGTCACGTTGGCGAAGCGCTGCCAGCGCGACGCCCCATCGACCGAGGCCGCCTCATACAGATCCTTCGAGATGGCAAGGCGTCCCGCAAGCAGGATGAGCGTCCAGAACGGCAGGCTTTTCCAGATATGCGCCACCATCGACATGGCGAGCGCGATCGCCGGCTCGTTGAGCCAGTTCGGGCCGTCCTGGAACGTCAGCCGGAAGATCGTCGTGTTGATCACGCCCCACTCGGGGTTCATCATGAAACGCATCGACAGGATGGTGGGGATCGACGGGACCGCCCATGGCAGGATGAAGATCACGGCCAGCGCCTTGATCCACCAGCGCTCGACGGCGAAGAACCCGGACAGCGCGAGGGCGAGCGCCAACTTGATGTTCACCGCGACGACGATGAAGACCAGGGTGTTGGCGAGGGTCCGCAGGAAGATCGGATCCTCGTAGAGACGCACGTAGATGCCGGGGTCGCGTGCCAGCCAGAAGCCGTAGGTCACCGGGAAGACGACGAACAAAGCGAACAGGACAAGGTAGGGCAGCAGGAAGAGCACGCCCCAGACCTGCGTGGAAGACCACGTCGAATCGGGCCGTGCCGCCGGAGCAACGGCCGGAGGGGCCGCGATGACGGTGCTCATGTGGACCCCCAGGGCCGGACCGGGCGCAATATGACGCCCGGCCCGTTTCCCTTCGGCACGATGACGCGGACGAGGACGGTCAGACGCCGAGTTGCTTGATTCGCGCGATCATCTCGTCGACCGCACGATCGGTCGACCAGCGCTCGGCCACGACACGGTTCATCGCCCGGGCGTAGACGTTCTCGGCGTTGATGATGGTGAAACGCCAGTTCTTCGTGAATTCGAACGGGACCGTGCCGGCCGCGAACTGGTCGCGAACCGCGCGCCGGTGAACGTCGGCGGCCCAGAACGGGCTGGCGGCGCCGGCCTTGGTGACCGGGAACCAGCGGCCAAGCGCGCCTTCGACGAATGGCGAGAGATTCTCTTCCTCCAGCATGAAGCGCACGAATTCCTTCGCGCGAGCCAGATTCCTCGTTTCGTTGAAGACGACGCCGGTCTTGACCGCCGCGCGATACGTGAATGCCGACCCGTCGGGCTTGGCGGGGAAGGTGATGGTCTTGATGTGCTGTTCGTAGTTGCGCTTGGCTTCCGCACGCTGCTCGGGCGTCAGGTTCGCGCTGTTGGAATCGTCGAGCCACTTGGCGGCGATCGAGATCGTCGCGTTGTGGGTCATGACCGTGGTCTTGTTGTGGAAGGCGACGTTGTTGTCTGGATCCTTCCAGGTGTTGGCCGACGGGGGCGTATGGCCCTTGGTGTAGGGAGCGGTGTAGTCGGCCATCGACCGGATCAGGCCGTCGCGAACCTTCGGATCGTCGACCGTGAGGCGCCCGTCGTTGTCGACCAGTGAAACACCGTAGGCGTCCATGAAGGTCAGATAGGAGAAGAACGCGTCCGTCGAGTCGACCCCCATCGGCTGGCCGATCCCGAAGGTTCGCTTGCCGGTTCGCTGGCGGTGCGCCGCCTGGACGCGCGTTCCCCAGAAGTCCCAGAACGCCGTCCAGGTCTTCGGGATGTCGCTTTCCGAGATCCCAGCTTCGGCCAGCATGTCCGCCCAGTAATGGATATGGATCGTCTGCTGCTGCATCGGGAACGCGTAGTAGGCGCGGCGCTTGTCCTTGTCGTTCCAGAGGTTGCAGGTCGAGATCGTGTTGTCGAGGAAACGGCTGGCGATCGGGTTGATCACGTCGGTTATGTCGGCAAGCCGGCCGTCGAAGGCCCAGCGACCGGTCGCCTGGAAATCGAAGCTGTGTCCGAAGGCGACGTCAGGTGGCTGACCAGCTTCGAGCGCCGCGACCGTCTTGGGGATGATGTCCTGAACCGCGTAGCGCGACAGATCGACCTTGATCCCGGTGGCCCGCTCGAAGCGCTGCACTGCAACGTCGAGGGCGGCATCCTCCGCCGCGTAGAAACCTCGCGTGAAAAAGACCGTCAAAGTCTGCTGCTGCGCGATCGCCGGGGCACCGAACGCAGCGGCACCCGCAGCTGCGGCTCCCGACAGGATCTGTCGGCGACGGAGCTTCATGAACAACCTCCCTGATCGCGTCCGCTTGCCGGACGCGTGGCACATGCACCGGTATCACCCCGGCATCGACCGGTACATAGTGACGCCCAGGGGCGCCGACAATCCTCGGTTCCTGATTCCAGATGTTTTTCGAGTGGAATGGCCGAACGTGACGACCAAATTCCACAAATAAGTTATGGCAATTCGGGCGGTCGCATTCAGGCCGGCGCTCGGCCGCGATGCGGCGATCCGGAGCGGTCACGCGCCAGGAGGTTCGATCCAGCTGGGGCCGGACGAGTCTGGGCCTGCGGTGAAATGCGCGCCGACCGTGCCCAGGACGCCGAAATCGGCAACCACCGCATCTCCGGCCGCGATCTCGAGAGGCGTCATGCAGGTGCCGGTCGTGACCACCTGTCCGGCGGCGAGGGTGATGCCATGGCGCGACAACTCGTTCGCGAGCCATGCGAGTGCGACACGGGGGTCGCCGAGCACATTGGCGCCCTTCCCCTCGCGGGCCAGCCTGTCGCCGACGCGTCCGAAGACGCGATGCGCGGCAAGATCGACCATGCGCCAGCTGTCCGGTGCGCGGGGCCCGAGCACGAATTCATGGGCGCAGGCGTTGTCGGCGATCAGTTGCGGGGCACCAGCCGACACAAACGTCGCGAAGCGCGAGTCCGGAATCTCGATCGCCGGGTGCAGGCTGTCGACCGCGTCGAGGATCTCGGTCGGCGCGTAATCCGCGGCGCGGGGTACGACGTCGCGACCGATCCGGAAGGCGAACTCCGGTTCGGCGACCCGCATCCGGTTCGCACCGATGAAGAGAGACGCGCCGTCGGGATGCACCATCTCCGCGAGCAGACGCCCGGCCAGCGGACCATCGACGCCGATATGGCGCTGGCCTGCCACGCTGGTTGCGGCGATCTTCCAGCCCCAGAGCCTGTGCCTGCTGGAGGCC
>JBIKLI010000505.1:0-2508 GCA_044359885.1 Alphaproteobacteria bacterium | reverse complement strand
GTTCGGTGAACTTGATCGCGTCGCTGAAGAGGTTGGAGAGAATCTGGCGCCGGCGCAGCGGATCGGTCCGGTACACGTGCCGGGCAAGACCGTTGGCTTGCAGCCTGAGATCGAGACCCTGGCCACGCGCCGCCTCGGCGGCCTCCTTCGCGACCGCGTCGTCGCGAGATCCGTCGTCCGGTATCAGGTCGGCGATGATCCGGCGCGGCGGCGCCCGAGAAGGCCCCGCCGATCGCCACCGCCTCGCAGACCACCGTCCAGAGAAGGCCAGCCACATGCGCATCGCCGAACCGCATGCGCAGCACGCCGTAGTCGATCCCGCCCACCGTGACGCGGCGACCGATGTCGCCAAGCTGGGCGCCGATCACGGCGCGCAGCCAGTCCGGCGGCGGCAGCAGCAGGACGCCGACACGGACGATATGCACGACAAAAAGTGGGAAAGCGTCGCCGTCGTCTCAAAGCCCGAAGATCGACGACAGCCCCGTCCGTTCGCTCAGCGCCGCCATGGCCTCGTCGCCGGGGCGCCGGATTTCCTCGCTGGCCGCGGCCAGCACCAGCGGCAGCAGCCCCACATCGCCCGCGGAGCAGAGGAAGATGCCCGGACGCGACAGGACCCAATGGACCGCGGGCCGGATGTCCTCCATGGCGGCCAGCGGCTGGTACCACGTCGTGCGGTCGCGCGCGGCGCCGGCGGCCCAGGGTCCGCGGGCGATTCCCTTGATGGTCTGGATCGCGACGTCGCGCTCGGCAGCCAGCGCCGCCGTGCGCTCGAAATCCGCGGCATAGGTCGGGTGGCGCGCCGCGACCCAGTTCCAGGGCATCAGGATCGAATCGAAGTCGAAACGCGCCAGGCTGCGGCGATGCATCGCGGCGACGGTCCAGCCGTGACCGGTCACGCCGATGAACCGCACCTTGCCGGCCGCGCGCGCCTCGAGGCAGGCCTCGAGCGCACCACCGGGCCCCAGCGCACGCTCCCACTCGTCGGGATGGACCAGGGCGTGCAGTTGGATCATGTCGAGCCGGTCGGTACGCAGCCGCTCCAGCGAGCGCGCGATGCCGTCGCGCGCCCCGGCATAGTCGCGCTCGCCGGTCTTGGTCGCCAGGAAGAAACGGTCGCGGTGATCGTCCATCCACCGTCCGACATGCAGTTCGGAATCCCCATAGCGCGCCGCGGTGTCGATGTGGTTGACACCATGGTGCAGCAGCAGTTCCAGCACCCGGTCCGCCGTCTCCCTGTCGGCCCGTGCCAGCGCCGCGGCGCCGAAGATCACCGCCGAACTCTTATGTCCGGTCCGCCCGAAGCTGCGCTTTTCGATGGCCATCTCGTCCCCCCGGTCATGCCCATCAGGCGCCGAACCGGACCGCTTGGCAAGCGGGCCGGATGGTTTTCGGATATCATCGCGCCATGCATATCCATCTGGAACCGGTCGGCGGCATCGCCGGGGACATGTTCGTGGCGGCCCTGCTCGACGCCTGGCCGGATCGCCATGCCGCGGTCGACGCCGCGCTGGCGGCGATCGACCTGCCGGAAGGCGTCGCGGCCGGCGCCGTACCGTTCAACGACGGCATCCTGGCGGGAACGCGGTTCCTGGTGGCGCCGCCACGGCGCGACGCGCCGCATCGCGCCTTCCGCGACATCTGCGCCCTGATCGAACGCGCGCGACTGCCGGCCGGGGTCGCGCGGCGCGCGATCGCGATCTTCGCCGTCCTGGCCGAGGCGGAGGGCCGCGTCCACGGCATCGCCCCGGCCGAGGTGTCGTTCCACGAGGTCGGCGCCTGGGACTCGATCATGGACATCGTCGCCGCCGCGGCGCTGATCGAGGACATCGGCGCGGCCGGATGGTCGACGACGCCGGTCCCGCTCGGATCCGGGCGCGTGCGCAGCGCGCATGGCGACCTGCCGGTGCCGACCCCGGCCACGGCGCTGCTGCTCGAAGGTCTCGAGGTCTTCGACGACGGCCGCCCCGGCGAGCGCGTGACGCCGACCGGAGCCGCGATCCTGCGCCACCTGATGCCGGGCCAGGGCCTGCCTCGCCGGCGGCTGCGTCTCGGCCGCGTGGGCCACGGCTTCGGCACGAAACGCTTCGCCGGCATCAGCAACGTGCTGCGCGTCGCGGCCTTCGCGGAGGTCGCCCTGCCCGGCGATGCATCCGTCCCCGCCGCGGAGGAGGAGATCGCGACCCTCCGCTTCGAGGTCGACGACCAGACGGCCGAGGATCTGGCCATCGGCCTCGAAAGGCTGCGCGCCGTCCCGGGCGTGCTCGACGTCCTGCAGATCCCCGGCTTCGGCAAGAAGGGCCGGATGCTCGCCCAGATCCAGGTCCTGACTCGGCCGGACGCCCTCGACGCCGCGGCGCAGGCCTGTCTCTGCGAGACGTCGACGCTCGGCGTGCGCATCGAGCGCGCGACGCGCCGGGTGCTGAAGCGCGACCTCGCGACCCGGGTCGACAAGGACGGCGCGACGGTCCGCGTCAAGACCGCGACGCGGCCCGGCGGGGCATTGACCGC
>JBIKLI010000168.1:0-9225 GCA_044359885.1 Alphaproteobacteria bacterium | reverse complement strand
GCAAGCACCTTCGTGATCGCCGCCGTCAGCGACGTCTTCCCATGGTCGACGTGACCGATCGTCCCGATGTTGCAGTGCGGCTTGTTCCGCTCGAATTTCGCTTTGCTCATCGTCGCCTCTTTCCTGCCTCCGTCTGGGCCCGCCCGCGAAGGGCCGGCGCGATCGTCATCTCTGGAGCGGGTGATGGGAATCGAACCCACGTAGCCAGCTTGGAAGGCTGGAGCTCTACCATTGAGCTACACCCGCTTGGGCGCTGGCACGGGGGCCGCGACCCTGATCCACTCCTTCGCCGCCGTGAGGCGGCGTCTCGTCTGTCCCGCGTTTCGCCTGAACCCGCCCTGGCTGCCCGGTCTGGTGGAGGGGGAAGGATTCGAACCTTCGAACTCCGAAGAGGGCAGATTTACAGTCTGCTGCCATTGACCGCTCGGCCACCCCTCCGTCCAGATCGGCTTGCTACCCACGACGGCCAAGCGCGCGAGTTATTTGATAGCCCCGCTCTTTGTCAACGACCCGTTTTGCGATACGAAACAAGCCACCCCGTCCGCGGACACTATTCTGTCCGACGGAGGAGTGACTTGCGAATGAACCTGCATAGGAATAGTACGGCCCGGACAGATGAAACGCAAGCCCCGCTTCGGCCCCCGCAAGCCTGCCCTCGCCGGCTCAGAAACCGGCCCCGGTCAGCGCGCCCCTCGCCGCCACGGTTCGCGTCCGCCGCCCGGTTCGCCATCGGGCACGCGGGGCGATTCGCCTGGCCGGTCCGGGTCGAAGCCGGCCCGGGCTGCGCCCGCAGCGTCGCGGCCCGCCCCGGCGCCGAAACCGTCAGCTTCCCCCGCCAGCGCGCCGGCCCGGTCGCCGCGTCCCGGTGGCCCAGGTGGTGGCTGGATCTACGGGATCCATGCGACCCTTGCTGCCATCGGCAATCCCGCGCGCCGCATTTCGCGGGTCGTGGCGACACCGGAGACGCTGGCCGAACTGGGGCCGCGGATCGCGGCCCAGCAGACGGCGCGCGGCGAACCGCTGCCGCCGACGGAGGCCCTCCCTCGGCCCGAGCTTGAGGGCTTGCTGCCCCGCGGCGCCGTCCATCAGGGCCTCGCCGTCCAGGCAGGCGATCTCGAGCCGCTCGATATCGACGACCTGCTGCGACTGATCGCCGACCGGCCGCGGGTGAGGTTGCTGGCGCTCGATCAGGTGACCGACCCGCACAATGTGGGGGCGATCCTGCGCAGCGCCGCGGCCTTCGGCGCGGCCGCCGTGATCCTGCCGGAGCGTCACGCTCCAGCGGCCAGCGCCGTGATGGCGAAATCCGCGTCGGGCGCGATGGAGCTGGTGCCCCTGGTGCGGGTCGTCAACCTCGCCCGGGCCCTGGACAGCCTGAAGGAGGCCAATGTCTGGTGCGTCGGTCTTGCCGGATCGGCGACACAGACGATCGCGGATGCCGATCTGACGGGCAGGGTGGCGCTGGTGCTGGGCAGCGAGGGCGAGGGGCTGCGGCGGCTGACGAAGGAACGCTGCGACCTGCTGGTGCGGATCCCCATGGCCGGCGGCGGGGTCGAGAGCCTGAACGTCTCGAATGCGGCGGCGATCGCCCTGTACGAAACGTCGCGGCGTTGAGAATCCGGCGCGAAGGGTGTAGCGGTCGAACGCTGGAAGCCGGCTTAGCTCAGGGGTAGAGCAACCGCCTTGTAAGCGGTAGGTCGTCGGTTCAATTCCGACAGCCGGCACCATCCCGTCATCGCCGCGTGTCGCGTTTCTCCTGCGCCGGCGGCACGAAGACACTCCCCACGGCCGGCGCCCCAGGGCCAGCATGGATGACACGGGCATTGCCCTGGTTCGTCTTGCGGGAATTGGGATGGGTGTTGTCGGTCTTGCCCGCCGCTCCTGCGCCTGCTTCCTGCGCCAGGGCGGGCCCGGCCGGCGCGACGACCAAGACGACCGCAGCGACGGCGATCCATCGAATGGCTTGCCGGAACATGGTTCTCCTCTATGCTCCGCGCGCGCCTGATGCTGCGCGGCCCGGTTGCAAATCTAGGGGCCTGGCCCTCAACAGGAAAGAGTCTCCGTGGATATCGATACGATTCGGGGCTTGGTCGCAGATTACGGCCTGCTGATCTACGCCGGCATCTTCATTTGGACGTTCTTCGAAGGCGAGACCTTCGTGATCTTCATGGGCATGGCTGCCCATCACGGGTTGCTCGACTGGACGGCGGTCTTCATGTCGGCCTGGATCGGATCATTCTGCGGCGACCAATGCTGGTTCTGGATCGGGCGGCGCTGGGGTGGCCAGTTGCTGCTGCGCTATCCCAAATGGCGCGGCGGCGTCGAAACCGCGCTGGACCTGCTGCGGCGCTACGATACCTGGTTCATCCTCTCCTTCCGGTTCATCTACGGGGTGCGCAACGTCGCGTCCTTCGCGATGGGCACCAGCGGCGTGCGGCCGCTTCGTTTCGCAGCCCTCAATTTCATCGCCGCCTTCATCTGGGCCCTCAGCTTCGCCGGCTTCGGCTATGTCTTCGGCCAGGCCCTGGAACGCCTGATCGGCGACATCATCCTGGCGTTCGGCGTCACGATGCTGACGATGTTCGCGCTGGTCTTCATCGGCGCCTATGTCGCCCGTCGTCGGCAGGCGCGCCGGGCCACGCAGGCCGCCGTCACGGCAAGCCCGGCGGAACGCGGCGGCGCGTGAGAGCTCAGCGCCGCGCCAGCCAAGGCAGACGCGGCCCCAGTACGATCGCGAGTGCTGCCAGCGTCAGCCCCAGTGCCGCGATCTCGGTGGGCCCGACGGTTTCGCCGATCACGAGCGCCGCGCTGAACACGCCGATCACCGGGATCAGCAACGTGCCGATCGCCGCCACCGACGCCGGGAAGGTCTGCAGCACGCGCATCCAGCCCCAGTGGCAGAACACCATCGGCACGGTGGCGGCATAGAGCGCGCCGGCGATCCCCGGCCAGCTCGGCGCCGCGAGACCGTGGCGCAACCAGTCGCCGCCCTCCAGGATCACCCAGCCGCCGATGATCGGCAATCCGCCCAGGACAAGCTGCCAGGCGGTGAGCGGAAAGGCACCCATCGTCCAGCGATGCCGCTTGACCGCCAGCGATCCGGCCGCCCAGGCGACCGCCGCGACGAGCATCAGCAGTGCGCCCAGGGGAGCGGCGCCGATCGCCGTTGCCTCGCCCGCCAGAAGGCAGCCAAGCCCCGCCAGTCCCAGCCCCAGCCCTGCCAGCTTGGCCCGGGTCACCGGTTCTCCCAACACGGGCGCCGCCAGCAGCGTCGCCCAGAGCGGCATGGTGAAGGCGATGATCGCGGCCCGGCCCGACGCCATCAGCATCAGGCCGTAGGCGGAACAAAGATGCCAAACGGTCGTGTTGAAGAACGAGGCGAGCAGAAGCGGACGCAGGTCGCGACGCGCGATCGCGATGCGTTGTCCCGCGATCCGCGCGCAGGCGAAGAGCCCGAGGCTGCCGAGAACGATGCATGCCGTACGGAAGCTCCAGGGGCGGAAATCCGTGACGGCCAGTTTCATCATCGGCCAGTTCACGCCCCAGAAGAAGGCCAGAAGGCCGAGGAGCACGAACCCGGTGCGCGTGCTGCCGGCCTCGGCGCTGCCGGCCGGCGGGGGCACGGTCAAGCGGCGCGCCGTATGCGGATCTCGAACGCGCCGTCGACCTCGCGCGACCCGACGAATTCGAGCCCCGAGGTCTCGCAAAGGGCCTGGATGTCCCGCGGCGCGCCAGGATCGGTCGCGAGGATGGTCAATTCGGCACCGGCAGCCAGGTCGCGCGCGCGCTTGCGCACCCGAAGCACCGGCAACGGACAGGTGAGACCCTTGACGTCGAGAAGGTCGGTCATGGCGATCGCGGCTCCATTGGAATAGATAAGGGTGTCACCCGGGCGGCGCTATACCCCAACGCCACCCCCGATGCGACCCAGGTGAAGACCGGAACGACGCGCCATGGATGCATATCTTGCTGTCTTGCTGCCCGCCGTGGGGCTGGCGATCGGGTTCGCCTTCGGCGCGGTGACGGAGCGCAGCGGCTTCTGCACGATGGGGGCGGTCAGCGACTGGGCCGGGCTTGGCGACGCGACCCGGCTCAAGGCCTGGGCGCTGGCGGCGGCGACCGCGATTCTCGGCGCCCAGGCGCTCGACGCCGCCGGTCTCGTCGCGCTCCGCGACACGGCGCATGGCAGCGCCAGACTGGCCTGGGCGGGCAGCCTCGCGGGTGGCGCCCTGTTCGGCATCGGCATGACGCTGGCGGGCGGGTGCGCCAGCCGGACCCTGGCGCGCCTGGGAGCAGGAAATCTCAAGTCACTGGTCGTGGCGCTGATCCTCGGTATCGTCGCCTACGCCACCATGCGCGGGGTCCTGGCGCCGCTGCGATCCGCCTTCTCCGCAGCGACCACCATCACGCTGCCGGTGCCGCAATCGCTGCCCGACCTTCTGGGGCTGCGCGCGCCGCCCGCACGCTTCGCCCTGGCCGCGGCGGCCGCGACCGCCCTCGCGGCATGGGCACTTGCAGATCCGAGGCTGCGGGCACGCGTCGCGCTGCTGACCGGCGCGATCGCCACCGGCGGACTCGTGGTCGCCGCCTGGGCCGCGACCGGATGGCTCCTCCGGGACGAGTTCGATCCGGTGCCACCGTCCTCGCTCAGCTTCGTCGCACCGACCGGCGAGGCGATCGCCTACGCGATGTTCGCGACCGGGCTGGACTTCACCTTCGCGGCGGCCACCTGCATCGGCGCGATACTGGGTGCCGGGGCCTCGGCGATCGCGCGCGGCAGTTTCCGGTGGGAGGGCTTTGCCGGGCGCGACGACCTGGTCCGGCATCTCTGGGGTGCCGCAGCGATGGGATGCGGCGCCGTGCTCGCCGGCGGTTGCACGATCGGCCAGGGCGTGACCGGGCTTTCGGCCCTGTCGCTGGGCGCGGCGCTCTCCGTCGCCGGGATGATCGCCGGCGGCGCGCTCGCCACCGGCTATCTCGCCGAGGGCGACTGGCGCGCGGCGCTCCGGTCCCTGGCCGGATCGCGCCGCGACTAGGTTCTTCCTGCGGGCTTGCCCCGGAACGCGGCAAGCCGGAAACTGCGCCGCTTCTTCATCATCCAGGGCGGGAAACGCACATGAACAGGATCGACCTCGCCGGCCGCAAGGCCGTGATCACCGGCGGCGCACGCGGCATCGGGCTCGCCGCGGCGGAACGCATGCTGCAGTCAGGCGCCGAGGTCAGCCTCTGGGACATGGACGCCGCCGCCCTCGACGCCGCCGCCAAGCGCCTCGCCGGCACCGGAAAGATCAACACTTGCCTGGTGGACGTCACCAGCGCCGCGTCGGTCACCGCCGCGGCCCAGTCCGCGATCGGCCAGATGGGGCAGGTCGACATCCTGGTCAACAATGCCGGCATCACCGGCCCCAACGTGACGGTCTGGGAATACAGCCCCGAGGACTGGCGCAAGGTGATCGATGTCGACCTCACCGGCCCGTTCCTCTGCGCGCGCGCCGTCGTGCCGTTGATGATCGAGCGCAACTACGGCCGGATCGTCAACATCGCCTCGATCGCCGGCAAGGAAGGCAATCCCAACGCCTCGGCCTATTCCTCGGCCAAGGCCGGGTTGATCGCGCTGACCAAGTCGCTGGGCAAGGAACTCGCGAAAACCGGCATACGGGTCAACTGCATCACGCCGGCGGCCGTCGAGACCGACATCTTCAAGCAGATGACCGAGAGCCACATCCAGTTCATGCTGTCGAAGATCCCGATGGGCCGGTTCGGCCAGATCACCGAAGTCGCCGCCATGATCTGCTGGCTGGCATCGGAGGAGATGAGCTTCTCGACCGGTGCCGTTTTCGACGTCTCGGGCGGCCGCGCGACCTACTGAAGCCGCCGATCCTCCTCCTGCCGAAAGCCGATCCGATGACCGCAGCCACCCCTGCCCTGCTCGCCAAGGCGCGCAAGCATCTCTTCGTCGCCGTCGTGTCCGACACGCTCGACAATCTGGGCTGGACCGGCCAGGCGCTGGCCCCGAACATCCGGCCGCTCGACGACTCGCTTTCCTTTCTGGGCCGCGCGCGGACGGGGATGTACCGCGAGATGTTCCATGTCCAGCCGGGCAATCCCTACGAGCTGGAGATCAAGCTGGTCGACGACCTGAAGAAGGGCGAGGTCTGCGTTCTGGGCTGCTCCGGCAATCCGCGCATCGCGCCCTGGGGCGGGCTGCTGTCGACCGCCTCGAAGGCGCGTGGCGCGGCGGCGTGCGTGACCGACGGACTGGTCCGCGACATCGTCCATATCCGCAAGATGAAGTTCCCGGTCTTCGCCGGCGGCATCGGGCCACTCGATTCGAAGGGACGCGGCATCGTCGCGGAAATCGACGTCCCGGTCGAAGTCGGCGGTGTGCGCGTCGAACCGGGCGACCTCGTCTTCGGCGATGCCGACGGCGTCGTCGTGATCCCGAAGGCGATCGAGGCGAAAGTCCTCGGGGCGGCGCTGGAGAAAGTGCTCGGCGAACACAAGACGCTGTCGGCACTGCAGAAGGGCGAGAAACTGGCCACCGTCTTCGCACGCTACGGCGTCCTTTGACGTGAGCGGCGGCCTGCCCCTGCTCGCGGCGGCCGCCGGCGCGCTCTACATCGTCACGCCCGGCCCCGCTTTCGTGGCGCTGCTCGGGTTGTGCGCCGCAAGGGGGCGCCGCGCCGGCTTCGGATTCGTGCTGGGCCACATGGCAGGCGACCTGCTCTGGACCAGCCTCGCACTGCTCGCCCTGGTCGGCGCCCAGGCGATCCACCCGGCGATCTTCGATCTGCTCGGGCTCGCTTGCGGCCTCTATCTGTTGGTGCTGGGCTGGCAGGCGTTGAAGGCACGCAGCGCGGCCGAGGCCGGACTTGCCCTGTTCGACCGGCCGCTGCGCCGCGGCCTGATCTTCGGCCTCACCAATCCCAAGGGCTATCCGGTCGCTGTCGGCATGTTCGCGGCCCTGCTCGGCCCGCATGCCGACGCGCTCGATTTCGCCGGCGCGCCGCTGCTGGTGGCCGCGAGCATGGCGGGCGGCGCCGCGGCGGCGCTGCTGCTGGTGTGGTTCGCCGGGCTCGCCACCGTCCGCGACTTCTACCGCCGGCGCGAGCGTCTGGTCACACGCTGCGCCGGACTGCTCTTCGTCGGCTTCGGACTGAGCGCGCTGGCCGCGGCCCTGCCGGGCTTCGCCGGACGTCATCCATGGTCAGCCTCCTGACCTGCGGGATCGTGACCTGGGACTGGCTGTTCCGGGTCGAGGAGATCCCGCCGGTCCCGACCGAGATCATGGCACTCGATTGCGTCGGCACCGGCGGCGGCATGGCGGCGTCGGCCGCCTGCGCCATCGGCCGGCTCGGGGGCAGGATCGAATTCTGGGGCCGTTGCGGGGACGATCCGATCGGCGACGACATCCTCGCGGACATGCGCAGCTACGGCGTCTGCGTCGACCGGGTCCGTCGCATCGCCGGCAGGTCGTCGCCGGTCTCCGCGATCCTCATCGACCGCCACGGCGAGCGATTGATCGTTCCCTATTACGATCCTGCGCTGGACCCGGACCCATCCTGGCTGCCGGTCCAGGGCATCGGGCGTTTCGACGGGGTCATGGTCGATGCGCGATGGCCTGCGGGCGCCGCGCGGACCCTCGACGCGGCGCGGGCCGCGGGCGCGATCGCGATGCTCGACGCCGACATCGCCCCCCACGCCGTGCTCGAGGATCTGATGGCCCGCGCGACCCATGTGGTGTGGTCGCAAGCCGCGCTCGAGGACTGGTCGGGACGCACCGATCCGGAGGCTGGTCTGCGCGCCGCTCGCCGCCGTTGCGGCGGCTTCCTCGGCGTGACGGTCGGCGCCGACGGGTTCCACTGGCTGGACGAGGATCGACTGCGCGGCGAACCCGCCCCAAAAATCGTCGCCGTGGACACGCTTGCCGCCGGCGACGTCTTCCATGGCGCCTTCCTGCTCGCCCTCGCCGAGGGCCGGAGCGTGGCCACCGCCGCGCGCTTCGCCAATGTCGCCGCAGCCTTCAAATGCCGGGAGTTCGGCAGCCGCACGACGACGCCCACCCGCGCGGAGGTCGATGCGTTCCTGGCGGCGTGGCGTCCGGCCCCGTCGGCCTAGCCCAACTTGCGCAGTTGGCCGAAGGATTCCGTTTTTATCGAGCCGCCGGCTTCATGGAGATCAAGGGACTGGCTGATCCGCGCGGTGCAAAAGCGCGTGTCGTGCCGACCTACCCCCTTTTTTGAGCGATTCGGAGTGGGTTGTGATGGGGCATGTATCTGCGCCACACGATTCGCAGGAAGGACGCCAAGACGCATCGCTACTGGCGTCTCGTGCGCAGCGAGCGTCATGGCAGACGCATTGTCCAACGAACGGTGGCGCATCTTGGCGAACTCGATGCGCGCGGTCAGGTTCGGACCCGCGCGCTGGCGCGCAGCCTGATCGGCGCGCCGGAACAGGCGGACCTGTTCGACGACGGCAAGCCGGATGTCACGGTGCCCGTGCGGTTGAAGGGCGTTCGCGTCGAGCGCTCGCGGCAGTTTGGCGACGTCTATCTCGCTCTGGCGCTGTGGCGCGGGACAGGGCTGGCGGAGCTTTGCGACCGGCTGCTGGCGAGCGGCAAGGAATCGGTGCCATGGTCGACGATCGCCTCGGTCCTGATGGCGGCGCGTCTTTGCGAGCCGTCGAGCGAACTGCACATCGCCGAGGATTGGCTCCAGCGCACGGCGCTGACGGATCTGCTGCGACTGAGCGATGACCTCGTCAACAAGGACCGGCTGTACAGGGCGCTCGATCATCTCCTGGAGCACAAATCCGCGCTGGAGGCGCATCTGGCATTGGCGCGAGGATCGCGTGCACGCCCACATCCCCGTCTGCTTCCTCGCCTTCGTCCTGTGGAAGACCCTGGAGATGTGGCAGCAGCGCGCCGGTCTCGGCAATTCGCCGCGGACCATCCTCGAGGAACTGGCACGCATCCAGTCCCACGATGTCGTTCTGCCTACATCCACGATGGGCGACATCAGATTGCGTTGCATCGCGCAGCCTGACGACGCCCAGGCGGCACTCCTCGCTCGCCTCGGCATCGTCCTGCCCAAGCGCATCCGC
The DNA here is from genome assembly GCA_044359885.1 of Alphaproteobacteria bacterium. Taxonomy (GTDB): domain Bacteria; phylum Pseudomonadota; class Alphaproteobacteria; order CACIAM-22H2; family CACIAM-22H2; genus CAIOSQ01. The sequence continues at coordinate 123 of JBIKLI010000168.1, read as the reverse complement.
GCGGATGACCTCGTGCTGCCGACGAGTTTGTCCGCCCAACGACACTGAACCAGAAATGTAGTGCCGACTTTTCGGCCAACCCATTGATTCGCATGGATCAGAATTCCGATTCTGCGCAAGTTG
>JBIKLI010000504.1:0-2509 GCA_044359885.1 Alphaproteobacteria bacterium | reverse complement strand
CAGATGTCGCTCCGGGTTGTCGCTAGGACACCACGTCACCGGGACCCGCAGGGACAACGACGAGGAGCAGTGGACGACCGGCATCGGCGTGTATGCCGACAACCCGATGTCGGAGAATGCGTTCCGTGCCGCCTTCGGCCTCAGACTGCGTGAGATGTACTACTGACGTAGCAGATCTGTCTCGATGGTCAGCTCGGCACAACAGGAAAAACAGTTCGACCGAAAAAAACAAACGCCACCCAGCCCGGCATGTCAAACGCCGGTGCGGAGAGGGATCTGGCGGCGGCGCGCACAAGAGCGCCGGTTTCTCGGTCCTGGCGTGTGGTCCCCGGCGTGTTCGGCCTCGCAGGCGCTTCGGTCGCGGTGCCGGCGGGCGGGATCGGTGTCGATCAGGTTGCGCACGACCCCGGGGGCGATGCCCCGGCCGGGCAACCCCAATTCGCGGACGGCTCGACAATCGAGCCATGGCCCGGGGGTCGGCGGCGATCGTCTGCGTGACCCAGGACGCGGCGTCGAGCGGCGCCGTCACGCTGCGATCGCCCGACGCCGGATGCCGTCGGACGCACGCCGGCGCCGTCGCGACAGGCCCATGCGCAGCGACCTCACGATCGCCGGGAATCCCAGAGCCGCCGGATGCCGGCCCCCGCGCTGCGGACCAGGGTTCCCGCCTCGGCCATCAGGGACGGGCGGTGGTCGCGTTCGGCGATCCGCGCGAAGCGGGCGATGCGGGCGGGCTCCATCGCGCCCTCCAGCCGCGCCCATAGCGCGGGGAGGTTCCAGGGCGCCGCGGCGGCGCCCAGGGCGACGGGGACGACATCGCCCGCCGGCAGATCCAGCGCGCCGGCCAGCGCGGCGGCGGCCTCGCGCACCGGCTCGGGCATCGAGTCCGGGCGCAGCGTCGCGGCGGGCAGCAGCCGGTCGGCGCCGGTCATCGCGACGAAGAGCGGCGGAATGCGGTTGGCCGGGCGCTCGGCGGCCCAGGCGCGCAGCGCCTCCAGCGCGGCGCGGTCGGGCTCGCGCGGCTGGCCGATGGCGACGCAGACCCACAGGATGATGTCGGCGCGCGCCGCCTGCTCCAGGAAACGGGCGGGGTTGGACAGGGGCGGCATGTCGGCCACATTGAGCGCCGGGCGGCCATCCACGCGCACCAGATGCTCGCGCACCCCATCCTGCGTGACGGGCGCGTCCACCTGCCCGCGCGACGCGCCGGCCAGTGCGTTGAGGAGGGAGGTCTTGCCCGCGCGGGCCTGGCCGACCAGCAGCAGCCGCAGCGGCGCTTCCTCTTTCGCTGTCGCGGCGTCGGCGGCGATGAGGGCGGCGCGCTCCTCCGAGGATCGGCGCAGCCGGCCCGCGTACAGGTCGATGGCCGTGCGACCGGTCTGGAGGATGATCTCCTGCGTCGCGACACGGCGCAGGCTTTCGCCCAGAAGGCCGGTGACCTGGGCGGTGGTGAGGCGGGCGGCCTCCTGCGCGATGGCGGTGACGGGGTTGCGGACGAAACGGAAGGCCCGCCAGACGGGCTCGGCGACTTTCCAGGCATTCCAGGCGACGGTGCCGTACCGGTCCACCTGGCGCTTGGCGTAGAGAAGCTGGCTGATCTTCACGCGCTGGGCGAAGGCGCCGTGCTCGAGGACCCAGCGGCGCAACCCGCGGGAGACGATTTCCGCCAGCAGCAGCGCTTCCGGCAGGGTGACGTGGGCGACAGCGTCGTCGCGGTCGGGATGGAAGTGGCGGGCGACGAGTTCGATGGTCTCGCGCATCAGCGCTTCCGCGCGGTCCGACTCGTCCCAGCCCAGGATGGGGGTGGCCTCGGCCAGCGTCTGGACCTTGGCCCAGGCGGCCCTTTCCTCGGCGTCCCAGATCGGCTCGGCGGTGGAGTCGGGCTGCAGCCGCGCCTCGGCCCGGCGGCGGACGAACACGCGCAACGGCAGTCCGGCCAGCACCAGAGCCGCGGAGGCGAGCGCCCATTCCAGCACCCGGCCATTGTCCCATAGCCACATCGCGCCCAGGACGAGGAGCGCGAGCCAGGGCAGCGCGAGGAGGACGGCGAGCAGCGCCTCGGGCCAGAAGCGCCGCAGCCAGATGACGGGGATCCGGATCACGCTGCGCAACTTGGGGCGCGACCGGGCGGGGCGCAATGCCGCGTCCGGCCGTCCGTTTCCTTGCCCGCCATGCCTCGATCCTGCCCGATCGGCGCCACCATCCATCAGCGTGCGCCACGGCGGATAATCCCGGCCGATCGGGGCGCCGCGAAGACAGGCATGCCGCGCCGGCCCTTGCCGCGAATCCCGCGACCGTGACGCAAAGCGGGGCAAGGGGGAATTCCGAAACCGCCCGGAAGAAAGCGCAGGCCGACCTTGCGTTGCTTCGGCAACCCTCAGCGGGTGGCCGCCTTCCGTCGGAATCACTGGCCGCCTTGCGCCGGAATACGCACCTCGTGCAAGGCGAACAAATCAATCTGGTGCGTCAGGCCTCGTCGAGGGTGTCTGTTTCCCTGCCGGTCGGCGGG
>JBIKLI010000167.1:0-9231 GCA_044359885.1 Alphaproteobacteria bacterium | reverse complement strand
CTGCACGACGAACTCGATCTTGAGCCGGGACGGATCCGGGTGAAGGTCGGCGGCGGGCATGGCGGCCATAACGGGCTGCGCTCCATCGACCAGCATGCCGGTCAGGCCTATTGGCGCGTCAGGCTGGGGATCGGGCATCCGGGCGACCGGGACCTGGTCGCCGGCTATGTCCTGCACGATTTCGCGCGGGCGGACCGCGCCTGGCTCGAACCGTTGCTCGACGCCGTCGCCCGGGAGATCCCCGATCTTCTCTCAGGCCAGGAAGCGCGCTTCGCCAGCCGCGTCGCCCTGGCGCTCTCGCCGCCCAAGCTGAAGCCGCCGCGGCCGGCACCGGACAGGAAGGATCAGGACTGATGGGTTTCCAATGCGGCATCGTCGGGTTGCCGAATGTCGGCAAGTCGACGCTGTTCAACGCCCTGACCGCGACCGCCGCGGCCCAGGCCGCGAATTATCCGTTCTGCACCATCGAGCCCAATGTCGGGCGGGTGGCGGTTCCGGACGACCGGCTCGACCGCCTCGCCGGGATCGCGAAATCGGCCCGGGTCGTCAACACCCAGCTCGAATTCGTCGACATCGCCGGGCTGGTGCGCGGCGCCTCGCGCGGCGAGGGGCTGGGCAACCAGTTCCTCGCCAATATCCGCGAGGTCGACGCGATCGCCCATGTCCTGCGCTGCTTCGAGGACGGGGACATCACCCATGTCGAAGGGTCGATCGATCCGCTGCGCGACCGCGAGACGGTCGAGACCGAGCTGATGCTGGCCGATCTGGACAGCCTCGAAAAGCGCGTGCCGGCGCTGCAGAAGCGGGCCCGGACCGGCGACAAGGACTGCGCCCAGCAGCTGGCGGCGATGGAGCCGATCCTGGCGCTGCTGCGCGAAGGCCGGCCCGCCCGCGCCTGGCGCCCCGGGTCGCCGGAGGAAGCGGCGCTGGTCAAGGGCTTCCAGCTGCTGACCGCCAAGCCCGTGCTCTATGTCTGCAATGTCGAGGAGGGGTCGGCGCATGACGGCAACGCGCTCTCCCAGCGGGTGTTCGACATGGCGAAGGCGGAGCATGCCTCGGCGGTCGTCATCTCCGCCGCGATCGAGGCCGAGGTGTCGCTGCTGGCGCCGGCCGACCAGGCGGAATTCCTGTCCTCGCTCGGCCTGGAGGAGCCCGGCCTGGCGCGCGTCATCCGCGCCGGCTACGGCCTGCTGGGCCTGCTCACCTATTTCACCTGCGGGCCCAAGGAGGCCCGCGCCTGGACGGTCCGCCGCGGCGCCAAGGCGCCCGAGGCCGCCGGCGCGATCCATACGGATTTCGAGCGCGGCTTCATCGCCGCCGAGGTGATCGCCTACGACGACTATGTGGCACTGGGCGGCGAGGCCGGCGCCAAGTCGGCCGGCAAGATGCGCGTCGAGGGCCGCGACTACGTGGTTGCGGACGGCGACGTGATCCTGTTCAGATTCAATGTCTGATCGGCGCCGAGTCGGCGCCGTCACAATTTCGCACGGGAGATGCAAGCCATGGGCGAGACGATCATCCTGCGGACGTCGGACGGCTTCGGAACGACGGCCTATGTCGCGAAGCCCGCGGGCAGGCCCAAGGGCGCGCTGGTGGTCATCCAGGAGATCTTCGGGGTCAACGCGCATATGCGCGGCGTCGCCGACGGCTTCGCGCGCGACGGCTATGTCGCGATCGTCCCGGCACTCTTCGACCGCATCCGGCCGTCGATCGAGCTGGGCTACGGCGAGGACGACATCAAGCGCGGCTTCGGCCACAAGCAGGCCTCGCCCACCGAGGCGGCGCTGATCGACATCGCCGCCGCGCGCGATGCCGTGGCCTCGGCCGGCAAGGTCGGCGTGGTCGGCTATTGCTGGGGCGGGTTCCTCGCCTGGGTCGCGTGCACCCGGCTGAAGGGGTTCGCCGCCGGGGTCTCCTATTACGGCGGCGGCATCGGCGCGGTCGCGGCCGAGAAGCCCGGCTGCCCTGTGCAGTTCCATTTCGGCGAGAAGGATCACGCCATCCCGATGGCCGATGTCGACAAGGTCCGCGCTGCCGGTCACAAGTCCGTCGAGGTCCATGTCTACCCCGCGGGCCACGGCTTCAACTGCGACGCGCGCGGCAGCTTCGACGCCGGATCCGCAAAACAGGCGCGTGCGCGGGCGGTCGCCTTCTTCGCAAGGCATCTCGCGGCGACGAAGCCCGTGGCCAAGGCCAAGCCGGCCGCGAAGGCCGCCACGGCACCGAAGACGAAGGTCAAGCCGAAGACGAAGGTCAAGCCGAAGACGAAGGTCAAGCCGAAGGCAAAGGCAAAAGCCAAGCCGAGGGTACAGCCGAAGCCCAAGGCCAAGGCCAAGGCCAAGCCGAAACTCAAAGCCACGCCGAAGGCAAAGGCCAGGACCATACCGAAGGCGAAGGCGGGGCCCAAAGCAAAGGCGAGGCCCAAAGCAAAGGCGAGGCCCAAAGCAAAGGCGAAGGCCAGGCGCCGCTGAGCGACGCCGCCCGGATCAGTTCCGCGACAGCACCCGCCCGGCGACGGCATCGAGACGCTTGACCAGCGCCGGGTCGCGCGCCGGCGGCTGGGTGACGATCGCCGCGTCCAGCGCGGTATGGCAGCCGGCGTGACAGGCCGTGTCGCGCCCGCGCAGCAGCGGCGCCACCGCCTTGACCAGCGCGCGCGCGCGCGCCGCGTTGTCGATCAGCACCTTGATCACGGCGTCGACGGTCACGTGGCCGTGATCGGGATGCCAGCAATCATAGTCGGTGACCATCGCCACGGTCGCGTAGCAGAGCTCGGCCTCGCGGGCGAGCTTGGCCTCGGGCATGTTGGTCATGCCGATGACGTCGCAGCCCCATTGCCGGTAGAGCTTCGATTCCGCCTTGGTCGAGAATTGCGGACCTTCCATCGTCAGATAGGTGCCGCCGCGGCGCATCGCGATGCCGGTGGTCCGGGCGGCCGCCTCGATCGCATCGCCCAGGCGCGCGCAGACCGGCTCGGCCATCGAGACATGCGCCACGCAGCCCGGACCGAAGAACGACTTCTCGCGCGCGAAGGTGCGGTCGATGAACTGGTCGCAGATCACGAACATGCCGGGCGGCAGATCTTCGCGCAGGCTGCCGACGGCCGAGACCGAGATCAGCTCGGTGCAGCCGGCGCGCTTCATGGCGTCGATATTGGCCCGGTAGTTGAGCTGCGAGGGCGGGATGCGATGTCCGCGGCCATGACGCGGCAGGAAGACCATGCGCTGGCCGTCGAGTTCGCCGAACATCAGATCGTCCGACGGCTCGCCCCAGGGGCTCAGCACCCGCTGCCACTGGACGTTCTTCAGCCCCTCGATGTCGTAGACGCCGCTGCCGCCGATGATGCCCAGGACGGGCGGTGTACCGGGGACGGATGGGACGGGGCTCATGCGGGTCGCTCCTGGATGGCGCGGCGAATTCGCGGGGACGGGGTCCGGGTTTTGCGTCTAATCTCCCGCACATGTCCAGTCCCGCCCGCGCCACGCCCCCTGCCCTCACCTCCCGCATGTGGGCCGTGGTCGCCGCCGCCGCCACGGTCATGACCATCGCCATGGGCCTGCGCGCGGGCTTCGGGCTGTTCGTCAAGCCGGTCAGCGGCGATCTGGGCATCGGGCGCGAGCTGTTCACCTTCGCGGTCGGGCTGCAGAACCTGCTCTGGGGGGCGCTGGCGCCGTTCTTCGGGGCGATCGCCGACCGTCATGGCGCCGCGCGGGTCGGGCTGCTGGGCACCGCGCTCTATGTCGGCGGCCTGCTCCTGCTTGCCGAGACCAGCGGTCCGTCCGAGATCGTGCTCGGCAACGTCCTGATCGGGGCGGCGCTCGCCGCCGGCGGCCAGGGCACGCTGATCGGCGCCGTCGGCCGCATGGTGCCGCCCGAGCGGCGCTCGGTTGTGCTGGGCCTCCTGATGGCCGGCGGCTCGCTCGGCCAGTTCACGATGGTCCCGTATACCCAGGTCCTGATCGCGGGCTTCGCCTGGCACGGGGCCTTCGTGGCGCTGGCGGCGACGGCGCTGGTCATGGCGCCGCTGCTGTGGACGCTGCGCGACATCCCGGGCGCCGCGGCACCGGCCGCCGGGTCCGGCGGCCAGACGCTGCGCGAGGCGCTGGCCGAAGCCTTCCGCCATCGCGGCTTCTGGCTGCTGGTCGGCGGCTTCTTCGTGTGCGGCTTCCACGTCGTCTTCGTGGCGACGCATCTGCCCGCCTATCTCGGCGACCAGGGCCTGCCCGCGGAACTGGCGGCCTTCACCCTCGCCCTCACCGGCCTGTTCAACATCGTCGGCTCCTATGCCGCCGGCGTCCTTGGCGGGCGCTACGTCAAGAAAAACCTGCTGGCGCTGCTTTATCTCGCACGGGCCGCCGTCTTTCTCGCCTTCATCCTGGCGCCGAAGACCGAGGCGAGCGTGCTGATCTTCGGGGCGGCGCTGGGCCTCCTCTGGTTGTCGACCGTGCCGCTCACCAGCGGGCTGGTCGCGACGATCTTCGGCCCCGCCTACATGTCGATGCTGTTCGGCATCGTGTTCTTCTCGCACCAGGTCGGATCCTTCCTGGGCTCCTGGCTCGGCGGGCGGATCTACGACGCGGTCGGCAACTACGACGCGATGTGGTGGATCTCCGTGGCGCTCGGCGTCGGGTCGGCCTTGCTGCACCTGCCGATCCGCGAACGCCCCGTGCCGCGCCTCGCGGCGCGCCCGGCGTGATGCCCGCACCCGCAGCCTTGCTCGGGCTGGGCGCCTCGCTGGCGCTGGGCGCGGGACTGGCCGCGTGGATCCTGCTGGGTCCGGCTCTGGTCGTCGATCTTGCTTGGCTGGGCTGCTTCTGAGGCCTCGGCCTGCCGCCGCCTACATCCAGAGGCTTTCCTTCTCCCGGGACGTGTAGAGGTCGGCGACGAACTCGCCATAGCCATTGAAGAGCTGCGTCGGGACGCGCCGGCCATTCTCGCCGATCAGCTCCTCGGTCGCCTGGCTCCAGCGCGGATGCGCGACCTTCGGGTTGACATTGGCCCAGAAGCCGTACTCGGCCCCCTGAAGCTCCTCCCAGAAGCTCTTCGGCCGCTGGTCGGTGAAGGTGAACCGCACCACCGACTTGACGCTCTTGAACCCGTATTTCCAGGGCACCACCAGCCGGATCGGCGCGCCCATCTGGCGGGGCATCGGCTTGCCGTAGACGCCGGTGCCGAGCAGGCTCATCTCGTTGACGGCCTCGTCGATCGCCAACCCCTCGACATAGGGCCAGGGATACCAGCTCGCGCGCTGCCCCGAGGCGACATCCGCGTTGCGGAACGTCTCCATGCGGATATAGCGCGCGCCGGAGAGCGGCTTTGCGTATTCCACGAAGCGGCGCATCGGAATGCCCGTCCAGGGCACGGTCATCGCCCAGGCCTCGACGCAGCGGAAGCGATAGACCCGCTCCTCCAGCGGCAGCGCCTTCAGCAGATCGTCGATGCCGACGCTGCGCTCCTGTTCGACCATGCCGTCGATCCGGACCTCCCAGGGGCGGATGGGAAGCCGCTGGGCCGCCTGCCAGACGTTCTTCGAGGAACCGAACTCGTAGAAATTGTTGTAGGTGACGGCGGTCCGCTCGGGGGTCAATTCGCGGTCGACGCGATAGCGCATGCTGCGCGAGACCGGATAGAGCGGCAGCGACGGGTCGCCGGCCGCGAAATCGGGCAGTCGCTGCTCGCCGCCCAGCCCGAACCAGGACTGGCCCTGAAGCGCCAGGGCGCCGACCGCCGTGGCACCGGCGGCGAGGAAGCGGCGCCGGGCGAAGAAGGCCGCTTCCGGCGTCACGCGCGATTCGGGAATTTCCCATCCACGCTTGCGGCGTATCAACATCGGGCAGTCCCTCCACTGGGGGTTTGCTTGCTCGCTAGATGGCGCCGTCGCGCCGGCTGCGGCGCAGCGTCTCGAGACCGGTCCGGGCGCCGTCCAGGTTGGGGTGGAGCGCCAGGGCCCTCTCGAAGGCCGCGATCGCTTCTTCTACGCGCGCCTGCTTCATCCGGATCATGCCGAGCCCGGACAGGGCCCCGAAATGTCGCGGCTCCAGCCGCAGGACGCGCTCGCAATCGGTGGCCGCGGCGTCGAGGGCGCCCATCAGATAGAGGACCGTCGCCCGCTTGTTCCAGCCTTCGGCGAAATCGGGGTTCTGCCTGACGATGGCGTCGAACACGCCCAGCGCCGCCGGCAGGTCGCCGCGCGCCATGGCGCCGACGCCGATCCGCATCAGGCTGGTCGCGGCAGGTCCGCCGCCCAGCATCCAGGCCTGCCAGATCTCGGCCTCCAGCGCCTGGCTTTCGGCTGCGCCGCGCGCGGCGGCGAGCCGCTCGAAGAGCCGGTCGAGCGACGGATCGGCGGCGCGCGCCAGCGGGGTTCCGGCGGCGGCAAGCAGCAGGACGGCGACGACGGCAGCGACGGCGGACGCAAGCTTGCGCATCGCTGGAAGACTAGGCCGGCGATGGTCAGCTGGGCAATGATGCGCCTTGCCATCGATCGCCGGAGACCCTGATGACCGCCGACAATTGCTTCGCCGCCGATTTCAGCGGCGCGCGCGCCCGCTTCCTCGCCGCCGCCGGGGCCGCGGGGGCACGGATCGAGACCATTCGCCATCCGCTGCGCGGCCCCGCGGGCGAGATGCTCGCCTGCGACGTGGCGCGGCTGGGCCCGCCGCGCGCCCCCAAGGCGCTGGTGACGATCTCCGCCACGCATGGCGTCGAGGGCTATTGCGGCTCGGGGGCGCAGACCGCCAGCTTGCGCGAGGGGCTGTTCGCCGACCTGCCGCCCGACACCTGCGCGGTGGCCATCCACGCGATCAATCCGCATGGCTTCGCCTGGACCCGGCGCGTGACCGAGGACAATGTCGACCTCAACCGCAACTTCGTCGACCATTCCGCCCCCTATCCGGTCAATGCGGGCTACGAGGAACTGCGCACCGCGATCTGCCCGCCGCACTGGGACGAGGCCACGCGCGCCGCGGCGCGCGCGCGCCTCGACGCCTATGCCGCCGCCCATGGCCGGATGGCGCTGCAGCAGGCGGTGTCCGGCGGCCAGTATTCCGATCCCGACGGGGTGTTCTTCGGCGGCCACGCGCCGACCTGGTCGAACCGGACGCTGCGGCGGATCTTCGCCGCGCTCGGCGAGCATGCGCACGAGATCGCGGTGATCGACTACCACACCGGGCTCGGACCCTACGGCCATGGCGAGCTGATCACTTCGGCGCGCGTCAATCCGGCGGCCTATGAGCGGCTCTGCGCCTGGCTCGGCAAGGACGAGATCACCTCGCCGGACCTTGGCAATTCGTCCTCCGCGCCGCTGGTCGGCGTCAATTCGGCAGGCATGCGCGCCGCGGCACCGGGCGCCCAGGTCTCGGTGGTGGCGCTGGAATTCGGGGTGCGGCCGCTGGACCGGACGCTGGACGCGCTGCGCGCGGATTCCTGGCTGCATGCCCATGGCGAATTCGGATCGGCCGAATGGCGGGCGATCAAGGCCGAGCTGCGCGAGGTCTTCTACGGCGACGAGCCGCGCTGGAAGGAGATGATCGTCGCGCGCGGCTTCGACGTGACCCGCCGGCTGCTCGCCGGCCTTGTCTGAAACCCTCTCCAGCGCAGAAACTCCATCGGCGTTTCTGCGCTGGAGACCCTTCTTCATGCCCCCCCTCTCGCCCGCCGACCGCGACGACTTCGCCCGCAGCGGCATCCTCTTCCCGATCCCCGTGCTCGGCCCCGCCGAGATCGCCGCCGCCCGGCGCGTCGCGGAGGCGGTGCGCGCCCTGCCGCCGGACATCCGCAAGCCGCTCCTGCGATCGAAGACCCATCTTGTCTCCCGCACCCTCTGGGACATGCTCTTCCATCCGGCGATCCTCGACGCGGTCGAGGGACTGGTCGGGCCGGACATGTTCGTCTGGGGCGCGAATTTCTTCGCCAAGGACGCCGGCAGCCCCGACTATGTCAGCTGGCACCAGGACGCCCAGTACTGGGGCCTCGAACCCGACGACATCGTGACCGCCTGGGTGGCGCTGACCGACAGCAGCCGGGACAATGGCTGCATGCGCGTCGTCGCCGGCAGCCACCGCACGCCTCTTCCCCATGTCGACACCTTCGCCGCCGACAACATGCTCTCGCGTGGCCAGGAGATCGCGGTCAGGGTGGAGGACCATCAGGCGACCGACGTGGTGCTGCGCCCCGGCGAGATGTCGCTGCATCACGTGCGCATCGCCCATGGCTCCGAACCCAATCGTTCCGACCGGCCGCGTATCGGCTTCGTGATCCGCTATGTCGGCGGCCATGTGCGGCCGGCCGGGGGCCGCCGCGACGGCGCCGTGCGGGTGCGCGGCACGGATCGCGGACATTTCGTGCCGGAGACCCCGCCGCAGGGCGAGCTTCATCCGGACGATCTCGCCCGCCACGCCGCGTCCCGTTGACACCCGCTCCAGCGCGAGAACGCGTGCGGGATCGGCGCGCGAGCACGTGTCTTTCGCTGCCAGCGGCTCAAACGCCTGCCGGCAGGAACCCCTCGACCGAGAGATAGCGCTCGCCGGTGTCGTAGGCGAAGCCCAGGACCTGCGCATCTGCCGGCAGGCCGGGCAGCTTCTGCGCGATCGCGGCCAGCGTCGCGCCGGAGGAGATGCCGACCAGCAGCCCCTCCTTGCGTGCCGCCTGACGCGCCATCTCGCGCGCGGCCTCGGGCTCGACCTGGACGACGCCGTCGAGCAGCGCGGTGTCGAGATTGGCCGGCACGAAACCCGCGCCGATGCCCTGGATCGGATGCGGCGCCGGCTTGCCGCCGGAGATCACCGGCGACAGCGTCGGCTCGACCGCGAAGACCTTCAGCCGCGGGAAGAGCGGCTTCAGCACGCGCGCGACGCCCGTGATATGCCCGCCGGTGCCCACGCCGGTGATCAGCGCATCGAGGCCCTCCGGGAAATCGGCCAGGATCTCCTGCGCCGTCGTTGCGACATGGACGTCGATGTTCGCGGGGTTCTCGAATTGCTGCGGCATCCAGGCGCCCGGCGTCGCCGCGACCAGCTCCTGCGCGCGCTCGATCGCCCCGCGCATGCCCTTTTCGCGCGGCGTCAGAACGAATTCCGCGCCATAGGCCAGCATCAGGCGCCGCCGCTCGATCGACATCGACTCCGGCATGACCAGGATCAGCCGGTAGCCCTTCACCGCCGCCACCAGCGCCAGACCGATGCCGGTGTTGCCGCTGGTCGGCTCGACGATGACCCCGTCCGGACGCAGCGT
>JBIKLI010000166.1:0-9234 GCA_044359885.1 Alphaproteobacteria bacterium | reverse complement strand
TGGAGCGAGGAGCGGCTCGCCGCGCTGGTGACGCGCGACTCGATGATCGGCGTCGCCAGGGCGCTCGCCCCATGAATGGCGGTCAGGATCTCGGCGGGATGCACGGGCTGGGGCCGGTCGCCCCCGAACCCGGAGAGCCCGTGTTCCACGCGGCCTGGGAACGGCGCGCCTTCGCGCTGACCCTGGCGATGGGCGCGCAGGGGCGCTGGACGCTGGACCGCTCGCGCTTCGCCCGCGAGAACCGCCACCCGGTCGATTATCTCTCCGCCAGCTACTACGAACTCTGGACCAAGGCGCTGGAACGCCTGGCCACCGAGGAAGGCTTCCTCGTGCCCGGCGAGATCGAAGCCGGCCGCGCGATCGCACCGCCGCCCGCGCATGCGCGGGCAGCGCTGTCGGCCGCCGACGTGCCGCGTGTTCTGGCGCGCGGCGGACCGACCGCGCGCCCCCTTGCCGCGCCGCCGCGCTTCGCGATCGGCGCGACCGTCCGTGTCGTCCCCACGGCGACGGCGTCGCATACGCGCGCCCCGCGCTATTGCCGGGGTCGCGTCGGGCGCATCGAGGCGCATCACGGCGGCCACGTGTTTCCCGACACCAACGCCACGGGGCTCGGCGAAAACCCCGCCCATCTCTACGGCGTGCGTTTCGCCGCGCGCGAGATCTGGGGTCCGGCGGCGGCCGCCGGCGACAGCGTGCGGATCGATCTCTGGGAACCCTATCTCGAGGCGGCCTCGTGACCTTGCCCGTCCTCGACGACCTGCCGCTGCTGCCGCGCGACGCCGACGGACCGGTGTTTCGCGAACCCTGGGAGGCATCGGCCTTCGCCCTGGCGGTCAGCCTGCACGCCCGCGGGGTGTTCACCTGGCCGCATTGGGCCGCGGCGCTGGCCGAGGAACTGGCGCGAGCGCGCGACGCGGGCCGCCCCGATCCGGGCGGAAATTACTACGGGCACTGGCTTGCCGCGCTCGAGCGGCTGGTCGCCGAAGCGTCGCTGGTGACCCCCGGCGACCTGCGCGCCCGGGCGATCGCGATCGAGACCGCCCGACGGCACGATCACGATCACGATCACGATCACGATCACGATCACGACCATGACCACGACCACGGCCACGATCACGATCACGACCACGAACCTGACGAAGGCGAGTGCCGCGATCGCGGCGCCGATCGAGCCTGACCCCGGACAACGAGCTTCAGCGAGACCCTGCCCCGTGATACCCCGCTACAGCCGTCCCGAGATGGTCGCCATCTGGGAACCCGAGAACCGGTTCCGCATCTGGTTCGAGATCGAGGCCCATGCCTGCGACGCCCAGGCCGCGCTCGGCATCATCCCCAAAAGCGCCGCGCGCGAAATCAGGCGCAAGGGCCGATGGGAGATCGCGCGGATCGACGCCATCGAGCGCGAAACCAAGCACGACGTCATCGCGTTCCTCACGAATCTTGCCGAGCATGTCGGGCCGGCCGCGCGCTTCGTCCATCAGGGAATGACATCGTCGGATGTCCTCGACACGACGCTGGCGGTGCAGCTGAACCAGGCTTCGGGCCTGCTGCTGGCGGCGCTCGACCGGCTGCTGGCCGCGCTCGCGGCGCGGGCGCACGAACACAAGCTGACCCCGACGATCGGGCGCAGCCACGGCATCCATGCCGAGCCGGTGACCTTCGGCCTCAAGCTTGCGGGATTCCATGCGGAGTTCGCGCGCGGCCGCGAGCGGCTGGTGCGGGCACGCGCCGAAATCTCGACCTGCGCCATCTCGGGAGCGGTCGGTACCTTCGCCCATATCGATCCGCGCGTGGAGGCCCATGTCGCGCGCCAGCTCGGGCTGACCGTGGAACCGATCTCGACCCAGGTCATCCCACGCGACCGCCACGCGATGTTCTTCGCGACGCTGGGCGTCATCGCCTCGTCGCTCGAGCGGCTGGCGGTCGAGATCCGCCATCTGCAGCGCACCGAACTGCGCGAGGCGGAGGAGTTCTTCTCCCCCGGCCAGAAAGGCTCCTCGGCGATGCCCCACAAGCGCAACCCGGTGCTGTCGGAGAACATCACCGGGCTGGCGCGGCTGGTGCGCGGGATGGTCGTGCCGGCGCTGGAGAACGTCGCGCTCTGGCACGAGCGCGACATCTCGCATTCATCGGTCGAGCGCGTCATCGGTCCGGACGCCACCATCGCGCTCGACTTCGCGCTGCACCGCGCGGCGGGGATGATGGAGAAGCTGGTGGTGTATCCGGATCAGATGCAGCGCAACCTGGATGCCCTCGGCGGACTGGTGCATTCCCAGCGGGTCCTGCTGGCGCTGACCCAGGCCGGGATCAGCCGCGAGGACGCCTATCGCATCGTCCAGGCGCATGCGATGGCCACCTGGCGCGAAGGCGGCTCCTTCAAGGATCGGCTCCTCGCCGACGCGACCGTCCGCGAACGGCTCGATGCGGGCGTGATCGAAGACCTGTTCGACCTCCGCCACCATTTCCGCCATGTCGACACCATCTTCCGCCGCGTCTTCGGCCCGGGGAAGGGCCGGACGCGGCGGACGCCGCCAGGGCGGAAGACGGCGGCCCGGGTCAGGACGACTTGAGGATCTGCTGCTTGGCGACCTCGAGCAGCTTTTCCATCTCGGCACGGATCATGCCTTCGCCGACGGCGAGGCCCCGCGCCTTGCAGTCTTCGGCGACCTTCTGCAGCACGTCGTCGTCGCCGGGACGGTCGAAATCGGCCATGACCACGCTCTTTGCATAGGCATCGAGTTCGTCGCCGGCCAGCCCGAACTGCCGGCCGGCCCATTCGCCGAGCAGCTTGTTGCGGCGGGCATTGACCTTGAACTTGAGTTCCTGGTCGAGCTTGTACTTGTTCTCGAACGCCTTTTCGCGATCATCGAAGCCGGTCATGGCGACACCGATCCTGTGGTTTTCATGGGATCGGGTATATAGCGACCGCTGGTCGCGCCTGCCATATCCCCTGCCCCCGGAAATGTGCACCCTCGTCCTCCTTCGCCGCCCTGGCCACCCCTGGCCCCTGATGCTCGCCGCCAACCGCGACGAGATGCGTGATCGCCCCTGGTCCGCCCCCGGCCGCCACTGGCGGGACCGGCCGGACGTCTTCGCCGGTCTCGACCGGCTGGCAGGCGGGTCGTGGCTGGGGATCAACGATCACGGGCTCGTGGCCGCGATCCTGAACCGGCGCCATTCGCTGGGGCCGGCGCCGGGGCTGCGCTCGCGCGGCGAACTGGTTCTCGAGGCCCTCGACCATGCCGACGCGAAGGACGCCGCCGCGGCGCTGGCCGACCTCGATTCCCACGCCTATCGCAGCTTCAACCTCGTCGTCGCCGACCAGGACGGCGGTTTCTGGATCAAGTCCGGCGGGCCCGGCGGGCCCCGGCACCCCTTGTCCGCGGCGCTGCCGGACGGCCTGTCGATGATCACGGCCGAAGACCTGAACGACATGGCCGATCCGCGCATCGCGCGCCATCTGCCCCGCTTCCGCGCCGCGGAGCCGCCCGATCCCGGCCGCGGCGATTGGACGCGCTGGCAGGAGCTTCTGGCCAGCCGCGACGCCGATCCCGAGGGGCGGGGCGCGATGTCGTTCCGGCTGGCCTCCGGTTTCGGCACCGTTTCAAGCGCCCTGATCGCCATTCCCGATGCACGCCGCCCGCATGCCATGCGCCCGGTGTTCCGGTTCGCCGACGGCCATCCGGATGCGATCGTCTGGCGCGACCTGTCCCCGGCACGGGCCGGCGTTGCGACTCTGCCGACCCGGACGCTATAAGGACGGCACCCGGCCGCGATGCGTCAGCGCGGCCGTCTTAGTTTTCGCGGCGCCGATTGACGCCGCCCACGCCCCCGGGCCCAACCGAGAACCGCATGTCCCGCCGCAAGCAGATCTACGAAGGCAAGGCCAAGATCCTGTACGAGGGACCGGAACCCGGGACCCTGGTCCAGTACTTCAAGGACGACGCGACCGCCTTCAACGCCAAGAAGAAGGGCGTGATCACGGGCAAGGGCGTCCTCAACAACCGCATCTCGGAATACCTGATGATGCGGCTGGAGGAGATCGGCGTTCCGACCCATTTCGTGCGCCGGCTCAACATGCGCGAACAGCTGGTGCGCGAAGTCGAGATCGTCCCGATCGAGGTGGTGGTGCGCAACATCGCCGCCGGTTCGTTCTCCCAGCGCTACGGCGTGCCCGAAGGGCAGACCCTGCCGCGCTCGATCGTCGAGTATTATTACAAGAACGACGAGCTGGGCGACCCGCTGGTCGCCGAGGAGCACATCACCGCCTTCGGCTGGGCCTCGACCCAGGATCTCGACGACATCATGGCGCTGGCGCTGCGCATCAACGACTTCCTGACCGGACTGTTCCTGGGCGTGGGCCTCAAGCTGGTGGACTTCAAGCTCGAGTTCGGCCGCCATTGGAACGAGCACGACGAGATGCGCATCGTTCTCGCCGACGAGATCAGCCCCGACACCTCCCGGCTCTGGGACGTGAAGACGAACGAGAAGCTGGACAAGGACCGCTTCCGGCGCGACCTCGGAAATGTCGAGGAAGCCTATCGGGAGGTCGCGCGACGGCTGGGGATCTTCCCGGAAGGCGGACCGCAGGATCTCAAGGGCCCCAAGACGATGCAGTGAGGAGCGGCGCGATGAAGGCGCATGTGCATGTGACGCTGAAGTCAGGCGTCCTCGATCCCCAGGGCCAGGCGATCCAGTCGGCCCTGGGACATCTGGGCTTCGATCGGGTCCGCGACGTCCGCCAGGGCAAGTTCATCGTTCTGGAACTGGACGAGACCGACCGTTCCGCCGCGGAGGCTGCCGTCAGGGCGATGTGCGAGCGGCTGCTCGCCAACACGGTCATCGAGAACTACCGCTTCGAACTGATCGGGTGACCGGAGTGCGCACCGCCGTCGTCATCTTCCCGGGCAGCAACCGCGAGGTCGACGTCGCGGACGCGATCCTGGCCGCGACCGGGCGTCGCCCGGAAATGGTGTGGCACGGCGCCGGCAGCCTGCCGGACGTGGATCTGGTCGTTCTGCCGGGGGGATTTTCCTACGGCGACTATCTGCGGACCGGGGCGATCGCCGCGCACTCGCCGATCATGCGCGAGGTCGCCGCCCGCGCCGGGTCGGGCGTCCCCGTCCTCGGCATCTGCAACGGGTTCCAGATCCTGGCCGAGGCCCGGCTCGTGCCGGGGATCCTGCTGCCAAACGCCAGCCTGAAATTCGTGTGCCGCGACGTCCATCTACGCGTCGAGAACCAGGCCGCACTGTTCACGCGGCTCTGTCCGCCGGGCACCGTGCTGCGCGTTCCGGTCGCCCATCACGATGGCAACTACTTCGCGGATCCGGCGACGCTCGACGCGCTGGAGGCCAATGGCCAGGTCGCGTTCCGCTACTGCATGCCCGACGGATCGGTCGTCCCCGGCGCCAGCCCCAACGGCTCGGCACGCAACATCGCGGGGGTGTTCAACGCGCGGCGCAACGTGCTCGGCATGATGCCGCACCCCGAAAACGCCATCGATCCCCGCCTGGGATCGACCGATGGCCGGCGGATCTTCGACGCGCTGGTGGAGGCGGTCGCCAGATGAGCACGCAACGGCCGAACGACCTGATGGGGCTGACGCCGGCGGAATACGACCGCGCGGTCGGGATCCTGGGACGCCATCCGAACCGCACCGAGCTTGGCATCTTCTCGGTGATGTGGTCCGAGCATTGCTCTTACAAATCCTCGAAGCGCTGGCTCAAGACGCTGCCGACCACGGCCCCCTGGGTGATCTGCGGCCCCGGCGAGAACGCCGGCGTGATCGACATCGGCGACGGCGACGCGGTCGTGTTCAAGATCGAGAGCCACAACCACCCGTCGTATATCGAGCCCTACCAGGGCGCGGCGACCGGGGTCGGCGGCATCCTGCGCGACGTGTTCACGATGGGCGCGCGGCCGATCGCCAATCTCAACGCGTTGCGCTTCGGCGATCCCGCCCATCCCAGGACCCGCGCGCTGGTGGCCGGGGTCGTCGCCGGGATCGGCGGCTACGGCAATTGCGTCGGCGTCCCGACGGTCGGCGGCGAGACCAATTTCCACCGCAGCTACAACGGCAATTGCCTGGTCAACGCGATGACCGTCGGCCTCGCCCGCGCCGACCGGATCTTCTACGCCAAGGCCTCCGGCCCGGGGAACGCGGTGGTCTATGTCGGCGCCAAGACCGGGCGCGACGGCATCCATGGCGCGACGATGGCCTCGGCCGAGTTCGACGAGAACTCCGAGGAGAAGCGGCCGACCGTCCAGGTCGGCGACCCGTTCAAGGAAAAGCTGCTGATCGAGGCCTGCCTCGAGCTGATGGCGACCGACGCGATCGTGGCGATCCAGGACATGGGGGCGGCGGGCCTGACCTCGTCCTCGACCGAGATGGCCGGCAAGGGCGGTCTCGGCATCGAGCTGCAGCTGGACCGCGTGCCGATGCGCGAAAGCGGCATGACCGCCTACGAGATCATGCTGTCGGAGAGCCAGGAGCGGATGCTGATGATCCTGCGGCCCGGCGCGGAGGAGATCGCATACCGCATCTTCGCGAAATACGAGCTCGACTGCGTCGTCATCGGGCATTTGACGGATACGGGCCGGCTGGTCCTGCGCATGGGCGACCGCATAGAGGCCGACCTGCCCATCGCGCCGGTGTCGGAAGCGGCGCCTGAATACGACCGGCCCTGGACCGAGACGCCCGCGCGCCCGGTCGTCGAGACCGCCGCCGTGCCGATCCATGGGGCCGGCGAGGCGCTGATGCGGCTGATGGGCTGCCCCGACCTCGCCTCGCGGCGCTGGATCTGGGAGCAATACGACCATCTCGTTCGCGGCCAGACGGTCCTGCGGCCCGGCGGCGATGCCAGCGTGGTGCGCCTGCCGGACAGCCGCAAGGCGCTGGCGCTGACGGTCGACTGCACGCCGCGCTACTGCCACGCCGACCCGCGCCAGGGCGGACGGCAGGCCGTGGCCGAGACCTATCGCAACATCAGCGCGACCGGCGCGACGCCGCTGGCGATCACGGACAACATGAATTTCGGCAACCCCGAACGGCCCGAGATCATGGGCCAGTTCGTCGGCTGCATCGCCGGCATGCGCGAGGCCTGTCTGGCGCTCGACTACCCGGTCGTCTCGGGCAACGTCTCGCTCTACAACGAGACGTCCGGGGCGGCGATCATGCCCGCCCCCGCGATCGGCGGCGTCGGCCTGATCGCGGATGCCGGCAAGGTGGTCGGCATCGCGCCCGGTGCGGCCGGCCAGGCGCTGATCCTGATCGGGGAGACGGCGGGGTGGCTGGGCGCGTCGCTCTATCTGCGCGAACTCTGCGGGCGCGAGGACGGTGCGCCGCCGCCGGTCGATCTCGCCGCCGAACGCCGCCACGGTGCCCTGGTGCGCGACCTGGCCGACCGGGGGCTCGCCGCCGCCTGCCATGACGTGTCGGATGGCGGATTGCTGGTGGCGCTGGCCGAGATGGCGCTGGCCGCCGGCCTGGGGATCTCGCTGTCCGCGCCACCCGACCCGGCCACCGCCCATGGGTACTGGTTCGGCGAAGATCAGGGCCGCTACCTCGTCGCCACCGCATCGCCCGACGCCGTGCTGGCCGCCGCTGGCGCAGCCGGTGTCCGGGCCCGCCGGATCGGCCAGGTCGAGGCCGAGGCGCGTTTGACACTTCCCGGCGAGGTTCCTATATCGCTCGAAGCGCTGCGAAGCGCCCACGAGGCATGGCTGCCGCGATACATGGCGGGCAGCGCCTGATCCTCAACTCCGATCGCCGAGGTCCACCGATGCCGATGCAAGCGGCCGAAATCGAGCGACTGATCCGGGACGCCCTGCCGGACGCCCAGGTCACGATCGACGACCTGCGCGGCGACGGCGACCATTACGCCGCCACCGTGGTCTCGGAAGCCTTCCGCGGCAAGACGCGCGTACAGCAGCATCAGATGGTGTATGCCGCGCTCAAGGGCCGGATGGGCGGCGAACTCCACGCCATGGCCCTCCAGACCCGCGCGCCCTGACCCCTCTTCCGTCCCCCGGATTCCCGCCCAAGGAGAAAACCATGACCGAAGCCTCCGTCGCCGATCGCATCAAGGACGACATCACCAGCAACGACGTCGTGCTCTACATGAAGGGAACGCCCGTCTTCCCGATGTGCGGCTTTTCCGCCGCCGTCGTCCAGGTCCTGAGCCACATGGAAGTGAAGTTCAAGGGCGTCAACGTGCTCGACGATCCGTCGGTCCGGCAGGGGATCAAGGACTTCTCGAACTGGCCGACCATTCCGCAGCTCTACGTGAAGGGCGAGTTCGTCGGCGGGTGCGACATCATCCGCGAGATGTACCAGTCGGGCGAGCTGCACCAGTTGCTCCAGGAGCGTGGCGTGGGCTTCAAGGCCGACTGACCGCCCGGACGACGGCGCGAAAGCAAGACGGCCCCGCGCTCGCGCGCGGGGCCGTTTTTCGTTTCGCCCGGAAACGGCGTTGTCAGTGGGTGACGACGCCGCTCTCGCCGTCCGGCTTCTTGGCCACCGCCTCGACCTCGGCCGGCTCGATCCACTCGATGGCGATGGGCAGGCTGACCAACGCCTCGGCGATCACCTCGTCGACCGTCGAGACCGGCACGATCCGCAGCCCCTTTTTCACGTTGTCGGGGATGTCGGCGAGGTCCTTCTCGTTGTCCTTCGGGATCAGGACGTTCTTGATGCCCGAGTGCAGGGCGGCGAGCAGCTTCTCCTTGAGGCCGCCGATCGCGAGCACCCGGCCGCGCAGCGTGATCTCGCCGGTCATGGCGACGTCGCGGCGCACGGCGATGCCCGACAGCGCCGAAACGATCGAGGTGATCATCGCGACCCCGGCGGACGGACCGTCCTTCGGCGTCGCGCCTTCGGGCACGTGGACATGGATGTCCTTCTTGTCGAAGGTCGGCGGCCGGATCCCGAAGGCGGTCGCGCGGCTGCGCACGTAGGAATGCGCGGCCTGAACCGATTCCTGCATGACGTCGCCGAGCTTGCCGGTGATCGTCATCTTGCCCTTGCCCGGCACCACCGTCGCTTCGATCGACAGAAGCTCGCCGCCGACTTCCGTCCAGGCGAGCCCGTTGGTGACGCCGACCAGATTCTCGGTCTCGGTCTCGCCCCAGCGGAACTTCTTCACGCCGGCGTACTTGTCCAGGTTGGCGCGGGTGACCTTCACCTTCTTGGCCTTGTCGGTGACGATCTCCTTGGTCGCCTTGCGGGTCAGG
>JBIKLI010000503.1:0-2519 GCA_044359885.1 Alphaproteobacteria bacterium | reverse complement strand
CTCGTCCCAGGCGATCGTCCAGTCCAGATTGCGGATCAGCGTCGTCGTGTTCGCGGCCATGAGGGTCTCCTTCTCGCCGGTTCCGGCTGCGGTCGCGGCCCTCGCTTCTAGCCGAGCGCGCCGTGTCGGTCGAATGCGACCGCGCCGGCCAGGATCGTCGCATCGACGCGCGCGCCGAGCAGTTCCTGCGGATCGGCCACGAAGATGTCGCGGTCGATGACGGCGATGTCGGCGTGCTGCCCGGTCACCAGCCGTCCCTTGCTGTCTTCCTCGAAGCTGGCATGCGCGCCGTTCGCGGTGAGGCAGTGGACCGCCTCCGCGATGCCGATCGTCTCGTGCGGACCGAGCGGCGTGCCGCGATTGGTGCGCCGCGCGACCATCGCATAGAGATTGACGAACGGATCGGAGGTCGACACCGGGGCGTCGGAGCTGGCCGCGGGACGCAGCCCCGCCGCGATCCAGCTGCGCATCGGATAGGCATTGGCCGGACGATCGTCGCCGAGCACGTCGAGGTAGAGATCGCCGAACTCGTAGAGGAACACGGGTTGCGGCGCGAGCGTCACGCCCAGCTCGCGCATCGTCGCGACCTGCGCCGGCGTCACGAAGCCGCAATGCTCGATGCGATGGCGGCGGCCGCGCGTTGTGCCGGCGCGCCCGGCCCGGGCGATCGCCGCCAGCGCCTGGCCGATGGCGGCATCGCCGATGGCATGGATCGCGATCTGCAGACCCGCGCCATGGTAGCGCGCCACCATCTCGTCCAGCTGGCCGTCGCTCCAGATGAACATCCCGCGCTTGTCGCAGCCGCAGCGGTATGGCGAGGTCATGGCGGCGGTCATCCCGCCCGCGCTGCCGTCGGCGAAGAGCTTCACCGGCCCGACCCGCAGCCGGTCGCAGCCCTGCCCGGTCGCGATCCCGCGCGCCAGCGCCCGGTCCTGGACGCCGTTCGGCCCGCCGGTCAGCGCGACATAGGTCCGCACCGGCAGTCGCCCCGCCTCGCGGGCCGCGACGAAGGCTTCGTAGTCGTCCAGCCCCTGGCGAAGGCCGACGCCCGCATCCATCACGCTGGTCACGCCCTGCGACAGCAGGAGGCGGCCGCCGGCCTCGATCCCCTGGATCAGCGTCTCGCGGCCGAGTTTCGGGATCGCGCGCCCGATCAACTCCATCGCGCGCTCCTGGATCAGGCCGGTCAGACGGCCCTGCGCGATCCCGATGCGGCCTCCCGGCGGCTGGACGGTCCGCTCGTCGATGCCGGCGCGGCTCAGCGCCAGGGAGTTGGCGACGCCCATATGGCCGCAGGTCCGACGCAGGAAGACCGGATTGCCCGGCGCTGCCGCGTCGAGTTCGTCGCGCGTCGGATGCCGCCGGACGTCCAGTTCGAAATGATCGTAGCGACCGCCCAGGATCCACGCGCCGGGAGCGGCGCCGGCGGCGCGCGCCCGCACCCGGCGGAGCAGTTCCGCCAGCGTCCGGACCTCGGTCGCGCGCAGATCGATCTCGTTGAGCGACAGACCGAGCGCCAGGACATGCTGATGCGCGTCGTTGAACCCGGGAACGGCGGCGCGGCCGGCCAGATCGAGGATCCGCGTCCCGGGCCCGGTCAGCGCGGCGATGTCGGCGTCCGTGCCGGTCGCGAGGACCCTGCCGTCCGCGATCGCGACCGCTTCGGCAAACCCCTCGGCAAGGCCGCGGAACACCCGCCCGCCGCGCAAAACCAGATCCGCCTCGCCAGCCGCCACCGGGTCCCTCGCTTGTTCCCCGTGCCGGAGTGTAGCAAAAGCAGGTCGCGGATCCATGGCGCGCGGCCCGTCGGCCGGGCGGTTCCGACGAAGAGGATGCGATGACGATGAACGGTGCCGAGAGCCTCGTCCGGACCATGGTCGCGGGCGGCGTCGACATGTGCTTCACGAATCCCGGAACCTCGGAGATGCACTTCGTGGCTGCCCTCGACCGCGTCGACGGCATGCGCTGCGTGCTCTGCCTGTTCGAGGGCGTGACCAGCGGCGCGGCGGACGGGTATTACCGGATGACCGATCGTCCGGCCTCGACCCTGCTGCATCTCGGCCCCGGCCTGGGCAACGCGCTGGCCAATCTGCACAATCTCAAGAAGGCGAGGTCGGGGGTCCTCAACGTCGTCGGCGAGCATGCGACGTATCATCGCCAGTACGACGCGCCGCTGACCAGCGACATCGAGGGCATCGCGCGGCCGGTCTCGCACTGGGTCAAGACCTCGATGAGCGCCCGCGACGTGGCCCGCGACGGCGCCGAGGCCATCGCCGCCGCGATGGCGCCGCCCGGGCAGGTCGCGACGCTGATCCTGCCGGCAGACACGGCCTGGAACGAAGGCACGGGCATCGCGGACCTGCCGCCGCGCGCGGCGCGCCAGCCGGTTTGCGGGCACGCCGTGCGCCTCGCCGCCGAGGCGCTGGCCGCCGGCGACGCCACGCTGCTGCTGGGCGGCATCGCCCTGCGCGACGCCGGCCAGCTGGCGGCTGCCCGCGTCGCCGCGAAGACGGGGTGCC
>JBIKLI010000502.1:0-2527 GCA_044359885.1 Alphaproteobacteria bacterium | reverse complement strand
CTTGAAGCTCGCTGCAATCTTCGCCGCATCCGCCGCGGCGTTCATCGCGTTCGCGCCCGGCATCGCCAGCGCGGGCGCCGCCCTCGACGCCATCAAGCAACGCGGTACCCTGCGCTGCGGCGTCCAGGGGCCCTCGAACCCCGGCTTCGGCGTTCCCGACGCCCAGGGCCGCTGGGGCGGATTCAACGTCGAGATCTGCCGCGCCATCGCGATCACGATCTTCAACGACCCGAACAAGGTCGAATTCGTCCCGGTGACGACCCAGAGCCGCTTCCCGGCGCTCGCGGCCGGCGAAGTCGACGTGCTGTCGAACAACTCCACCTGGACGCTGACCCGCGATTCCAACGTCAACCGCTTCAACTTCCCGGCGACCGTGTTCTACGACGGCCAGGCGATGATGGTGCCGCGGCGGCTGAACGTCACGTCGGCGCGCAATCTCAACGGCGCCACCGTGTGCGTCCAGCCCGGCACCACGACCGAGCTGAACCTCGCGGACTATTTCCGCCAGCACAACATGCAGTTCCGCCCCGTCGTCGTGGCCGATCTCGACGAACTGCGGCGCACCTACGACAGCGGCCGCTGCGACGTGTTCACCAACGACTTCGCGGCGCTTGCCGCGCAGCGCACGCTGCTCGGCAATCCCCGCGACCATGTGATCCTGCCCGAACGCGTCTCCAAGGAGCCGCTCTCGCCGGTCGTCCGTCAGGGCGACGAGGAGCTGACAAACATCGTCGCATGGACGGTGTTCGCGCTGATCGACGCAGAGGAGATGGGCATCACCCAGGCCAATGTCGAGCAGACCGCCGCGACCGCGACGAACCCGGTCGTCCGCCGCCTGCTCGGAGCCGAGGGCAACATGGGCGAGTCGATCGGTGCTGCCAACGCGCAGTACGCGCGCACGATCATCCGCACCTTCGGCAACTACGGCGAGATCTTCGAACGCCATCTCGGAACCAACACTCCGCTCGGTCTCGAGCGCGGGATGAACAACGTCTGGACCCGCGGCGGCCTGCTCTACGCCCCGCCGGCCCGCTGAGTACCGGGCGGCAGGCCGCTTCCGGGCGACCGTAAGCGGCCTGCCGCTGGATTCGCCCGTCCCCGGCCGTCCTTCGCCCATGACTGCGCCCGCCGCCGCCACCTCATGGTGGAACGATCGCGAGACGCGCGCCCTCGTGCTCCAGGGTATGCTTGTCGCGACCGTCCTGGCGCTGGGCTTTTTCCTGTTTTCCAACGCCCAGACCAACATGGCCGCCCGCGGGCTGCAGCTGGGGTTCGGCTTCCTCGCGCGCTCCGCGGGCATACCGATCGGCGAGCACCTGATCGACTACACGCCGGCGGACACGTACGCACGTGCGCTGACCGTCGGCCTTCTCAACACGATGCGCGTCGCGGTGATCGGTTGCATCGTCACCACGTTCCTCGGCCTCGTGCTCGGCATCATGCGGCTTTCGGACAACCCGCTGCTCTCGGCCCTGGTCGGCGGCTACATCGAACTGGTCCGCAACACCCCCGTCGTTCTGCAACTGGTGTTCTGGCTGGTGGTCTTCCAGCAGCTGCCGCATGTCCGCGAGGCGCTCAACCCGCTGCCCGGCATCTATCTTTCGCAGCGCGGCCTGAAGGTTCCTGCGCTCGACTGGAACACCGGCCTCCAACTGGCGCTGGCAGGCCTGGCGATCGCCGTCGCCGCCTGCTGGCTCACCGTTCGCCAGGCACGCGCGCACCAGTTCCGCACGGGGCAGATCCGGCGCGTCTGGCCGTTCTGCGCCGGCTATCTCGTCCTGATCCCCTTGGCGCTGTCCATGGCGGGGTCGGAGCCGGTGACGATATCGGTTCCCGCCCTGATGGGGTTCAACTTCCAGGGCGGCGCCACGCTCAGCCCCGAATTCGCCGCGCTGACCACCGGCCTCGTCGTCTACACCGCCGCCTTCGTGGCCGAAATCGTCCGCTCCGGCATCCAGTCCGTCGGCCGGGGCCAGTGGGAAGCCGCACGGGCGCTGGGCCTGCCCCCCGGGCGCGTCATGCGGCTGGTGATCCTGCCTCAGGCGCTGCGGGTCATCATCCCCCCGCTGACCAGCCAGTATCTGAACCTCACCAAGAATTCCTCGCTGGCGATCGTCATCGGCTACCAGGATCTGTTCAGCGTCTCCAACACGTCGATCAACCAGACCGGCCAGGCGATCGAGGTGATCTTCATCATGATGACGGTCTATCTCGGCCTGTCGCTGATCACCTCGGCGGCGATGAACGTCTACAACGCGCGTGTCGCGCTCCGGGAGAGATAGGCGATGGGCGATGCCGCGATCCGCGCCCCCGCCGCCGGTCCGCGCTCCGGCTTCGGCGCGCTCGTGCGCGCGGCGCGCAAGCGCTTCTTCGGGACCCCGCTCGACGTCGCGATCACGCTGGCGTGCCTGGTCGCGCTTTGGTTCCTGGTCCCGCCGCTCGTGAAATGGGCGCTGATCGAGGCGCATTGGACGGCCACCGCGGCGCAATGCCGAGAGGCGCGCCAGGGCGCATGCTGGGCCTTCGT
>JBIKLI010000165.1:0-9315 GCA_044359885.1 Alphaproteobacteria bacterium | reverse complement strand
CCTGAAGCGGCGCACCGAAGGCTTCCCGGTCGAGATCACCCCGGGCTTCGACGACGCCGCGGCCGTCGTCGCGGCCGGAGCCGACATCGTGGCTCTGGACGCGACCGCGCGACCGCGCGACGGCGCCCCCATTGCCGAGCTGATCGGCCGGATCCGCCGGGACCTCGCGCGACCGGTGATGGCCGATGTCGCCACGCTGGCCGAGGGCATCGCGGCGGCCGCGGCCGGTGCCGCGGCGGTCGCGACGACACTGTCCGGCTACACCGGCGCCGCGCCGGTGGCCCACGACGCCCCGCCCGATTTCGGCCTGGTCGCGGCGCTTGCCGCCGCCATCCCCGTTCCGGTCGTCGCGGAAGGCCGGCTCTGGACGCCGGAACATGCGGCCGAGGCGCTGCGCCGCGGGGCGCATGCGGTGGTCGTCGGCACGGCGATCACCAATCCGCGCGAGATCACGCGGCGCTTCGTCGCCGGGATGGGCGCATCGTGACGGCCGATGGCGCGGCGCTCTCGCTGGGCCTTGACGGCGGCGGCACCGCGACGCGCTGGGTCCTGCGGCGGGCCGACGGAACCATCCTGGCCCGGGGCGCCGGCGCCGGCATGTCCGGCCATGTCTTCACGCCCGAAGCGCTGGCGAACGCCCGCGCGCGTCTGGCCGCGATCCTCGCCGATGCCGCAGCGCATGCGGCCGGCGGCAGGATCGCCGCGATCGGCGCCGGCATCACCGGCCTGGGCGCCGGGACGACGGCTGCGGCCGCGCTGGCATCGCAGCTGGCCGAACTCGCCGGCGTGCCGGTCGGACGCGTGAAGATGATGGGCGATGTCGAGGTCGCCTATCATGCGGCGTTCCGGCCGGGCGAAGGCCATCTCGTCTATGCCGGCACCGGATCGGTCGGATGCCATGCGACAGCGGCAGGCGAACTCGTGGTCGTCGGCGGGCGCGGCATGCTGATCGACGACGCCGGCTCGGCCTTCTGGATCGCGCGCAACGCGCTTGCCCATGTGCTGCGGCTCGAAGACCGCGCCCCCGGTACCGGCTGGTCGACGCCGCTTGGAACGGCGCTCGCGGCGCGGATCGGCGGGAGCGCCTGGGATGTCGTGCGCGCCGCTGTCTACGGCGCCGAGCGCGGCGAGATCGGGCGTCTGGCGCTCGCGGTCGCCGAAGCGGCCGCCACGGGCGACGCGACCGCCACCGCCATGCTCGCCACGGCCGGCACCGAGCTCGCGCGCCTCGCTGAGGTCCTGGCGCATCGCTTCGGGCCTCGCCCGGTGGCCCTGGCCGGCGGCGCCGCGTCGCTCCATCCGGCGATCGAGGAAGGCTTCGCCGCCGCGCTTTCCCCCGGTCTCGTGCGTGTCCATCCGGCCCTCGACCCGGCCGCGACGGCCGCACGTCTCGCGGCGGCATAGCCCCGTCGCGAACCGGCCGGGCCACCGCATCGCCGAAGCCCTCGGCGGGCCCGAGGGACACAGCGCGCCCCCCGGAATAATGATCTGGAATAATGATCCAGCGTGGTTTTTTCCAGCGTTCCTGGCCACGCGAGGGCCCGTCACGAGAAAACTACGCTGGATCGTTATTCCGGGATCGTTATTCCGAAATGGAATCCGACATCGTACGCTCGAGAAGGCGACGGGACTTTGTTGCGATCACACCATCGCGCGCGGCGTACGCGTCTCGGCAGGCTGCACGCGCGTCCAGTCCAGATCCTCGATCAGCGCCGCCAGCCGGCGGTCGCCACGGCGGACAATCCCTGCCGATCTGGGCGCGGCAGGACGACGGGCGCCGGGACGAAGCTCGCTCAGAAGCCGCTCTCGCGCAGCAAGGTTCCCCAGATCGTCCGCAGGAACCGCGCGGCGGGACTCTCGGCGCTGGCGGCGATGCGCACGGTCGCGAGTTCGGCGCGATCGACCGGCAGATCGGCGACGGGACGGAGGCGCACGCGATAGACCGCGACCCCCGGCAAGGACGTGCCGTCGGGACCGGCCCGCGCCGGCACAGGTCCCTGGTGGGTGGAAGCAAGGATCGGATCGGGAAACTCCCGCAGCGCGGACACATCCACGGCCTCGACGACGGCGTCGAACGCGGCGACATCGGGATTGCGCGGCCGCACGCGCGCCGGCGCGCCGACCATCACCCTGCGAACATCCTCCTCGGCGACCAGCGCCTCGACGAGGAGGGAGGAGCGGTCGACCACCAGCGCGAGCGGCTCGCCGCGCGCGACCCATTCCTGAGGGCGCAGGTCTTCGGCGGCCTCGACGACCACGCCGTCGAAGGGCGCGCGCAGTTCGAGCTGGCCGATCATGACCTCGATGCCCGCGAGCTGCAGGCGCATCGCCTCGCGTTCGCGCTGGACGATCTGCGCGCGCGCGACAGAATCCTGCTGCTGCGCAAGCGCATCCATCTGCCAGCCGAGATTCTCGATCGCGCGGCGCAGCTGCCCCGCCTGATGGTCGAGATGCGGGGCGGCGAGCCGGAACAAGCCCTCGCCTTCGCGGACGGCGCGACCGGGAGCCGCGAAGATCCCCGTGACCACCGCCGCCTGGGGCGCGTAGAGGACGCTGCGGCGTTCGGCACCGACCAGCGCGTCGCCATGCACGCTCGACCGCCAGGGAACGACGACCGCACCGACCATGGCGGCAAGGACGAAGACGCTGCGCAACAGGGCAGGGTTGGCGCCGAGCGTCCGCCGTCCCCGCCACCACACACGCATCTCGGCGACGACGGGTCGCAGGATGAACCACGCGATCTCGACCGCCGCCAGGAAGATGCCCAGCAGCTTGAAGCTCATCGCGTAGACGATCGCGGCGATCGCGAGAAACAGCAGCAACCTGTAGACCCAGGTCGCGTAGGCGAACGCGATCAGCAGGCGGCGTCGCGCCTCGTTCGCCAGCGGGGGCGGCGGATCCTTGGCGCCGAGCAGGTGGCGCCGCAGATGCCAGCGCGCCAGCGCGAAGGATGTCTCCTGCAGATTCGGCTGGTCCAACATGTCGGAAAGGATGAAATAGCCGTCGAAGCGCATCAGCGGATTGGCGTTCACGAGCAGCGTCAGGACCCAGGTCGTCGTGGACCAGAAGAACGCCACGCTGCGGATCGGACCCTCCGGCAGGAAGCTCCACAGCAGGAGCGCCCAGCAGGCCACGCCAAGTTCGGTCAGGATCCCGGCTGCGCCGATGAGAAGCCGCCTGCGCCGGTCCGCCAGACGCCATGCTTCGGTGACGTCGGTGTACAGGACCGGCACGAACAGCATCACCGCGACGCCCGCCGTGCGCACCCGGCACCCGAAGAGCTTCGCCGTCAGGCCATGCCCCAATTCGTGGAGCAGCTTCACCAGCACCAGGGCCAAGAGGCCGACCGCGATCCCCTCTCCGGTGGCCAGGTAGGGGAAGCCGTGCCAGAACACCTCCCATTGACGGATCGCCAGCACAAGCCCAAGCGCACCGGCGAGAAGCGTGGCAACGAGGAACCCGCCGGTGAACACCCATCTCAGGCGCCCGAGAAGCGCATCCAGGAGCCGATCGGGATGCAGCAACGGGATCCGGAAGAACAGATAGTTCTTGAGGGCGATCCACGCCCAGCTTGAAACATGGGCCCGGGCATAGGCGGCGCTCAGCTGCGCGATCGACTCCGGAGAGCCGGGCCGGAGCAGATGGGCCGCGACCAGGAGCCGCGCGAGGCGGCCCACATCCTCGGCGGTCGGTCGCAACGTCGTCTCGGCCGCGATGGCGGCGGCGATCGCCTGCGGCGTTCCCAGCGTCCAGCGCCGCAGGATCTCGAATTCCAGCCACCCGAGGCGGACGAAGCGGCCGGTCGGGGGATCATGAAGCGTCCATGTCGGCGATCCGTCGGCGGCGTTCGGGCCCGGGCCGAGTTCCAGTTCGTCGCGCAGCGGCGCGAGGCGGGGGGCCGCCGCCTGGAGGGCGATCGTCATAGCCCGAGGGCGACGCGCGCCGCCGCGAGGGGACGTCTCAGGACGTAGTAGCCGAGAGCCACGGTCGGGCCGTAGACCTTCGCGGTCCCCTTCAAGCCGATCCGCAGCGTGTCGCCCGGCTCCAAGAACCGCGCCTTCAGGCGATAGGCGACGATGCCGTCGGGTCCGGGAAGCGCGCGATAGCCGGCGAACCTGAGACGGGCCTCCGCGGGACGTTGCGGATCCACGTTGCTGAAAAACAGGACTGCCGCGCCGTCGCCGAACCGGATCGCATCGGTCGCCGGCACACGGATCTCGAGTTCGACCGCCGCAGGGTCGGCGACCAGCATGATGCGTTCGCCGATGGCGACAGGTCTTCCGATCCACTCATAGGCGTTGTCGAACAGCGCGATCCCCGCCCGCGGCGCCCGGATCTCCAGCCTCGTCTCCTGCGTTTCCAGGAAACGCACCTCGCCGAGCTGCTGATCGAGGCGGCCCTGCAGACCCGGAACCTGGGCCCGGGCCCGCGGATCGGTCACCGCCGACTGGCGGACCTGACGGAATTCGGCTTCGGTCGCCGCCGCGGCGATCCGGGCGGCCTGAAGCTGCGCCTGCAGGCGACGCGGGTCGAGCTGCACCAGCACCTCGCTCGCCGCGACCGTCTGGCTCGGCCGGACCAGAACCCGGTCGACGACGCCGTCGAGCGCCGAACGAACGACCGCCGGCTCGGCCGGGACGATCTCGGCGGGGGCGAGCACCGCGCTCGGAACCGGCACGAAACCGGCGGCCCCCGCGGCCAGGGCGAGACCTGCGATCGCAAGTCGGCGCCGCAGCGGACGCATCTGGCGAGGCTTCAGCCTTCTGCCCTGGGCCAGCGCCTCCCAGCAATGCGCGAAGGACTCGCCCGCCATGCCAAGGATGCGCAGATCCGCGCCCGTCGGGGCATCTTCCCTCGCCAGGGCGAGCACGCCGAAGGCGAGACCCTGGCGACGCAGCGGCACGACGATCAGGAAGGCCGGCAGCCAGGCGCCCCAGTCGGCGGCGAGCGCCGCGGGGAGATCCGCCGCCGTGACGGCGCGGCATTTGGGCTCCGGATCGGCGTCGAGATGGCGCAGCACGGCCCGGATCCAGACCGGGAACGGCGCATCGCTCGCCGGTTCGGGAATGCCCGACATCGCAAGGATCTCGCGCCCGCGACGGGCCCGGCCGAGCAGCACGGCCTGGCGGTACGCAACGAGGCCGATCGTCTCGTTGACCAGCACGAAGCCCAGCTCGGCGAGGTTCCCGGCCCCGCGCGCGCGACGTTCGAGATGGACCAGTGTCGCGAGCCGTTCGATGCCCTGTGGCGGGGGCTGTGGGTTGGGGCCGACGGCCGGCGACGCGGGAGGCATCTCAAGGCCGCCCGGCATCCGGCTGCACGAAGCGCGCGCGTCCGCTCATCCCGGCCAGCAGCGAATGATGCCTCGCGTCGACGCGCGCGTAGATCTTGACGGTCTGGCTGACGGGATCGATCAACGGCGCGACCCGGGAGAGCCGCGCCTGAAGACGGTCGGCGATCTCGTCGATGTCGACCTCGAAGACCGTCCGTTCCCGCAGCCAGGCGAGGATGCGAGAGGGGACGATCGCTTCGAGTTCGAGATCCGCATTGTCCAGGATCTCGATCAGCGGTTGGCCTTCGGTCACGTACTCGCCGGGCTGCACGCGCGCTTCCACCACCGCGCCGGCGAAGGGCGCGCGGATCTCGCACCGTTGCGCGATCTGCTGCGCGAGGCGCAGTTCGGCATCCGCGGCGGCGACCTCCGCGAGGGCGAGCCCGACCTCGAGGCGGGATGTCGCGCCGCTGCGGTCCAGGGACTGGAGCGACGCCAGCTGGCGTGCCGCGCGATCGCGCTGGGCCTGCGCGCGGGCTTCGCGCAGCCGGTGCAGGCCGCAATCGAAGGCGACGAGCAGGCTCCCCCGGACGAAGGACTGTCCCGCGCGAAAGTCGATGCTGACCACGCGCCCCGGAATCTCGGCGGAGATGACGGGCTTGCGGACGGCGACGAGATGCGCGCGCGCTTCGACCTCGATCGCCGCCTGCGTCGCCCGTGCCACGCCCGCCGGCAGACAGGCGACGAGCAGGCCCGCGAGCAACGCCAGTCGCATCGGGATGGTCATCGGCGCCGGCGCGCCTGTCTAGCGCGGGACCGCGGCATGATCGTCCGCGGCGCCGGCCGGGGCGTTCGACGTCGCGGGAGGCGGCAGCTCGGGCAGGTCGGGCACGTCGATCTCCCCCTCGAACCAGTTGCGCTGGATGTCGCGGATCCGGGCCGCGACGACGTCCAGGGCCTCGCCGCTGACATCGCCCGGAAGCGGATCCAGGCCGAGCGCGACGTTCAGCGCGGCGTGCGCATTCATCAGGTCGGCATAAGCCCGGTCACGCAGAAGCTCAGCCGACAGGGCCGAAATCTCGGTCCGGATGCGATCGAGGGGTGACGCGGCATCGGCCGCGGCGCGCGCGCCGGAAAGCTCGTTGAGCCGGCGCTCGATGGCGTCGATCTGGCGTGCCGACTCGAACTGTCGCCGCGCGCGGCTGATCTGCTGCAGGGAGACATGGACCTGCGCGACCACCGCCATGCTGACGGCGAGACGACGCATCTCGGCCAGTTCGACCTGACGCGCGCCGAGCTCCTTGGTCGTCGGGATCGCGGAGAGGCTCAGCAACTGCGTGCTCGCGCGGACCCCGATCTCCGCCCAGTTGTTGTAATTGAGATAGGAGTTGGTGTCCGACGCGACCATGGCGAAGGGATTGAAGTTCGGCAGGTACCGCAGCAGGGCCCGTCGCGTCTCGAGCTGCGCGACCCGGATGTTGTAGCGTTCCTCCTGCAGTTCCGGCCGGTTCACCAGCGCGACGCGCTCGAGGGCTTCCGCGCTGCGCGCGACGCGCGGGGTCGCGAAACCGTCCTGCGGCGGCGCGATCGCGTAGACCGTCGCCGGAGGGAGCCCCATGAGCTGGGCAAGGCGAGACTGGGACAGCTGCATGTCCTCCGCGACCGCCTCGAGTTGACGCACGAGATCCAGCAGATCGCGCTGGTAGCGCAACGCCTCGTGGAGCCGCAGTTCGCGGCTGCGTTCCAGCCGCTGCGAGGTGGCGAGCGCCCCGTTCGCCTCGGCCAGCATGACGTCGATCCGCGGCTTCAGACGCTGCGCCGTCGCCGCCAGCCAGTAGGCCGCCGTCACTTCCTGGAAGATGTTGTTCACGGCGCGGCGACGCCGCTCGTTGGCGATCAGCACGCGATCCGACTGCTGTTTCGCCTGATAGTAGCTGGTGCCGAAATCCAGCAGGTTCCAGGACAGCGTCAGATCGGCGATGCCACGCTGCCGATCCACCGCGATCGTCTGGTCCTCCGAGATGCGGCCGGTCCGGAAGGACCGGCTGGAACTGACCAGTTCCCGGTCGCGCTGGAAATACCCGGCGTTCGCGGTGAGCCGCGGCAGCATCTCGTAATGCAGCAGGTTGAGCTGGCTGACCTGGGTCGCCTGCTCGATCATCCCGACGCGATGGTCGAGATTGTATCTCAGCGCGCGCGCGAGCGCGGCCTCGAGCGTCAGCGGCGCCGTGATCGGTTCCTGGCCCGCGAACATGTCCCTGCGCGCGGTCGCGGCATCGAGCGCGGCGACCTGTCCGGTGATCGCCTCCGGCTTGACCGAGCACCCGGCCACCAGGAGCGCCGCGAAGAACGGAACGACCGTCCGCAGACGGCGCACCCCGTTGGCCGGACCGGCTCGACGACGATCGATTGTCATATCGGGTCTCTCTCCTGCTCTTGCGCGCAAGCGCCTTGACTTTCAGTTGCCGCGATCGGCGTCGGCCGGCAGCACCGCGCCACCGCCGCGCCCGAGCGCGGCCAGGGCCAGCATCTCGCCGAGGCCAGTGCGGCCAGGCATATCGGCTCCGGCGCCGGTCGCCGGACCGCCCCGGCCCGACCTGTCCGCGAAGAGCGCCAGGATGTCGTGGATTTCGTCGGAGCCGGCGCTCTGGAACCCGCGCCCCAGTGACGACACCGCTTCGCGCGCCGCCGGTGTCGCGACGATCTCGCGCGGGTGCACGGCGATGGCGTAGGTGGCCTCGGCCTCGCCACCGCGATCGTCGCGCGCGACCAGCGCGATCTCGAGCACGCCGACGAAACCCGGCGGCGGTGCGACCGAGACGTGACCGGCCTCGAGATCCACCTCCAGCCAGTCCGGGGCCCGCGAACCATCGGCCATCCGCCAGGTCAGCCCCAGGACCGCGCGCGGATCGCCATGATGGAAGATGTCGGGTGGCAGGCGGACCGACGTTTCCTGCGCTTCGATCACCGTCGCGGGAACGGGTGCGCGCGCCACGACCAGCCCGGCGGGCCCCGCAGCGTCGTCGCCGGGCCTTTCCCAGAGGCGCTGGGGAAGCATCGGCGTGCCCTCGCCGGCGGACTGCAGCAGGCTTGGGCGGTCGAAAAGGGCTGCAGCCCCGCCGAGGTCCGGGCTGGATTGCCGGGGGCCGGGCGTGGTGGCGAAACCCGTCGCGTTGCCCTGTTGTGTCGCCAGGGCGACGCCGGTGATGAGCGCCGGCGGTGGACCGAGCGGGATGAGGGTCCATGACCACGGCGCGGTTTCGCGCCTTTCGCCATACGGGCCGAGCAAGGCGTTCGTCTCCGCCCGGAAAGGATCCGGGGTCAGGGTCGGCGGGGTGTCGTCGTCCCGCCGGGCCGCCGGATCGGTCTGGCCGGTCTCGCTGTCCGGGAAGATGTCGCCCTTTCCATCGTCGAGCAGGGTGGCCTCGCCGATCGCCGATCGTCCACCCGTATTCGATGCCGTGAGCGTGAAGGTCTCGGACCGCTCGAAGATGATGTCGTTGATCAAGGCGACACGCACGAGCAGGGCACCATCGGCCTGAACGCGCGACAGATCGCCGGGGGCGTAGTCGATCCAGTCGCCGTCCGCCAGCACCTGAAGCCGGGTATCGGTGTCGACGCCGACGATGGCCGTGCCGCTCCCAAGCGACAGCGACACCTGCTGGTCCACGGCGCCCTGCACGCGGAACACCGCGTAGGGGCTCGCCTCGTTCACGATCACGCTGTTGACGCTCACAGGCCGGTCGTCGTCCTTCACCGCCCCGCCGTCGGTGCCGCCATCGGCCCTGAAGATCGTGCCGTTGCCGTCGTCCACGATCGTCGCCGTCCCGGTCGCGCCCGTGCCGCCGGTGTTTCTCGCCGTCAGCGTGAAGCTCTCGCTCGGCTCGTCGGTCGTGTCGTTCAGGACCGGCACCCGGACCAGAAGCGTGCCGCCCGTTCCGGCCAGCGCGACAGTGCCGGTGCCATACGGGACCCAGCTCGTCCCGCCGTCGGTCGAGACGTCCAGCGACGCCGTGAAATCGTTCCCCGCCCCGGCCGTCGCC
>JBIKLI010000164.1:0-9321 GCA_044359885.1 Alphaproteobacteria bacterium | reverse complement strand
CGTCGCGCGATCATCGCGCGACGTATTCCGCGCCCAGCGGCCGGGCCGAATTGACGCCGCCATAGCTCCGACCGCCATGACCGGGCGGCGGCGCGCCGAACCAGCGATCGTCCCGCGGGTCGCCGGCGGGTTGCCAGCGCACGTCGCAGGACAGCCGGACACGCCCGCCGTCGAGCATGTTATCGCAAGACCCGTGCAACGAGAACATGTCGAAGAAGACGACGTCGCCGGCCTGGAAATCGGCGGTCAGGAGCCGCGCGCCCCGCGAGGCGGCGAAGCTGACGGCATCCTCGGGGAAGGATCCCGGCATGGTTTCGCGGTCGACATCCAGGCCGCGATAGCGCCCGATGAGGTCGGCGAACCGGTTCGACCCCTCCACGAAGACGATCGGCCCGGCCTCGAGCGGCACGTCGCCCAGCGGGATCCAGGCGGTCAGGACCCGGTCCGAACCGCGGTTCATGTAGACATGGTCGAAATGCAGCGGGCTCGAACGGCCGGCCAGCATCGTGCGCAGCCACAGGAAGTCGAAGGGCTCCGCCGCCTGTCCGAGCAGCGCGCCGGCGATCGCGCCCAGCGCCGGACCGTGCGAGACGGCCCGCAGACGCGGCCCCTCGCAGACCGAGCGCCAGAACCGGCCCTGATCCGGGTGGCGTGACGCGCGCCGGCTGCGGCCGGTGGCGATGCCGTCCACGGCCGGTTCGGCGATCTCGCCGACCTCGGCCAGCCGCCCGAACACCTCCGCGCGCGCCGCCAGGACGGCATCGCGCACGAGCGCGCCGCGCAGCAGGACATGCCCGCCGGCGTCGAGCGCCGTCTGCCACGCGGCGGGATCGGAACGCTCGCCGGCCAGCGCGTGCAACGGCCCCAGCAGATCCGCGGGGACCGGCTTGCCGGCGATCCGGATCGCTTCGTGCCTCAGCATCTCGGCAGGACGCAGCGTTGCATGAACGCGTTGTAGGTCGGCAGCAGCGCCGCGGTCAAACCGGCGAGGAACGCGGCGAAGCGTGGGTCGTCAGGGCCCTGGATCTCGCCCGTCAGGCGCCCGCGCACGGCGCTGATCATCCGCTCGCCGATGCAGAATCCCATCGTCGCCGCCACGCCCTCGCCGCGCGGGCCCGGTGGGGCGGTGCAGGGGTTCTCGCTGCCGGGCCGGCTTTCGCCGAACAGCAGGACGATCCGGTAGTCGACCGAACGCGGTCCGGGATCGCCTCGGGTCGGCCGCATCGGGGCCATGGCGGGCGCGCGGGCCAGCGCCGTCGCCGCGGCGCGCGCGACCGTCTCGGGATCGACGCCGGCGAAGGGCTCGCCCCGGATCGTCAGCGGCACCGGACCCTGGGCGGCGGCGAACATGATCTCCCGCGGGTCGTAGAGCGCGCTCCTGTCGGCGCCGAAATAGATGGGACCGGGCCCGCATCCGCCCAGCGCGGCGCCGGCGAGGAGAACGGCGACGATGCCGCGTCTGGCGTCTGGCATGGCGACCTCCGTGCGGACCTGTCCTGTCATCCGGCCGGGACGCACAGGCGTGCGCGCAGGCCGGGTGCGTTGTCCTCCAGCTCGAGCCGCCCGCCATGCAGCTTCGCCACCGAAAGAACGAGGCTCAGGCCAAGGCCGCTGCCGGGCGTCGAGCGGCTCGTCTCGAGCCGGTAGAAACGCCGTGTGACCTTGTCGCGTTCCCCGCCGGGAATGCCCGGACCGTCGTCGCTGACCGCGATCTCGGCGACGCCGTCGCGCTGCGCGGTCTGGACCGAGATCGCGCCGCCGGAGGGAATATGCTTGATCGCGTTGTCGAGCAGGTTGGCGACCGCCTGCGCCATCAGCATGCGATCGCCGGCGCAGGCCGCCGGTCGCAGCGCCGCGGTCAGCGTCTGGCCGCGCTGCTCGGCGAGCGGCTGGTACAGTTCCACCATGTCCTGCGCCAGGGCGGCGAGATCCACCGGCACGAAGGCGGCGCGCCGGTGCCCGGTCTCGATCTCGGCGATCCGCAGAAGCGCCTCGAACAGGCGGACGACCTGGTCGATCTCCTGCAGGGCGGCCTCGGCGGCGGCACGGAAGGCCTGCGGCGAATCGGCGGCGCGCAGCGCCCCCTCCAGCCGGCCGCGCAGGCGGGCGAGCGGCGTGCGCAGGTCGTGCGCGATCGCGTCGGAAACCTGGCGCACGC
This sequence comes from Alphaproteobacteria bacterium, assembly GCA_044359885.1. Classification (GTDB taxonomy): domain Bacteria; phylum Pseudomonadota; class Alphaproteobacteria; order CACIAM-22H2; family CACIAM-22H2; genus CAIOSQ01. The sequence goes on along the minus strand of JBIKLI010000164.1, from coordinate 7,163 downwards.
CGTCCATGAGCTCGACCAGCCGGTCGAGCATGACGTTGATGTCGCCGGCGAGGCGGTCGAACTCGTCCCCCGCCCCGCTCAGCGGGACGCGCGGGCTGAGATCGCCGAGCACCACCCGGTCCGCGACCGTGGAGATGCGCGCCAGGCGCCGGACGAGAAGATGGCGCGCGAGCAGGCCGACCAGGATCGAGGCGCCGACCGCGAGCAGGATCGACCACAGAAGGGTCTCGGCGACCACCTTGCGCACCTCCAGCCGGACCTGGATGTCGCGCCCGACATAGAGCATGTGGGCCTCGCCGACCGGCACGCGAAGCATCCGGGCGGTGGCGTTGGCCGGCCGGCGCAGGATCTCGAGTTCGAACCATGTGAGTTCGGTCTCGACCGGTGCCGCCTCGAGATTGCCGGCCACGACCCGCCGCCGGTCGTCGACCAGGGCCACGATCTCGTCTTCGTCGGCTTCCTCGTTCAGCCGGTACTCGATCGCCCGGGCCAGCGCCGGCACGCCGCCCAGCCGATGGCGCTCCAGCAGGGTCTCGGCCGCGAACAGGATCGCCCGGTCCGTCTGGCGCGCCAGATAGGTCTCGGTCCGCCAGTAGATGTAGCCGGCCAGCAGCAGCGCCAGCCCGGCGAACAGCGCGGCGTAGCCAGCCGCGAGCCGCAGCACCGTCGAGCGGATGGCAAGGGTGCCGGTCACGAAGGCGGCGGTCACGGTTCGGGGCGCAGGCTGTAGCCGGCGCCCCGGATCGTATGGATCAGCGGCCGCGCGAAACCCTTGTCGATCTTCTGGCGCAGCCGGCTGACATGGACGTCGATGACGTTGGTCTGCGGATCGAAATGGTAGTCCCAGACCGACTCGAGCAGCATGGTGCGGGTCACCACCTGGCCGACATGGCGCATAAGGTATTCGAGCAGGCGCAGTTCGCGCGGCAGCAGATCGAGCCGCCGGCCGGCCCGCCGCACCTCGCGCGACAGCAGGTCGAGTTCGAGATCGGCGACCCGCAGCACGGTCTCGACCGTCTTGACGCTGCCGCGGCGCAAGATCGCCTCCAGACGCGCCTGCAGTTCGGCGAAGGCGAAGGGCTTGGTCAGGTAGTCGTCGCCGCCTGCCTTGAGTCCGCGGACCCGGTCGTCGACCTGGGCCATCGCCGAAAGGATCAGGACCGGGGTGGTGCTGCCGGACCGGCGCAGCGTCTCGATCAGCGTCAGGCCGTCGATCCCGCCGGGCAGCATCCGGTCGACGATCAGCGCGTCGAAGCCGCCGCCCGTCGCCTTGTAGAGCCCCTCTCGGCCGTCGGGCGCATGATCGACCAGATGGCCGGCCTCGCCCAGCCCCTTGATCACGAACCTGGCGACTTCGGGATCGTCCTCGACCAGCAGGAAATGCATGAGGTAGCGCTAGCCGATCCCCGCCCGTGCCGGCAAGTCCGCTGCCCGTTCGCGGTCCCCGCGCGCCGGGCCATCGAAGGGGATCCCAAAGGCAGAACGAATATAGTAGGATTGCCAAGAAGCCTGTCGCATGGAGCCCCCATCTACACCCGCCGTCCCCGCGCGTCTCGAAGCGTCCGCTATCGCGCGCGGATTGATGCGCGGGCTCGATCGGGAGGGCTGGCGCTGCCTGATCGAAGTCGCGCTGCCCTCGGGCCATCGCGCCGACGTGATGGCGATCGATGGCGGTGGCCGGATAATGGTCGTCGAGATCAAGTCCTCGATGGCCGATTTCCGCGCCGACCGGAAATGGCTGGCCTATCTCGACCATTGCGACCTTTTCGCCTTCGCGGTCTCCCCCGATTTCCCCGTGGCGGCGTTGCCGCCGCAGGTCGGGATCTATGTCTGCGACTTCTATGGCGGCCATGCGTTGCGGCCGGCGTCGCCGCCGCCGGCGCCGCTGCCGCCGGCCCGTCGCCGGCGGCTGCTGATCGATTTTGCCCGGATCGCCGCCGATCGCTGGCGGCGCGGCCTTGCCGATCCCGAGGACGGCATCGACGGCGCGCGCTGAGCCGCGCCGCCATGCCATGCCGGATCTAGACCCATGCTCGCGACCGAATTGCTGACCATCCTCGCCCTCGTCCTGGTGAACGGCCTGCTGGCGATGTCCGAACTGGCCGTTCTGTCCGCGCGGCGCAGCCGCCTGCAGGTCCTCGCCGCCGCCGGCCGGCGCGGCGCGGCGCAGGCGCTGGACCTGAACCGCGATCCCGGGCGGTTCCTGTCGACGGTCCAGATCGGCATCACCCTGGTCGGCATCATCGCCGGGGCGGCCAGCGGCGCGGCGCTGGGCGCGCGCGCCGCCGGCTGGCTCTACGGGATGGGTCTGAGCGAGGCGGTGGCGGAGGCGGTCGGCTACGGTGCGGTGATCGGCGCCATCACCTTCATGTCGGTGGTCGCGGGCGAATTGGTGCCCAAGCAGCTGGCCCTGCGTCACGCGGAGACGATCGCCTGCCTCGCCGCGCCACCCATGCGGGCCTTGTCCGCCGTCGCCGCGCCGGTCGTCCTGCTGCTGGCCTGGACCAGCCAGTCCCTGCTGCGCCTCGGCGGTGCGCGCGACGCAGGAGAGACGACGGTGACCGAGGACGAGATCCGGAACCTGGTCGCCGAGGCGGAGAGCGCCGGCGTCGTCGAGCCTCAGGAACGGCGGATGATCGCCGGCGTGATGCGGCTCGGCGATCGTCCCGTGCGGGCGGTGATGACGCCGCGCATGGACTTGGACTGGATCGGTTCCGGTGCCGGCCACGAGGAGATCCGCGCCCGGATCCGCGCCAGTTCCCATTCCCGGCTCGCCGTCTGCGACGGCTCGCCCGAGAAGCTGGTCGGGTTCGTGAATGCCAAGGACATGCTCGACATGCTGCTCGACGGGCGCGCCTTCGAATTGCCGGCACTGGTCCACCAGGCCCCGGTCATCCCGGACACGCTGCCGACCCTGGAGGCGCTCGAGCGGCTGCGCGCCTCGCCGCTGGGGCTGGCGGCCGTCCATGACGAGTATGGGCATTTCGAGGGCGTCGTCAGCGCGATGGACATCCTGGCGGCGATCGCCGGCGATTTCGCCGCTCCCGGCGAGGACGGGCCGGCCGCGGCGGCGGCGACCCGTCGCGAGGACGGCTCCTGGCTGCTCGATGGATCGATGGACGTCGTCGAGGCGGCGGAGATGCTGCCCTTCGGCCTGCCCGAAGAGCGCCAGTATCACACGCTCGCCGGCCTGGTCCTGTTCGGGCTGAAGCGGGTCCCCCAGGCAGGCGACCATGTCGAGGTCGATGGCTGGCGCCTGGAGGTGGTCGACATGGATGGCCGCCGGATCGACAAGCTGCTGGCGCAGCGCGTTCCGCTGCACCGCCGCGCCAGCTGAGCGGCGAGCCTCAGCCCTCGGACAGGGCGGCGCGCGCGATCGCCACGACACGCTTCGCGACCGCCGCGATGTCGAAGCTGCGGTCGGCATAGGCGAGGCCGTTGCGGGCGAGCCGCGCACGCAGCGCCGGATCGCCGGCCAGTCGCCCGGCCGCGCCGACGAAGGCGGCGCGGTCTCCCGGAGGCACGACGAGGCCGGCCTCCTCGCGCAGCAGGATGCGCGACGCCAGGTTCTCGGCCGGCATGGCGGCAAGAAGCGGCCGGCCCGCGCAGAGATAGGTCAGGACCTTCGACGGAACCGAATAGATTCCGGCATCGGGCTCCAGCACCGCCATCAGCACGTCGCCGCTGGCCACCACCTGGGGCAGCGCCGCGAAGGGCTGGAAGGGCAGCAGGACCAGATTGGGCAGATGCGCCGCCCGGGCACGCAGCCAGTCCGCCCCGATGCCTTCCGAGACCACGGCGATGCGGATGTCCGGACGGTCGCGGAACCGTTCGGCGAGCGCCATCAGCAGGCCGGGGTCGTGCTTCAGGCCGATGGTCCCGGCATAGAGGAAGACCAGCCCGCCGGCGAGGCCATGCGCGCGCGCCCAGGGATTGTCGCGCGGCTGGGCCGGCAGATCCTCGCGCGGCGCCCAGTTCTCGAGCACGTCGATGCGCGCGCGCGGCAGCCCCCAGCGCTCCAGGATCGGGACGAAATCCTCGGTGATCACGATCGCGCGCGCCGAGCCGCGCAGCAGCTTCGCCTCCAGCGCGGTGTATCGCCAGCCGATCGCGCGCCCCAGCAGCGGCAGCTTGCGCGCCAGGATGCGCGCGATCGCGACCGAGTTGATGTCCTGCACCCAGAACACGAAGGGAACGCCCAGCCGCTTCGCGGCCCGCCAGGCGGCGTGCTGGGGATCGAGCGTGGCGTTCGCCGAGAACACGATCTCGGGCTTCCAGTCGTGGATCGTCGCGGCCAGCTTCCGCCCATAGGCCAGTTCCTGGCCGAGCCGCCGGAAATAGCTGTACTTGGCGAACTGGCCGGGCAGCGCGAGGCCCCGCGTCTCGAAGCCGGGCGGGTCGTCGGGCAGGCGGGCGAGCGCGCCCTTGGGGGTCTGGAATCCCGGAAAGTGGACGTGAAGGACCTGGTGGCCGTCGCGGGCGAGACGCCGGGCGAGCTGCACCAGGAAGGCGTGGCCGGAATAGTCGTGGAGCAGGATCCTCACGCGCGCCTTGCCTCGACGATCAGGCAGTCGCCACGCCCGTCGCGGTTCCAGGCCGCGCGTTCCCGGGCCCCCAGCGTCATCGCCCGCAGCATCAGCGGCACGACGCGCGCCGGCTCGCGCTGGCGTCGCGGGGCGTCGGGGAAGTCGCGAGCGATCTGCGACTGCGCCCACCACAGCGCCGGCGAGACGCTGCGCGTCGCGGTCGGCTCGAAGCCGCTGTCGCGCAGCAGCGCCGTCAGCCGCCCGGCGTCGAAATGGGTGATGTGGAACGGCACGTGCCAGTTGATCCAGTCCGGGCCGAAGCGTTCGCGCAGCGCGCTCTGCGCGTTGGGCAGGCTGATCCAGAGCGCGCCGCCGGGCGCGAGAACCCGCCGGATCGCCTGCAGCATGCTGCGCGGCTGCAGCGCGTGCTCCAGCACGTTCGACAGCACCACGACGTCGTAGGGCGCGCTGGGCCGCAGCGCCGCGATGTCGACGTCGTAGACGACGAAGCCCTTGCGCCGGGCGGCCTCGGCCGCCACGCGGTTGAGTTCCAGCCCCTCGGCGCGGAAGCCGTTGGCCGTGTAGATCGCAAGCCCGCGCCCCTCGTTGCAGCCGACGTCCAGCAGGCGGCCACTGCCCCGCCGCGAATGGAAGGACACGTCGCCGTCCATTCGCAGCAGCAGCCGGTAGAGCGGCGAGGCCAGGAACAGCGCGCGCAGCCGGGCCCAGGCGCTGCCGCTTTCGCCCTCGCCGCCGAAATTGTAGTGGCGCTCGTAGAGCGCCCGCAGCATCTGCGGGGTCGGCAGCGGATCCGTCTGCCACAATCCGCAGCCGTTGCAGGCGATCACGCGCCAGCTGCCCGGCGAGCCGAAGCGGTTGTCGCGCAGCGCGGGTTCGACGACGCGGAAATCCTCGCCGTCGCAGAGCAGGCAGGTGGCGGTCATCTGTCGGCCATCGGTTGGCGGCGTTCGTGGAGCTTGGCGTCGACCAGGAAGCGGAACCAGAAGGTCTGGAGCACGAAGAAGATCAGTCCCCAGCGGCCGTCGAGGAAGCCGCGCTTGAGCACGTAGCGGTACAAGAACAGTCCCAGCGCGCGCCAGAACAGCGGCGCCCGGTCGTAGCGGCTCCGCAGCCGGCGCTTCTCGGCGACGGGATCGCCGGCGCCGGGCTGGATGACGCCGCCGCGCGACGGCGCCAGCAGTTCCTCGACCTCGGCGTCCGCCCAGCGGTTGTGGCGCGCGGTCCACTCGCCCAGCGGCAGCCGGATGTCGTCGATCATCGGCCGGGTCAGCCGGCCGGTGGGGCCGTCGACGAAGAAATGCTGGTCGTATCTGCGCGCCTCGCAGCGTCCGCGCCCGGACCGGAACAGGCGCATGTGGTGGATCGGCCACATGCCGCCATGGCGGATGGGCTGGCCATGGAAATGGACGAGGCGCGGGACGTAGTAGCCGGCGACGGCGGCGGGTGGCCCGTCGCCCGCGAAGAGCGCGCGCAGCTCCGCGGCCAGCTCCTCGCTGATCCGCTCGTCGGCGTCGAGATGCAGCTGCCAGGAATGGGCCAGCCGCAGGTTGTCGATCGCCCAGTTGCGCTGTGCGCCGTAGTTTTCGAACGGATGGTGGACGATCGTCGCGCCGGCGGCGCGCGCGATGTCCAGCGTCGCGTCGGTGGAGCCGGAGTCGACGACATGGACGTCGTCGCTGAGCGCCCGCGCGGAGGCCAGCGTCGCGCCGATCGTCTCGGCGGCATTGAAGGTCAGGACGACGACGGAGATCGGCAGCGCGGTAGGGATCGGCATGGCGTCGGGCAGGATCAGGCCGGCGGCGGCCGGCGCTCGGCGAGGGCTCGATACACGGCCTCGAGCCGGACGGCAATCTCGGTCCAGTCATAATGCCGGGCGACGAAGCTCCGGGCCCGCGTGCCCATGGCGGCGGCGGCGGCCGGGTCGCCGAGCAGGGTCTCGAGCCCGGCCGCCACCGCGGCGATGTCGGGTGCCACGACAAGTCCGGCCTCGGCGGCGGCGATCTCGCGCCAGATGTTGACCTTGTCGGAGATCAGCACCGGCAGGCCGCAGGCCATCGCTTCGGCCACCGCGATGCCGAAATTCTCCGAATAGGACGGCAGGACGAAGCACGATGCGTCACGAAACGCTTCAAGCTTCGCGGTCCCGGAAAGCAGGCCGGGGAAACTGACGCGGTCGGCCACGCCCTGGGCCGCAGCCCAGCCGCGCGCCGCCTGCTCCATTCCGTCGTCGGGACCGGCGATGACCAGGTGAAGGTCGCCGCGCCTCGCTGCGACCCGGGCGAAGGCGGGGATCAGAAGATCCAGGCCCTTCTTGAAGTTCAGCCGCGACAGGAACAGCACGATGCGGCGGCCGGCCGTCTCGGGCAGGCGGCGGCGCAGCCCGCCTTCCGGCGGCAGCGTCGCATAGGCCGAGAGGTCCAGCCCGTTCGGGATCACGACGCCGGGCGCGCCGAAGGTCGCGGGCGCGGCCAGCTCGGCCTCCTCGGCCGCGGTCCAGTGCAGCGCGGCCGCGTCGCGGATCACCCGGTCCTGGAACAGCGCGCCCAGGACGCGCTTGGCGAGGCGGCGGCGGCGGCGGATGAAGGGATCGAGCGTGCCGTGCGGGCGCAGCAGATA
>JBIKLI010000501.1:0-2554 GCA_044359885.1 Alphaproteobacteria bacterium | reverse complement strand
GACGCCGGCGGCGTTCCGACGCGCCATCGAAGCGGCCGGCTTCGTCGTCGAGCAGTGGGAGGACATGACCGCGGTCGCGCGCGACTGGGCGGCGCGGCGCTATGGCGGCCCGGGTCCCGCCGGTGCGGCCACGGTCGCGCGGCTGCTTGGCGAACGCAACGCCGCGGGGGCCGCAAACATCCCTCGCAATCTCGCCGAGGACCGCATCGCGCTCGTCGAGGCGATTGCGCGTCGTCCCGCCGCCCCCTAAGGAGCGGAAGCCCTCATCCCGCCGGAGTCCCGAGAGACATGACCCAGCAAGAGATCGCGCGCATCGCCGCGCGCATCCTGATCGAGACGAAATCCGTCCTGATCGATGCCGAGAAACCGTTCATCTTCACCTCCGGCTGGGCGTCGCCGACCTATACCGACTGCCGGCGGCTGATCAGCTTCCCACGGGCGCGCAACCAGTTGCTGGCGATGGCGATGGAGCAACTGGCGCGCGATGCCGGCGTCGAGATCTTCGACGCGGTGGCGGGCGGCGAGACCGCCGGCATCCCCTATGCGGCCTGGATCGCCGACCGCATGGGGCTGCCGATGCTCTATGTGCGCAAGAAGCCCAAGGGTTTCGGCCGCAACGCGCTGATCGAGGGCAATGTCCAGCCAGGCCAGCGCGTGCTGCTGGTCGAGGACCTGGCGACCGACGGCAAGTCGAAGATGCATTTCGTCAACGGTCTGCGCGAGGCCGGCTGCGAGGTGAAGCACTGCTTCGTCGTGTTCCACTACGGCATCTTCCCTGAGAGCACGCGCGTCCTGGCCGAGAACGGCGTCAAGCTCCACGCGCTCTGCACCTGGTGGGATGTGCTTGCCACCGCGCAGGCCGACGGTTCCTTCGACGCCGGGACCCTGAGCGAGGTCCGCAAATTCCTCGAAGCGCCCGCCGCGTGGTCGGTCGCCCATGGCGGCAAGGGCGGCGAGGCTCCGGCGGGGTGAGGGGGCGGCTTCACGACCGGACGCGATCCGTATCGTCGTCGTTCGCAATGCGACAGGCGCGGTAGGGGCAGCAGGAGCGTGGGGATGCGTTTTCTCGAGTTGAAGATTCCGCCGCTGGCCGTGCTGGTCCTGTTCGCGCTCGCGGTTTACGCGGCTGGTCGCTGGCTGCCGTCCGGCAACCTGCCGTTCGTGGCCAGCCCAGCATCGGCGCTCGCGGCAGTCGTGGCGGGCGTCGGCATGGCGCTGGCCGGCGTTGTCCAGTTCAGGCGGACCGGGACCACGGTCGATCCGCTTGCGCCCGGCAAGGCGTCGGCACTGGTCGACGCCGGCGTGTATCGCTGGACCCGGAACCCGATGTATCTCGGGATGGCGCTGGTACTGCTCGGGGGCGCGCTTTGGTGGGGAAGCATTCCGGGCGTGGCGCTGGTCGGCGGCTTCTGCGCCTACCTCACGCGCTTCCAGATCGTCCCCGAAGAGCGGGCGCTGCAGGCCATCTTCGGCGACGCCTATATTGGCTACATGAGTCGCGTGCGGCGCTGGATCTGAAGTCGAGCGGGCCGGAAGCCGTTCCGGCATCGCCGATCGCGGGCGCGGTCCCCGATCCAGATGCGCAGGCTTTGGATGCTTGACAGTGGCGGCATCTCCGGTAACACTGTTACCCATGATCTCCGCCACTGCCTCTTTCGACTACCAGGACGCGCGCGCCGAGGGCGATGCCGTGGTCCGCCGCGGCCTCCTCGAACTCGCCGCCCGCTTGCTGGCAGACGAAGGGCCGCAGGCGCTGACGCTGCGCACACTGGCGAAGCGGGCGAATTGTTCGACCAAGGTCGTGTACACGCTGTTCGGCGGCAAGAACGGCCTGAGCGAAGGCCTGAAGGTCGAAGGTTTCGCACGGTTGCGCTTCGCGGTCGAACGCGAGCGCCGCCGTCATCGCGACCCCGTGAGCGCGCTGCTGCCGGTCATGATGACCTATCGAGGCTTCGCGCTCGCCCAGCGGTCTCTGTTCCGCGTCATGTTCGGAAACGCGATGCCCGAGCACGTGCCCACCGACCACTCGCGTCAGCAGGCCCGATTGGCCCTGGGCGCCGTCGAAGCGGCGGTGGCCGAGGCGAGCGCGGCGCTCGGCGAGGGGACGAAAGACGTCCGCGAGGCGGCCGTTCGGTTGTGGGCCGCGGTGCACGGGCCGGTGACGCTGGAACTCGAGGGCATTCCTCCCTTCGACGCCGATGGCGAGCGCCTCGCCAAGATTGCCGTGACCGATGTGCTGGTCGGCTTGCGGTTGCGTCCAACCATGTCCATCAGACCGGAGACGATCCCATGAGACGAGACAACGCATGCCCCGGGTCTTCGCCTGCCGTCGGGTTCGCCGTCGCCCTGGCCCTCGCCCTGGCGGCGTCGACCGGCGTTTCGGCGCAGACGCGCGACGTCGGAACGACGTCGCTGCAGGTGGAGGTGTCGGCGCTGCGCAACGCCAAGGGGACACTGAACTGCCGCCTGTTCGCCGAGGCCGCGAGTTTTCCCGATGGCGACGGCGCGCGCACGGTTCGCGCCGCCATCGCCGAGACGCAGGCCCGTTGCGTGT
>JBIKLI010000163.1:0-9386 GCA_044359885.1 Alphaproteobacteria bacterium | reverse complement strand
GCGGCGCGCCAGCCGGTTTGCGGGCACGCCGTGCGCCTCGCCGCCGAGGCGCTGGCCGCCGGCGACGCCACGCTGCTGCTGGGCGGCATCGCCCTGCGCGACGCCGGCCAGCTGGCGGCTGCCCGCATCGCCGCGAAGACGGGGTGCCGGATCCTCGCCGAAGGCTCGAATGCCCGCGTGGCGCGCGGACGGGGCCGCTTCGCGATCGACCGCGTCCCCTACCCGGTCGACCAGGCGCTCGCGACCTTCGCCCGGACGCGGACGATCGTGCTGTGCGGCGCCAGGCAGCCGACCGCCTTCTTCGCCTACCCGGGAAAGCCCAGCCTGTTCGCCCCCGAGGGCTGCCGCATCGTCACGCTCGCCGCGCCGCATGAGGATCTGGTCGGCGCGCTCGAGGCGCTCGCCGACGAGACCGGCGCCCCGCGCGCGGTCGAATGCCCCGATGCGCCGCGGCCGCCCATGCCCACGGGCGCGCTCGATCCGGACACGATCGCGGCCGCCCTCGCCCATCTCATCCCGGAAGACGCGATCGTCGTCGACGAATCCGTCACGACCGGCCGCGGGTTCTTCAGGACCACGCATGGCGCGGCCCCCCATGACTGGCTGGCGCTGACCGGCGGCGCGATCGGCGAAGGCCTCTGCCTGACGACCGGCGCCGCTGTCGCCTGCCCGGACCGCCAGGTGATCGGGCTGCAGGCCGATGGCAGCGCGATGTACACGGTCCAGGCGCTGTGGACCCATGCCCGCGAGAAGCTGAAGATCGTCACGCTGATCTGGTCCAACCGCAGCTACGCGATCCTGCGCCACGAACTCGCCAATGTCGGCGCCAATCCCGGGCGCAAGGCGCTGGACATGCTGAGCCTGGCCGATCCCGATCTCGACTGGGTCGCGATCGCGCGCGGCATGGGCGTGCCCGGAAGCCGGGCGGCGTCGATCGAGGATCTGGTGCGTGCGTTCCGCGCCGGGCTGGCGACCCAAGGTCCGTATCTGATCGAGGTCGCGCTCTGACGGACGGCGGCCGGCCGGGTCAGTAGCCGCGGGCCGGATCGATGCGGTTCGGCATGCTCTCGCCGGCGAGCCAGCGCGCGAAATTCGCAAAGAAGATGTCGAGCGAACGCGGGGTGTAGGTCAGCGGATCGTCGGCGGAGACATGCGGGACCAGGATGAGGTTGCGCGTGCCCCAGACCCGGGAGTCCGGCGGCAGGGGTTCGGGAACGACGACATCGAGCACGGCGCCCCCCAGATGCCCCGCCTCGAGCGCGTCGCACAGCGCGTCCTGGTCGATCACGGCGCCGCGCGCCATGTTCACGACGCCGGCGCCCGGCTTGAGCAGCGCGAGGCGGCGCCGGTCGACGAGATTGCGCGTCGCCGCGGTCAGCGGACAGGCGAGCAGCAGGATGTCGGCCTCCGGCAGCACGCCGTCGATGTCGGCGGCGGACACGACGCGCTCGCACGCGGGATGCGGTGCGGCCGTGCCGCGGACCCCGATCACCCGCATGCCGAAGCGGCGCGCATGGGCGAGCGTGTCGCGCGCCAGGCCGCCGACGCCCACCGCCACCAGGGTCGTCCCGGCGACGCTGGACGAGAAGATCTTCTCGTAGATGCGCGCGCGCTGGTTGGTGACGAACAACGGCATCTTGCTGGCGAGCATCAGGATCGCCATCAGGCCCCATTCGCCGGCCTTGCCCGAATGGGCACCGCTGTTGTTCAGCAGCGCGACATCCGTCGGCAGCCAGTCGAGCGGCATCAGTCGCTCCAGCCCTGCCGACGTGCAGAAGATCATCCGCAGCCGCGGCGCCGCGGCAAGGGCGGCCATCGTTTCCTTCACCGTCGCCACCCAGGCGATCAGGATCTCCGCCTGCGGCAATGCCGCGTCGAGATCCGCGCGGGTCCAGCCGATCGAGACGGCGAGCCGAGCCGCGAGCCCGGGGTGCCGCGCCGCGGCCGCATCCCAGATCGCCGGGCTGGCATGGAATTCGGGCAGCGCGCCATCGATCGGATTCTGGATATGCAGCCGGATCGGCGCCTGCGACATGAACGACCCCCCGTCCGCCCCGCCATCCCCTGACGGCCGGTCCGGCGTGGTGAGCCCGCCGGGACTCGAACCCGGAACAACCGCATTAAAAGTGCGATGCTCTACCAATTGAGCTACGGGCTCGCCCACCCGCGAGCGAGGCGGAACCTAGGGCCCGCCGCCGGACAGGTCAACGGCGCTTGGACCGCGCCTGCGGCGCGGCTCACAGCGGCGCGCGCGGCGCCGGCTTGGGAATCGTCGGCGCCGCAGCGTCGACGCCGACGGCGCCCGGGCCTTCGCCGAAGCGGCGCTGCATGCGCAGGACGACGCGCGGGCTGACGAAACTGCCGACATCGCCGCCCAGCCTGGCGATCTCCTTGACGAAGCGCGAGGAGATGAACTGGTGGCTCTCGGATGCCATCAGGAACACGGTTTCGACCGACGGGTTGAGGCGGTGGTTCATGCCGGCCATCTGGAACTCGTACTCGAAGTCCGAGACCGCGCGCAGCCCGCGAAGGATCAGGCCGGCGCCGCATTCCTCGGCGAACCGCATCAGCAGCGAGCGGAACGGCCGGATCTCGATGCGGCCCGCGATGTCGGCCGGCAGATGCCGGATCTCGTCCCGCAGCAGGTCGACGCGTTCCTCCAGGTCGAAGAGCGGCCCCTTGCCGGCATTGACCGCGACCGCCACGATCAACCGGTCGACCAGCCGCGCGCCGCGGCCGATGATGTCGAGATGGCCGTTGGTGACGGGGTCGAAGGTTCCGGGATAGATCGCGATCCTGCTCTCAGCCATCGCCTTCCTCCGTCGACGCGACGGCGGGCGTTTCCTCGCCGGCGGCGCGCTCGTCGCTGTCCTCCTCGAGGCGCGACACGGACACCACCTTCTCGCCGTCCGAGACCCTGAACAGAAGCACGCCCTGGGTCTTGCGACCCGCGATGCGAATGTCGCCGACCTTGATCCGCAGGACCTGTCCGCCATCGGTGACCAACATGATCTGGTCGCCGTCGCCGACCGGGAACGAGGCCATGACGGGACCGTTGCGATCGGACGTCTCGATGCTGGCATAGCCCTGCCCACCGCGGCCGATGGCCCGGTATTCGTAGGCCGAGCTGCGCTTGCCGAAGCCATTCGCGGTGACGGAGAGCACGAACTGCTCGCCGGCGGCCAGTTCGGCGAAGCGCTCGTCGGACAGCGCGACCTCGGCCGCCGGTCCCTCTGCCGCCGGTCCCTCGCCTGGGGTCGCCTCGGCAGGTTCGGGCTCCTCGATGCCGCGGCGGCGGCGCGCGAGCCGCAGATAGGTATCGCGTTCGGCGATGTCGAAGGGCGCATGGCGCAGCATCGACATGGCGATCACCTCGTCGCCGACCGCGAGGCGGATGCCGCGCACCCCGGTGGACGAGCGGCTGGCGAAGAGCCGGACCTCGTCGACCGGAAAACGGATGCATTTGCCGCGGCGCGTCGAGAGCAGCACGTCGTCGCGCGCCGAACAGGGCAGCACCCCGATCAGCTTCTCGCCCTCTTCCTCCAGCTTCATCGCGATCTTGCCATTGGCGCGGACATTGAGGAAATCGGACAGGGCGTTTCGGCGTACATTGCCCGCCGAGGTCGCGAACATCAGGTGCAGGTCCGTCCACGCGGCTTCGTCCTGCGGCAGCGGCATGACCGCGGCGATCGCTTCGCCGCCCGGCATCGCCGGCAGCAGCTGGACGATCGGCCGGCCGCGCGACTGCGGCGTGCCGACCGGCAGCTGGTAGCATTTCAGCCGGTGGACCATGCCGCTCGCGGTAAAGAACAGCACCGGCTGATGGGTGTTGGCGACGAAGAGATGCGCGACGAAATCCTCTTCCCGGGTCGCCATGCCCGAACGGCCCTTGCCGCCCCGCCGCTGCGCCCGGTAGGCCGACAGCGGCACGCGTTTGACATAGGACTGGTTGGTGACGGTCACCACCATGTCCTCCTGCTGGATCAGGTCCTCGATATCCGTATCGCTGTCGCTGTCCTCCAGGGTCGTGCGCCGCGGCGTGTCGAACTCGGCGCGGATGCGCAGCAGCTCTTCTCGCATGATCGACAGGACCCGCGGACGAGACCCCAATATGTCGAGCAGATCGGCGATCTGGGCGGTGAGGTCGCGCAGCTCCTGGACCAGCTTGTCGCGCTCGAGACCCGTCAGGCGCTGCAGACGCAATTCCAGGATGGCGCGCGCCTGCGCGTCCGACAACCGGTAGGTGCCGTCGACGATCCCGCGTCCGGGCTCGTCGACGAGTTCGATGAAGGGACCGATGTCGCCGACGGACCAGTCCCGCGCCATCAACTCGTTCTTCGCCGCCACCGGATCCGGCGCGGCGCGGATCAGTTCGATCACCGGATCGAGATTGACGACCGCCAGCGCCAGGCCGATCACCAGATGGGCGCGCTCGCGGGCCTTGCGCAGATCGAAGCGCGTCCGGCGCGCGATCACGTCCTCGCGGAAGGCGCAGAAGGCGGCCAGGATGCCGCGCAGGCCCATCAGCTCCGGACGGCCGCCGTTCAGCGCCAGCATGTTGAAGCCGAACGAACTCTGCAGCGGCGTGTGGCGGTAGAGCTGGTTCAGGACGATGTCCGGGGCGGCGTCGCGCTTGAGTTCGACCACGACCCGTACGCCGTCCCGGTCGGACTCGTCGCGCAGGTCCGAGATTCCGTCGATGAGCTTCTCCTGGACGCATTCCGCGATCCGTTCGATCAGGCGCAGCTTGTTCACCTGGTACGGGATCTCGCTGATCACGATCGCCTGACGGTCCTTGCGGATGCTCTCCACCGCGGCGCGGCCGCGCACGACGATGCTGCCGCGGCCGCCGCGATAGGCCTCGCGCAGCCCGTGACGCCCCATGACGATGCCGCCGGTCGGAAAATCCGGTCCGGGTACGTATTCCATCAGCCGCTGGTCGGTGATCGCGGGGTCGTCCATGAACGCGATGCAGGCGGCGATGATCTCGCCCAGGTTATGCGGGGGGATGTTGGTGGCCATCCCCACGGCGATGCCGTTGGCGCCGTTGACCAGAAGATTCGGAAACTGAGCCGGCAGCACAACCGGTTCGACCGTCTGGTCGTCATAGGTCGGCTGGAAATCCACCGTCTCCCGGTCGATGTCCGCGAGCAGCGCTGCCGCGGCCCGGTGCAGACGCGCCTCCGTGTAGCGCATCGCCGCCGGCGGATCGCCGTCCATCGACCCGAAATTCCCCTGCCCCTCGATCAGCGGCAGGCGCATGGAAAAATCCTGCGCCATGCGCACCAGCGCGTCGTAGATCGCGGCATCGCCATGCGGATGGTACTTGCCCATCACATCGCCGACGACGCGGGCCGATTTGCGGAACGGCCGGTTCCAGTCGTACCCGGCCTCGTTCATCGCGTAGAGGATGCGGCGATGGACGGGCTTGAGACCGTCGCGCACATCCGGCAGCGCCCGCGCCACGATCACGCTCATGGCGTAATCGAGGTAGGAGCGCTTCATCTCCTCTTCGATCGAGATCGGCGCGATGTCGCCCGAGGAAGCGCTGGTCGGATCTGTCACGTCTGCCTTGCGAAAATGCGATGCTGCGGCGCGGAAAACGACTCGGGCAGAGACTACCGCAGGGGATCGCACGCCTCAAGCAAAGCCGCACCCAAGCCGCTGAAAAAACGCATATTTCTCGGCACGGCCGGCGCCGGTGCGCGGTTCCGTGCCGACAGGCGCGAACCCCCGCATCCAGCGCGCCGCTTCAGAACGGGATATCGTCGTCCATGTCGCTCTTGCGCGGGCGGGCGGCCGCCGCTGGCGCCGGCCCGCGACCGGCCGGTTCGCCCATGCCGCGATCGTCGTAGCCCGGGGAGTCGTCGCCGCCGGCCGCACCGCCACCGGCACCGCCGCGGCTGTCGAGCAGGGTGAGTTCGCCGCGATACGGGCGCAGCACGACCTCGGTCGTGTAGCGCTCGTTGCCTTCCTTGTCGGTGTATTTGCGGGTCTCGAGCTGGCCCTCGAGATAGACCTTCGAGCCCTTCTTCAGGAAACGCTCGGCGATGCCGACCAGGTTTTCGTTGAAGATCGCGACCGAGTGCCACTCGGTGCGGTCCTTGCGCTCGCCCGTGTTCTTGTCCTTCCAGCTTTCCGTCGTGGCGAGGCGCAGATTGCAGACGCGTCCGCCATTCTGGAAGGACCGGACCTCCGGGTCGCGGCCAAGATTGCCGATCAGGATCACCTTGTTGACGCTGCCCGCCATGGCTTGGGCCCTTCCTCTGCTCGCAATGCGCGCCCGGCGCGCGACATCCCCGACGAAAGATGGATAGCCGCTCGCCGCTGCGAAATCCAGAACAATTCGGGAACCGACCGGCTCGTCCGAAGGAAGGAGACCCGCAGAGATCGCCCCTCTCGCCCGCGGGCCGTCGACCTATATTGCGCCTCCCCCTCCGACCGCCCGAACGGGATCCGCCGCATGTCCGCGCCACGCGCAACGCCACGCCGCCAGAGCCAGCACCAGATCGTCGTGCGCGGGGCGCGCGAACACAACCTCAAGAACATCGACGTCGCGATGCCGCGCGACGCGCTGGTGGTGGTCACCGGCGTCTCGGGTTCGGGCAAGTCGTCGCTGGCCTTCGACACGATCTACGCCGAGGGCCAGCGCCGCTATGTCGAAAGCCTGTCGGCCTATGCGAGGCAGTTCCTGGAACTGATGCAGAAGCCGGACGTCGACTCGATCGACGGCCTGTCGCCCGCGATCTCGATCGAGCAGAAGACGACGTCGCGCAACCCGCGCTCAACGGTCGGCACGGTGACCGAGATCTACGACTATCTGCGCCTGCTCTTCGCGCGCATCGGCACGCCCTATTCGCCGGTCACCAATCTGCCGATCGAGGCGCAGACGGTGACCCAGATGGTCGACCGGATCATGGCGTTGCGCGAGGGCACGCGGCTCTATCTGCTGGCGCCGGTCGTGCGCGGGCGCAAGGGCGAATACCGCAAGGAGCTGCAGGACCTCCAGAAGCGCGGTTTCCAGCGCGTCAAGGTCGACGGCAAGCTGCACGAGATCGACGCGGTTCCCGCGCTCGACAAGAAGCGCAAGCACGACATCGAGATCGTTGTCGACCGGCTGGTGGTGCGCCCCGATCTCGGCAACCGGCTGGCGGACTCGATCGAGACCGCGCTGGCGCTGACCGACGGGTTGCTGCACGCCGAGAACGCCGACAACGGCGAGGTCACCGTGTTCTCGTCGCGCTTCGCCTGCCCCGTCTCCGGCTTCACGATCCCGGAGATCGAACCGCGGCTGTTCTCGTTCAACTCGCCGCATGGCGCCTGCCCCAGCTGCGACGGGCTGGGGGTCAATCTCTATTTCGATCCGGATCTGGTCGTGCCGGATCCGGGGCTTTCGCTGGCCGAGGGCGCGATCGCGCCCTGGGCGTCGACGCCGTCGCCCTATTACGAACAGACACTGGCCAGCCTCGCCCGCCATTTCGGCGTCGCGACCACGGCGCCCTTCGGCAAGCTGAAGAAGGCGGTCCAGGACGCCATCCTCTTCGGCACCGGGGCCGAGCCGGTGCGGATGACATTCTCCGACGGGCTGCGCAGCTACGACACCTCGAAGCCCTTCGAGGGCGTGATCCGCAACCTGGACCGGCGCTGGAAGGAGACCGACAGCGCCTGGGTGCGCGAAGAGCTGGAGCGGTTCCAGTCCTCGAAGCCCTGCGACGCCTGCGGCGGCCACCGGCTGAAACCCGAGGCGCTCGCCGTGCGCATCGACGGCCTGCATCTGGGTCAGGTCTCCGAGATGTCGATCGCGCGCGCCCAGCGCTGGTTCCGCGAGCTCGACGCCAAGCTGACGCCCAAGCAGCGCGAGATCGCGGCCCGGATCCTGAAGGAGATCAACGAGCGCCTCGGCTTCCTGATGGATGTCGGTCTCGAATATCTCACCCTGGCCCGGGCCTCGGGAACGCTGTCCGGCGGCGAGAGCCAGCGCATCCGCCTCGCCTCGCAGATCGGTTCGGGCCTGACCGGCGTGCTCTACGTCCTCGATGAGCCGTCGATCGGCCTTCACCAGCGCGACAACGCCCGGCTGCTGGAAACGCTCAAGCGCCTGCGCGACCTGGGCAACACCGTCATCGTGGTCGAGCACGACGAAGAGGCGATCAAGGCCGCCGACCACCTGATCGACATGGGGCCGGCGGCCGGCGCCAATGGCGGCCGGGTGATCGCCAGCGGAACGCCCGAGGCGGTGCTGCGCGTTCCCGAGAGCCTCACCGGCCAGTACCTGACCGGGTTCCGCCAGATCCCCCTGCCCGCGCACCGGCGCACGGGCCATCCCGGCCAGCGTCTGGTCGTGCGCGGGGCGCGCGCCAACAATCTCAAGGGCGTCGATGCGCAGATCCCGCTCGGCACCTTCACCTGCGTCACCGGCGTCTCGGGCGGCGGCAAGTCGACCCTGGTGATCGAAACCCTCTACAAGGCCCTCGCCCGCCGCCTGATGGGCACGCGCGAGCATCCTGCGGCCCACGATTCGATCGACGGGGTCGAGCATCTCGACAAGATCATCGACATCGACCAGTCGCCGATCGGGCGGACCCCGCGCTCGAACCCGGCCACCTACACCGGCGCCTTCACGCCGATCCGGGACTGGTTCGCGGGGCTTCCGGAAGCCCAGGCGCGCGGCTACAAGGCCGGCCGGTTCTCGTTCAACGTCAAGGGCGGGCGCTGCGAGACCTGCCAGGGCGACGGGGTGATCAAGATCGAGATGCACTTCCTGCCCGACGTCTATGTCACCTGCGACGCCTGCCAGGGCAAGCGCTACAACCGCGAGACGCTGGATGTCACGTTCAAGGGCAAGTCGATCGCCGACACGCTGGAGATGACGGTCGACGAGGCTGCCGATTTCTATCGCGCCGTACCGGCCATACGCGACAAGATGCAGACGCTGCAGCGCGTCGGGCTTGGCTACATCCATGTCGGCCAGCAGGCGACCACGCTGTCGGGCGGCGAGGCGCAACGCGTCAAGCTGGCCAAGGAACTGTCCCGGCGCGCCACCGGCCGGACGATGTATATCCTCGACGAACCGACCACCGGGCTGCATGTCGCGGATGTCGACAAGCTGCTGGAGGTCCTCCACGCCCTGGTCGAAGGCGGCAACACCGTCGTCGTCATCGAGCACAATCTGGAGGTCATCAAGACCGCCGACTGGGTGATCGATCTGGGGCCCGAGGGCGGCGACAAGGGCGGGAACATCGTGGCGTCGGGAACGCCCGAGGAGATCGCCGCGGCCGCGCAAAGCCACACGGGACGCTATCTCGCCCCCTATCTGCGCGGCGCACGGCGCGGCGCGCGGCGCGCATGACCCTCGCATCGCGTGGCCGGCGCCGCGCGCTGGCCGC
>JBIKLI010000162.1:0-9398 GCA_044359885.1 Alphaproteobacteria bacterium | reverse complement strand
AAGGAGGACATTGTCGCCCCGGGTCGACGAAACGCTGTGGAAAAGCCGCGTGCCCTGCCGGGGTGGCGCTTGCCGCCACCGGCGGGGCCCGCCTAATTGTTGGCGGCCAACGACTCAGGAGATTCGCATGCCGATCCTCAACCGCCGCGCGCTGGTCGCGGGCGCCAGCGTCCTCGCCTTCGCCCGTCCTGGCTTCGCCCAGGCGCGCAAGATCAAGGTCGCGTCGATCTACACCGTCCCGGTCGAACAGCAATGGGTCAGCCGGATCCACCTCGCGCTCAACGCCGCCGTCGCGCGCGGCGAGGTCGAATACGTGTGGTCCGAGAACGTCTCCAACTCCGACTACGAGCGCGTGATGCGCGAATACGCGCAGAAGGGCATGGACCTGATCGTCGGCGAAGCCTTCGGCGTCGAGCGTGCCGCACGCCGGGTCGCGAACGACTTCCCGCGCGTCGCCTTCCTGATCGGGTCGTCGTTCGGCCCCTCGGGCCGCAACTTCGCCGTGTTCGACAACTGGATCCAGGAGCCGGCATACCTGACCGGACTGATCGCCGGCGGCATGACCAAGTCCAATCTGATCGGCATGGTCGGCGGCTACCCGATCCCGGAGGTCAACCGGCTGATGCACGCATTCATGGACGGCGCCCGGGAGACCAACAAGAATGTCCGGTTCATGGTCAACTTCATCGGCAGCTGGTTCGACCCGCCGAAGGCCAAGGAAGCTGCCTTCGCGATGATCGACCGCGGCGCCGACATCCTCTACGCCGAGCGCTTCGGGGTCTCCGACGCCGCCAAGGAGCGGGGCAAGCTGGCCATCGGCAACGTGATCGACACCCAGCCCCAGTATCCCCAGACCGTCATCGCCTCGGCGATCTGGCACATGGAGCCGACCATCGACCGCGCGATCGCCAAGGTGCGCGACGGCAGCTTCACCGCCGAGGATTACGGTCAGTTCTCGACCATGAAGTTCGGCGGCGCCAGCCTCGCCCCGTTCGGCACCTTCGACGACAAGATCCCGGCCGAGGTCAAGGCACTGGTGCGCACGCGCGAGGCCGAGATCCGCGAAGGCATGTACCGGGTCAACGTCAACGACAGCGAACCCCGATCGACGCTCTGACCCGCCGCAATGGCGCCGCGACGGCTCGCCCGGGCCGGCGCGGCGCCGATGGTCCACCGCCTTGACCGGTCCCGCCCCCGCGCTCGCCGTCGACGGCGTCACCAAGCGCTTCGGCGATCTCGTCGCCAACGAGTCGATCTCCTTCACGGTCGGACGGGGCGAGATCCTGGCACTGCTCGGCGAGAACGGTGCCGGCAAGACGACGTTGATGAACATCGTCTTCGGCCACTACGTCGCCGACGCGGGCAGGGTCGCGGTCGACGGCGTGGACCTGCCGCCGGGCGACCCCCGTGCGGCGCTTGCCGCCGGCGTCGGCATGGTTCACCAGCATTTCGCGCTGGCCGAAAACCTGACGGTGCTCGACAACGTCGTCCTCGGAACCGAAAGCCTGTGGCGGCCGCGCTCCGACCGCGCCGGCGCGCGGGACAAGCTGCGGCGACTGGCCGAAGCCGCAGGGCTCGGAATCGACCCCGACATACAGGTCGGTCGCCTCAGCGTCGGCGAGAAGCAGCGCGTGGAAATCCTCAAGGCGCTCTACCGCGACGCGCGTCTGCTGATCCTCGACGAACCGACCGCCGTGCTGACGCCGGCCGAGACGGACGGGCTCTTCGCCACGTTGCGGCGGCTGGTCGGCCGCGGCCTGTCGATCGTGTTCATCAGCCACAAGCTCGGCGAGGTGGTCGCCATCGCCGACCGGATCGCCGTGCTGCGCCAGGGGCGCGTCGTCCTGAGCCGAGAGGCCGCCGGCGCCAGCCGCGCCGAGCTGGCCGAGGCCATGGTCGGACGGCGCCTGGAGGCGCCGCGCTTCGCGCGCGGTAAGCCAGGCGCGGTGGCGCTCGCCCTCGAAGGCGTCTCGGCGCGCGGCACCGATGGCCGTAGCGCGCTCGAGGGCGTCGATCTGGATCTGCGCTTCGGCGAGATCCTCGGGATCGCTGGGGTGGCCGGCAACGGGCAGTCGGTGCTCGCGGAGCTCGCCGGCGGCATGGTCGTCCCGAGCGCGGGGCGGGTGCGCATCGCCGGGCTCGGCACGGCGCCGCGCAACCCGGCCGGCTTCGTCGCCGCGGGCGTCGGACGGATCCCCGAGGACCGCCACGCCCATGGCGTCGTCGGCGACATGTCGGTCGCCGAGAACGCCGTGATCGAACGGCTCGGCGAGCCGCGCTTCTCGCGCCTGGGCTGGCTCCGGCCCGCCGCGATGCGCGCGCATGCCGCGCGCCTGATCGCTGGCTTCGATGTCCGCGGTGCCACCCCCCGCACGCGCACGCGGCTGCTGTCGGGCGGCAACATGCAGAAGCTGATCCTGGGCCGGGTCCTCGACGCCGAACCCCGGATCGTCGTCGCCGCGCAACCGACGCGCGGCCTCGATGTCGGCGCGGTCGCCTATGTCCAGACCCGGCTCGACGAGGCGCGCGCGCGCGGCGCCGCCATCCTGCTTGTCTCCGAGGATCTGGAGGAAT
Organism: Alphaproteobacteria bacterium; assembly: GCA_044359885.1. Taxonomy (GTDB): domain Bacteria; phylum Pseudomonadota; class Alphaproteobacteria; order CACIAM-22H2; family CACIAM-22H2; genus CAIOSQ01. The sequence continues at coordinate 6,824 of JBIKLI010000162.1, read as the reverse complement.
TGCTCGCGATGTGCGACCGCATCGCCGTGATCTATCGTGGCCGGCTATCCCGCCCCCTGCCCGCGGACGGCCTCGACATGCGCCGCCTCGGGCTGATGATGGCCGGCGCGGCACGGGAGCCCGGCCATGCGGCTTGAGCCTCGCGGCGAACCGACGCTGCTGCTGTCGCTGGCGGCGCCCGCGGCGGCTCTCGCCTTCACGCTGGTCGCGACCGCGGCCCTGATCGCGCTGGCCGGCGCGCCGGTGCCCCGCGCCTTCGCGACGATGTTCGCCGGCGCGCTCGGCTCGGGCTTCGCCGTCAACGAGCTGCTGACCCGCGCCACCCCGCTCATCCTCACCGGCCTCGCGGCGGCCATCGCCTTCCGGGCGCGGCTCTGGAACATCGGCGCCGAAGGCCAGCTCTATGCCGGCGCCGTGGCCGCGACGCTGCTCGGCACCGGCGCCCTCGGGCTGCCGGCGGTGATGCTGGTGCCGGTCCTGGTGGCGGGCGGCGCGGTCGCCGGTGCCGTCCTGCTCGCCGGGCCGGCGCTGCTGAAGACCAGGCTCGGCGTCGACGAGGTGGTGGTCACGCTGCTGTCGAACTTCATCGTGATCCTGATCGTCGGCATGCTGCTCGAAGGACCGCTCAAGGATCCGATGGGCCTGGGCTGGCCTCAGGCCGAACCGATCGTGCCCGAGGGAGAGCTCCCGAAGCTGGTCGCCGGGATGCGCCTGCATGCAGGATTTCCGCTCGCGGTGGCCCTGGCCGTCGCCGCCTGGGCGATCGACGCGCGCAGCGCGCTGGGCCTGCGCATCCGCGCCGTCGGGCTCAATGCCGGCGCGGCCCGCTTCGCCGGGATCCCGGTCGAGCGGACGCTGCTTTGGACCGCGTTGCTGTCCGGCGGCATGGCCGGCGTCGCCGGCGTGTCGGAGGTCGCCGGGCTCAAGGGCAATCTGACGCTCGACCTGTCGCCGGGCTTCGGCTACGGCGGCATCGTCGTCGCGATGCTGGCGCGGCTGCATCCGCTGGGCGTCGTCGGCGCCGCCATCTTCGTCGCGGCGATCTTCGTCGGCGCGGACGCGATGAGCCGCGGCGTCGGGGTCCCCAACTACATCGCCGACGTCATCGTCGCCACGGCGCTCCTGTCGATGCTCGTCGCCCTGCTGTTCCTGCGCTACCGGCTGCGCTGGCGATGAGCGAGATCTGGGACGCCATCCTGCTGGTGACGCAGGCAAGCCTCTGGGTCGCCGCGGTGCGCATCGCGACGCCGCTGATCTTCGGCACGCTGGGCGAACTGATCTGCGAGCGAGCCGGGGTTCTCAATCTCGGCATCGAGGGGATCATGGTGCTGGGGGCGCTGACCGGATGGCTCGCGGTCCATCAAGGCGCGGATCTCTGGACCGGCGTGGCGCTGGCGGCGCTGGCCGGCGCGGCCTTCGGATTGCTGCACGGCGTCCTGACCGTGCCTCTCGCGCTGAGCCAGCACGTCGCGGGCATCGGCATCACGCTGCTCGCCACCAGCCTCTCGTATTTCTCCTACCGGCTCGCCTTTCCGCAGATCACCACGCCGCCGCGCATCCAGCCGTTCAGGCCGGTGCCGATCCCCGTGCTGTCGGACATCCCGGTGATCGGCCCGGCGCTGTTCGCGCAGACGCCGCTCACCTATGCGGCCTTCGCGGCGGTCGTCGTCGTCGCCTGGGTGCTGTACCGCACGCCGCTGGGTCTCGCCCTGAGGATGGTCGGCGAAAACCCCGAGGCCGCCGAGGCGCAAGGCATCGACGTCGTCGCGGTGCGCATCGGCGCGGTGGTCGCAGGGTCGGCGCTGATGGCCGTCGGCGGCGCCTTCCTGACCATGTCCGCCTTCGACGCGTTCTACTTCAACATGGTCAACGGCCGTGGCTGGATCTGCATCGCGCTGGTCGTGTTCGCCAGCTGGAAGCCGTTCAAGGCGCTTCTCGGCGCCCTGCTCTTCGCCGCCTTCGACGCCTACCAGCTGCGGCTGCAGCAGATCGTCGGCGGCGACGTCCCCTATCAGGTGTTCCTGATGATGCCCTACGCGCTGAGCATCGTGGCGCTGGTGGCGATGTCGCGACGCGCCGCCTATCCACGCGCGCTGATGACGCCTTACGTGAAGGGAGAGCGGCGATGACGATGGATCTGATCCTGCGCGGCGCCACGCTGCCGGACGGTCGGCGCGGCATGGATATCGGCGTCGCAGGCGGGCGGATCGCGGCGGTGGCGCCGCGTCTCGAGGCCCGGGCCCGCGAGGAGATCGACTGCGCGGGCCTGCTCGTCTCGCCGCCCTTCGTCGACGCGCATTTCCACATGGACGCGACCCTGTCGCTCGGCCTGCCGCGGCTCAACGAGTCGGGCACGCTGCTCGAGGGGATCGCGCTGTGGGGCGAGCTGAAGCCGCAGCTGACGCAGGAGGCGGTGACCGAACGGGCCCTCGCCTATTGCGACTGGGCGGTCGCGCAGGGCCTTCTCGCGATCCGCAGTCATGTCGATGTGTGCGACCCGCGGCTGCTTGCCGTCGACGCGCTGCTCGAGGTGAAGCGGTGCGTGAAGCCCTATCTCGATCTACAGCTGGTCGCCTTCCCGCAGGATGGCGCGTTCCGCTTCCCCGGCGCGATGGAGCTGCTCGCGGAGGCGCTGCGGCGCGGGGTCGACGTCGTCGGCGGGATCCCGCATTTCGAGCGCACGATGGCCGAGGGCGCACGCTCGGTGCGCGCGCTGTGCGAACTGGCCGCCGAGCAGGGTCGCCGGGTCGACATGCATTGCGACGAGACCGACGATCCGCTCTCGCGCCACGTCGAGACCCTCGCCTTCGAGACCCAGCGCCTTGGCCTCCAGGGCCGGGTCACCGGGTCGCACCTCACTTCCATGCACGGCATGGACAATTACTACGCCTCCAAGCTGGTGGCGCTGATGGCGGAGGCCGAACTGGGGGTCGTCGCCAATCCGCTGATCAACATCGCGATCCAGGGCCGTCACGATTCCTATCCCAAGCGCCGCGGCATGACCCGGGTGCCCGAACTCATGGCCGCCGGACTCACCGTCGCCTTCGGTCACGACTGCGTGATGGACCCCTGGTACAGCCTCGGCAGCGGCGACATGCTGGAAGTGGCCGGGATGGCGGTCCATGTCGGCCACATGACCGGTCGGGATGCGATGCGGCGCTGCTTCGAGGCGGTCACGACGAACGCGGCCCGGCTGCTCGGCCTGGAGGATTATGGCATCGCCCCCGGCTGCCATGCGGATCTCGTGCTGCTGGAGGCCGGCGACCCGATCGAGGCGATCCGCCTGCGCGCCGCCCGCCTGGCGGTGATCCGGCGTGGCCGGGTCGTGGCGCGTAGTCCGGCGCGCCGGGTCCGGCTGTCGCTGCCGGGGCGGCCGGGCGAGATCGATTTCCGGCATCGGGAGCATGCCTGACGCCGGTCGGGATTACCTCTCCTGAACCATCGCCGTCCAGGCCGGACCCGGGCAAGATCACGTCCATGTCAACCCGGTTCTCGACGCTCAAGGCAAGGGAACTCGTCGATACCTACGGGCTCCAGGCCGTCGATCTTGCGACGCTGGAAGGCGCGCAGGCGATCACGCGCGGCGACCTGCTGCTCGCGCGCCGCTGGGCCGACACGCTGACGGCGGTCGAGGACCTGCTCGCGGCCCGCGCCCGTGCCGCCGGGCGGCTGAACTGAGCCCCGCAGGCGAGGCCGTCAGTAGCGGACGACGCCGGAGCCCGGGTGGCTCCAATAGGTTTCGGCCTCTTCGAAGCGTTCGATGACGCTGCAGGACAGGATCATGTTGACGTTGTCGCCATCGTCGGCCAGGGGCAGCAGCAGGCGCTTGTAGCGATGCGCGCCGTTGGGTTCGTCCCAACGGATGCGATGCGCCACCGGTCGGCGAGCGCCGCGAACCTCGCTGTAGGTCGCCATCAGCATCTGCCGGTAGCTGGGCGCCTCGACCTGATCGAGGCCGCGGCCGCTGGCGTCGAAATGCGCCCAGTCCGCGATCTGCGTCCCGACGACACGGAAGCGGAAGAACGGCGCCGCATTCAGCACGTCGATCAGCAGAACCTTGCTCAGGATCCGGTGCATCCGCATCGGATCGATGTCGGCGCGCGCCGGCATCGGCTTCTCCTGCCGGCATTCGTGCCAGTAGATCTGGGCCTGGAGGAACTCGGCCTCGCGCAACTCGGTCACGCCGAGGGGCGCCACCATCACGCTGTCGATGCCCGGGCTGCGAAACTCCTCGCCGCTGCGGGAAAGGCCGGACATCTCTGCACCGAATTCGGTCTTGATCACGGCATGCATCCAGGATGGGCTCGGAAACGGATCGCCCCATGCTGTCGGCATATTCCTTAAATTAGACCTTAGACGACCCCACAATGGATTGATATGGCTCGACGATCAGCCACCAGATCATGTGGAAGCCGGTTGCCGGCGCCCGCCCCTGCCGCCGCGGCGCCCGGCCTCCGGCGCACGGTGGGGCCGAGGCAGTTCGACGCGGCGGCGCAGCCGCGCGTAGGGATCCTCGGCATGCGGGATCGCCATGGCCGCGACGAAGTGGCGCTGGAAGTCCGGCTCGATCGCGGTCTCGATCTTCTCGATCCGGCGGACCAGCGCCTCGATCTCGGTGCGCGCGGCGGCGTTGAGCAAGGCGATCCGCGCCCCGGTGCCCGCCGCGTTGCCGGCGGCCGAAACCTTGTCGAGGTCGCAATCCGGGATCAGCCCGAGCACCATGGCATAGGCGACGTCGATATGGCTGCCGAAGGCCCCGGCCAGGGTGATCCGGTCGGGAGCACTGACGCCGTAGCGGTCGAGCAGCAGCTGGCAGCCGGCGTGCAGCGCCGCCTTCGCCAGCTGGATGGCGCGGATATCCGCCTGGGTCACGGCGATGCGCGGCCCCGCCTCGCGGATCACGTAGCTGAAGGTGCGGCCATCCGGCACGATCCGCGGCGAACGCGACGCGTTGCCGCCGTCGATCGTCCCGTCGGTCGCCACGACGCCGGCAAGGAACAGTTCCGCGATCGCCTCGATGATTCCCGAGCCGCAGATCCCCGTGACGCCGAAGCCGGCAGTCGCGGTCGCGAAGCCCGGATCGTCGGACCACAGCGCCGAGCCGATGACCTGGAAACGGGGCTCCAGCGTCGCACGGTCGATGCGCAGCCGCTCGATGGCCCCGGGCGCCGCGCGCTGGCCGCAGGAGATCTGCGCGCCCTCGAAGGCGGGACCGGTGGGCGAAGAACAGGCGAGCAGCCGCGTGCCGTTGCCCAGGACGATCTCCGCGTTGGTCCCGACATCGACGAGCAGCGAGACCTCGTCGCGCAGATGCGGTCCCTCGGCAAGCACGACGCCGGCCGCGTCCGCGCCGACATGCCCGGCGATGCAGGGCAGGACATAGACCTGCGCACCCGGCGCCAGACCCAGATCCAGTTCGCGCGCCGCGACGTCTTGGCCCCCGTCGATGGTCAGGGCGAAGGGAGCCCCGCCCAATTCGGATGGATCGAGTCCCAGCAGCAGGTGGTGCATGATCGGATTGCCGACCACCGTCGCCTCGACGATGTCGGCGGCGGCGACGCCGGCCTCGCGCGCGACCTCCGCGGCCAGCGCGCGCAACGCCCCGCGCACCAGCCCGGTCAGTTCGCCGGCGCCGCCCGGGTGCATCATCGCGTAGGACACCCGGCTCATCAGGTCCTCGCCCAGCCGGATCTGGGGGTTCATGATCCCGGCCGATCCCAGGACATCGCCCGTCGCCAGGTCGCAGAGATGCGCCGCGATCGTCGTCGACCCGACATCGATGGCCAGCCCAAACGCGCGCTCGCGCAGCCCGGGCCACACCGCCACCACCTCGCGGCCGTGTCGCACCGCCGCCGTGACTTTCCATTGCCCGGCTCGCAGCATCCCCTGCAACCCCGACAGCACGGGCAGCGACGCGCGCAATCCCACGAGACCCCATTGGGTGCCGAGCGCGTCGCACAGGCGACGATAGTCGCTCGCCGGGTCGTGCATGTCCGGCTCGGCAACCTCGACATAGTGAAGCCGGACGACCGGGTCGATCGCGATCTGCCGCGTGTCGGCGCGCTTGCGCACGACCTGGCGATGGATCTGGCTCTCCGGCGGCACGTCGGCAAGCACGTCGCCGCAGATCCGCGCCTGGCAGCCCAGGCGCCGCGAGGACGAGAGCCCGCCGCGCCGCTCGCCATAGCGAAGTTCGGCCGCATCAAGAGGTCCGGCATGTGCAGCCCGGGACTCGAGGCCGAGCTTCGGAAAGCTGCCTTCGCCGACATCGACCTTGCAGCGCCCGCAGATGCCCCGGCCGCCGCAGACGGAGTCCAGGTCGACGCCCAGCGCGCGCGCAGCCCCGAGCAGCGTGGTGCCGGTGGCGAATCGTCCACGCTTGCCCGACGGCGTGAAGACGACGAGATGATCGGCCATCCGCCGCCCCTCAGACCGCCGCGTGGCCGCCATCGGCGACCAGCCTCGCAAGCCGCGCGTCGTCGTAGGCAGCCTCCAGTTCCGCGGCCGCCAGGGCGGCCGCCGCCTCCAGATCGTCGCCGCACGCCACGGGCTCGGCACGTCGCCACGCAGCCAGATAGGCGTCCGTCTCGCGCGCCCCGCCGCGCATGGCGGCGCGGTCGATCGCCTCCTGGAAGCGCGTCGGCAATTCGCGCTTGGCGCTGGCGCGGCCGGCACGCACGATCACCTGGGCCGGGATGTCGCGCCAGTAGATGACCGTCAGCTGCGCCACGCGGCCCCCTCCCCCAGGGTTTTTCCGGCGACGAACCGCGCGATGCCGCCAAGCCCCGTGCGCCGGACCTCGAAATCGAGCCCCAGCCGGGCCG
>JBIKLI010000500.1:0-2561 GCA_044359885.1 Alphaproteobacteria bacterium | reverse complement strand
CCGACCCGCTCGCGAAAGAGCAGGTCACCGTCTGATTTCGCTTCGATGACGGCGAGATTGGCGCCCTCGCTGACGACGCGTGCACCCAGGTCCGCGATCGCGGCATCGCCCCCCGACCCCGCCAGCAGTCGGCATCGAACCTGCGATATCGACGACAGGAACGGCGCGTAGCGCTGCGCGGCGGCCTCAAAGCTGACGGCGTAGTCGACGCCATGCGCCTCGCAAACCTGACCGAGGCGCTCGATCAGGCCGTCGGGATTCGTCGCGGGCACGAAGTAGCGTCGCATCGCCGGGGGGCGGATCGAGCTCAGCTGCTTTGCCCAGGCGTCCAGCAGCGCCGCGGGTTCCCGAAGGTGCCTCTGCTTGCTGGGGCCCTGCCCGCGCGACTCCAGCCAGTCGAAGCGCTCCATCTCCGTGAGCACCTGGGACGCCGTGGCGGGCGAGACAAGCGTCTGCTCGGCCAGGTCCTTCACGCCGAACCAGTCCTGGTGGCGAACCAACAGACCGTGCAGGACCTGCGCGCGCCGTTCAGTGAACAGCGAGCGCATCGAGCGGGACAACGCCTTGGGCGGCGGCCGATCGACGTAGAGGTAGGCTCCCCGGGCCGGCAGGTAGAGGCTGCCCCCACTGTCGTAGTACCCGACCCGCTCGGCTCGAAGCAGCTCCTTCGCGCCCGGCGAGATGGATTCGGCGACCAGGATCGCAAGCGGCTCGATGCCGCTCTCGCCGGCAGGTTGCTGGCGGGCAAGGTCCCTGATCCGCCAGACGAGCTGACGAACGTCGCGCGGATAGACGGCCTTCCTCAGCTCGACGAGCGCGTCGATAGGCTTGCCGGCGACGTGGATCGCAAGCTGGGCGTCGAGCGCCGGCGCGCCGGCGCGTTCGAGTTCGGCCTGCACCTCCGGTAGCGACCGAAGTGCGGCGAGGAACTGATCGATCAGCTCCCGTTCGCTCGCCTGCGCATGAAGCATGGTTACCGCCTAGATTCACTGTGCAGTAAATATGTGTGATATACCGACGATTCGGCCTTATGGCAATATTTACTGAACAGCAAATATTCGAACCAACAGGAGCCGCCTTCCCCAAGCGGCTCCGGCCCGAACCGGGAGACACGCGATGGGACGCCGAGGCCCCCCGTCAGCCGGGTGGCGCTGTACGAAGGTGAGCGTCGTCCCGGCGCCCTTCTTCCCGCCGCCGCCCGATCAACCGAGATTTCCCGCCTTGGCGACCGCCGGCTGGCGGCGGAAGCGATCGCGGAGAACGGGAGCAGAAAACAACGATTCAGTGTGGCTTTTCGGGCCACAGCAGCTTTCGCCACATCACGCTCCAGCGTCCCTGGCCACGCGTGGAGAAGTCGGTCCGCATCACATCTCCGCACCACCGTCTCGCCCACTCCCGACGCGCCGCGCCCGTGGCCCGGCGAGTACGCGTGGGCTGCGCCAACCCTGATCGACACCGCTCCCGTCCGCAGGGGTCGCGAGCGACGCGCCAGAAGCCTGCCAGATGCGCCGAGGCAAGACCCGCCAAGACCGCGGATCCGGCGTTCTTGTGGACGCCGCCGGCACATCCCTCGCCGCCCGGCGTTTGACATGCGAGACGCGATGGCGTTTGCTTTTCCGATCGAGCCTCAAGGTTTCCTGGATCAGGTTCATGAGGCTTGGCGAGGTTCTCTCATCAGGCTCCGACCGAAGGCCGGGATGACGCTCAGCGACATTCAACTATGCTCGTGACCAGCGAACCATGACCACCGACCAATGGACCCCCGTGATCGTCGCGCATGCCGCCATGGCCGGGGCGGCATTGCTGGTGGGCGGTGCGATGCTGGTCCGGCGCAAGGGCACGCCATCGCATCGGGTGCTGGGCTGGGCCTGGGTGGTGCTGATGGCCTCGGTGGCGAGCATCTCGTTTACCATCCGCTTCAACGGCTTTTCCTGGATCCACGGCCTGTCGGTCTGCACGCTGTTTGCGCTGGTGTTCGGGGTGGCCCATGCGCGCCGGCGCAACGTCCAGGCGCACCGCATTACGATGATCTCGATCTTCGTGGGCGCCCTTGTGATCACGGGCCTGTTCACCCTGCTGCCGCAGCGCCTGCTCGGCAAGGCCGTGTGGGGCGCGCTGAGCTGAGAGCTTGATCCGGGGCCTCACCCGCCTGCGAAATAACGATCCGAAATAACGATCCAGAGTAGTTTCCTCGGCCACATCAGCTTTCGCCACATCACGCTCCGGCATCCCTGGCCTCGCGGCGAGAAGTCGATCCGCGCGACCAACGCGAAGAGGCAAGCCAAACGCATCTCGGCGTAACGCGAGTGCGCGCCTTGGCCGCCCGAGGCCGGATGCCGAGCATCGGCGGATGCCTCGCCGGCCGCGTCTCGTGCTTCCCGGCGTGCCGATCCATCTCGTGCAGCGCGGCGTCGATCGCCAGGCCTGCTTCTTCGACGATGCCGATCGGCGCGCCTATCTCGACGATCTCGCGGAAATCGCCGCCGATGTCGGCTGCGCGATCCACGCCTACGTCCTGATGACCAACCACGTCCACCTCCTGCTGACGCCGGCCAGCGCCG
>JBIKLI010000161.1:0-9418 GCA_044359885.1 Alphaproteobacteria bacterium | reverse complement strand
ATGCAGCCGGCCTCGACGGCGATCGTGAAGTCGAGCGGATCGAGACGGCGGATCGCGTTCATGCGTTCGAGCGACAGCAGAACGCAGCGCGTGTCTTCCGGACGCGGCACGGAGCCGCCGACCAGACCGGTATTGCCGCCTTGCGGCACGATCGGGAGTCCTGCCGCCGCGCAGACCCGCATCGTCGCGGCGACCTCGGCCGTGTTCGACGGCCGCGCCACCAGCATCGCGGGCCCGCGATAGGCGCCACGCCAGTCGACCAGGTAGCGGGCCATGGCCTCCGGCCCTTCGAGATGCCCCCTGGGACCCAGGATCTCCCTGAGCCGTGCGATGGCGTCGGTGTCGTTCATGCGTGCATTTCCCCTGCCGGATCGCGGACGATGTTACCGGGGCGCGGCGGCCCTTTCGAGGCGATCGTTGATCGCGAGGCCCAGTCCCCGGCGCGGGATCGGCGCGACCGCGATCGTCGACGCACCGCTGAGGTCCAGCGCGCGCAGCATGGCGAAGAGATTGGCCGCGGCCTCGGTCAGATCGCGACGCGGGCTCAGATCGAGCGCGGCGTCGCTGCGACCTTTGGGCAGCCCGCCGAATCCGAGATACGCCTCCCCGGCGCGCGGTCCCGCTGCACCGAGGCGAACCGCGGCGCGCGGCGCGTAGTGGCTGGCGAGCTGACCCGGGGATGTCCTCGCCGCGTCGCCGGCGACCGGCGCAGCGCGGCGCAGGCGCTCGCCCAGCACGGCCTCGGCCGCCGCCTTGGTGATGCCGCCGGGGCGCAGCAGCAGCGGCCGGGCGCCGCTGAGATCGATCACCGTCGACTCGACGCCCACCCGGCAGCGGCCACCGTCGAGGATCAGCGCCACCCGGCGCCCCAGTTCGCGCCGCACGTCCGCGGCGCTGGTCGGGCTGACCCGTCCCGCGCGGTTGGCGCTCGGGGCGACCACCGGTCGGCCGGTGGCGCGCAGCAGCGCGATCGCCATCGGATGGTCGGGGATCCGCAGCGCCAGCGTGGGCAGGCCGGCGGAGGCCAGCCACGAAACGGGGCAGTCCTTGCGTCGCGGCAGGACCAGCGTCAGCGGACCCGGCCAGAAGGCGCGCGCCAGCGCCGTCGCGCGACGGTCGAAGCGGACCAGCTTTCGCGCCGCTTCGAGCGTGGCCACATGCGCGATGAGCGGGTTGAAGCGTGGCCGGCCCTTGGCGGCGTAGATGGCGGCGACGGCGTCGTCGCTGGTGGCATCGGCGCCGAGCCCGTAGACCGTCTCCGTCGGAAACGCGACCAGCCGGCCCTGGCGCAGCAATCCGGCCGCGCGGGCGACCGGGCTTTCGCGCCTGGATTGCGGCCGGGATCCCGTCATGGGGGTCCGCTTACCACGGGCGCGCCACGCGACCCAAATCCGGTCGAAGGGCTCCAAGATCGGAGCTCTGATCCCAATCGGGGTCGGAGCCGTTGGATCACTCGGGTGGGCGTGGGCCGGGGGCGAATGGTAATGTCGGCTCTGGGTTCACGATGGCGCGAGTCGCGATGGCCTCGATCCTGACATTGGCGCAGCGCAAGGGCGGCGCCGGGAAGACTTCGCTCGCGATCCATCTGGCGGTGGGCTGGGCGCGTGCCGGGCGGCGCGTCGCGATGCTCGACGTGGATCCCCAGGAATCGCTCGCCCGTTGGGCGGCGCTGCGCCAGGCGACCGCGGGGGCGTCCGACGGGCATCTTGTGGTGAGCGCCGTGGCGGGCTGGAAGCTGGGGCTGGAACTGGAGCGTGCCCGCCGGGACGCCGACGTCGTGATCCTCGACTCGCCGCCCCATGCCGAACTCGACGCGCGAGCCGCCATCCGGGCCGCCGATCTGGTCGTCGTGCCGGTTCAGCCGTCGCCGCTCGATTCCTGGGCGACCCAGGCGACCCTCGACATCGCCCGTGGCGAGCGGCGTCCGGCGTTGATCGTCCTCAATCGCGTGGCACCGCGCACGCGGCTTGCGCAGGAAATCGCGGGCGCGCTGGCCGGGGGGCCGGCCAGGGTCGCGGCGACGACGCTGGGCAACCGTACCGCCTTCGCGGCCAGCATCGCCGCCGGCGCCGGGGTGGAGGCGTACGAGCCGGGCGGGGCGGCGGCCGGCGAGATCGCGCGGCTGCGCGCCGAGATCGAGACGCTGCTGGCGTCGTCGCCCGGCTGACATGGCAGGTTCCGGAGACGGGCTCGCGACGCGATCGATCGTCGCGCTGGCGGCAGCGAGTTTCATGTCCTCGGCGACGATCCGCGTCGGCGATCCGCTGATCCCGCAGATCGCCGACGATTTCGGCGTCGGGGTCGCCGCGGCGGGGATCGTGTCGACCGCCTTCGCGCTGGCCTACGGGCTGTTCCAACTGATCCACGGGCCGCTCGGCGACCGGTTCGGCAAGCAGCGGATGATCGTCCTTGCGACGGCGCTGTCCGGGTTCGGGACCGCGAGCGTGGCGCTGGCGGATTCGCTGACGATGCTGGGCGTGCTGCGCTTTCTCAGCGGCATCACCGCGTCGGCGATCATCCCGCTGGCCATGGCGCATCTGGGCGACGTCGTGCCTTACGAGCGGCGCCAGGCGACGCTGGCGCGGTTCCTGTTCGGCCAGATCATGGGCAGCGTCTTCGGCCAGGTCGCGGGGGGCGTGCTCGGGGAGTTCCTGCATTGGCGCGCGATCTTTCTGGTGCTGTCGGCCCTGTTCTTCGTCGCGGCGCTGGTGATCCATGGCGAGTATCGCTCGGGTCGCACGCCCGACCGGCGCAGCGATGTCGACCTCCGGCCGGCGGCGCTGGCGCGGCGCTATGCCGATCTGCTCCGGCGCCCGCATGTCCGGGTCGTGCTGGCCACCGTTTTCGTCGAGGCGGTGTTCTTCTACGGCGGTTTCACCTTCTTCGCCGCCTATCTCGATGCCGCGTTCGGCCTTGGCTACGCGCATAGCGGACTGCTGATCGCCTGCTTCGGCGCCGGCGGGCTCGCCTATGCCGGTCTCGCGCGAAGGATGCTGCCGCTGATGGGCGAGCGGGGCTTCGCGCTCGCGGGCGGCGTCATGCTCTGCGGCGCTTTCTGGCTGGCGCCGGTCGCGGTGCCCGATGCGGGGTTCGCCGCGGTGATCTTCCTGTCCGGCCTGGGCTTCTATGTCCTGCACACGACGCTGCAGACGAACGCCACCCAGATGGCGCCCGAGGCGCGCGGATCGGCGGTCGCCATCTTCGCCTCGTCGCTGTTCCTCGGCACCTCCGTCGGGGTGGCGCTCGGCGGCATGCTGATCGATCGCGTGGGCTATGCGCCCGTGTTCCTGGGATGCGGGGCCGGACTTCTCTGCCTCGGGATCGTGTTCCGCGCGATGCTCGCGCGCCGGGCGTGACGTGGCGGCGGTCATCGTCCGCGGGCGATGAAATCCGGATTGGCGAATTTCGGTTTGCCGTAGGCAAGGCGGTTTCCGGACAGGGTCACGACGCTGCCGCCGGCCTGTTCGAGGATCGCTTGACCGGCGCAGGTGTCCCACTCGCTGGTCGGTCCGAAGCGCGGATAGAGATCGGCCTCGCCCCCAGCGACGATCGCGAGCTTGATCGCGCTGCCCAGAATCCGGCGGCCGGCGACATGGAAATCCTCCAGATAGGCGTCGAGCGCGGGGCCGCGCGCGTGGCTGCGGCTGGAGACGACGACCACGCCGCCGGGCGGCGCGACGCGCGTGGCGATCGGAAGACGTGGACCGTCGCGGACGGTCCGGAACACCGCGCCGCGGCCGTCGCAGGCCCAGGTGATGTCGTCGACCGGCGCATGGATCACGCCGATGGCCGGGTAGCCGTCCACGACCAGTCCGATATTGACGCAGAACTCGCCGTTGCCGGCGACGAATTCCTTGGTGCCGTCCAGCGGATCGACGAGCCATAATCGGGCCGGCGCGGCCGACGCGCGGAACGGCCGGTCGCCGGCCGCGATCCGTTCTTCGGAGACCACCGGGATGTCGGGCGTCAACCGGGCCAGTCCGGCGAGGATCACAGCCTCGGCGGCGTCGTCGGCATCCGTGACGGGGGACCCGTCCAGCTTGGCGCGGGCGGCGGCGCCGCGGCCGTAATGGACGAGGGCCGCCTTGCCGGCGGCCCTCGCGATCTGAAGCAACCCCCCGACCAGCGAAGCCGGGTCGCTCGCACCCGCGAGACCTTCGCTCACGGTCCTGCGCCTCGGTCGGTGTCGCGGATCGGTTGCCGACAGCGCGTCTGCGCGTCGCGCGCGCCGCCGCATCCGCTCGGGTGCGCGGGCATGCGCGCGGCGAACGCCTGCACCGGATCTTCGCATGGCTGGAAGTTCTGCACGCCGAAGCCCCCCTCGGCTGAGACGACGAAAGGACCGGATTAGAGCGACGAGCCCGCGGCATTGGCAAGCGTGGCGAACCGCGCGGCCAGGCTTGATCCATCGCCGCCGTCGCCTGTATTGGCTTGAACGATGTGCGGGCGATATCTCCTCATTTCGCCGATCGAGGCGCTGCGCCGGATTTTCGATGCGGGCGTGACCGGCATCAACCTGCAGCCGCGCTGGAACATCGCGCCGACGACCGCCTGTCCGGTGCTGCGCCGGGACGCAGACGGCGAGCGGCGCTTCGGCATGCTGCGCTGGGGGCTGGTGCCGTCATGGGCGCGCGACGCCTCCGGTGCGTCGCGGATGATCAACGCGCGCGGCGAGACGGTCGCCGAGAAGCCGGCCTATCGCGAGGCGCTGCGCCGCCGCCGCTGCCTGGTGCCCGCAGACGGCTTCTACGAGTGGCCCGAGGCCGGTCCCGATCGCCGCCCGGTGCTGTTCCGGCGTCCGGACCAGGCGCCCTTCGCCTTCGCCGGGCTGTGGGAGACCTGGCGCGGTCCGACGGGCGACGCGCTCGAAACCTTCACCATCGTCAACACCGAGGCGCGCGGCGCGATGCGCGCCTATCACCATCGCGTTCCCATCGTCCTGGACGCCGGCGCCCAGTCGGCTTGGCTCGATCCTGCCGCCGATCCGATGCCGTTGGTCTACGCCGCGCCCTTCGAGGCTTTCGCGGCCACGCGGGTGGGCACGCATGTCAACAAGGTCGGCAACGACGATCCCGCCTGCATCGCGCCGGCGCCGCCATCGTCGCCGGAGGCGGCCGCCCCACCGGACGGTGCCCGTGCCGAGCCCCGGCAGGGACGCCTGTTCTGACCCTCGCCAGGACTGTCGCACTCTGCGCCGCGCGTCCCGCTTGACCGGGGCGGCCGCAGGACCAACATTACTGGTGTTCCGAGGGGAGCCCCAGGCGGGGCTGAGAGGTGCGCCGCGGACCGCGTGACTGCGGTCCGTCGTGCCGACCCTTCGAACCTGATCCGGGTCATGCCGGCGAAGGGACGGGACAGAGCCGGACAGGACCGCACGCGCGGCATGTCCGGTGTCTGCCGCCTCCCGCGCCGTCGAATGGGAGGTTTGCCGATGCGTCGTTCCCTGCTTCTGTCCGTGGCCGCGGCCGTGGCCGTATGCGTGTTCGCCGCCGCTGCGGCCGCGCGGACATCGCTGTCGGTCTACACGACGCTCGAACAGGAATTCCTGGACGGTTTCCGCAAGGCCTTCGAGGCCGACAATCCCGACATCCGCATCGACTTCCTGCGCGATTCGACCGGCGTCATCACGGCGCGTCTGCAGGCCGAGAAGGCCACGCCGCGCGCCGATGCAATCTGGGGCTTGGCCGTGACCTCGGCGCTGGTGCTCGACGCCGAGGGCATCCTCGAACACTATCGTCCGGCGGATTTCGAATCGCTGCGTCCGGCGTTCCGCGACCCGCGTGCGAACCCGACCTGGTTCGGCATGGAGGCATGGTCGGCGGCGGTCTGCTTCAACACGGTCGAGGCGGCAAGGCTGGGGCTGGCCGCGCCGCGTCGCTGGGAAGACCTGACGCGGCCGGAATTCAAGGGCCGCATCCAGATGCCGAACCCTGCTTCCTCGGGGACGGGCTTCTTCCACGTCGCCGGCTGGATACAGCTCATGGGCGAGGAGAAGGCCTGGGCGTTCATGGACCGCCTTCACGCCAACATCGCCGCCTATGTCCATTCCGGATCCAAGCCGTGCCGCGACGCGGCGACCGGCGAGTTCCCCGTCGGCATCTCCTTCGAATTGCTGGGCGCCCAGTTGCGGACGCGCGGCGCGCCGATCGAGACCGTCATCGTCGCCGAAGGCGGCGGCTGGGACATGGATGTCTTCGCGATCGTCAAGGGCACGCGCAACCTGGCCGCGGCACGACGTCTGGCCGACTGGGCGGCGAGCCGCAAGGCGAACGAGATGTATGCCGCCTTCGCCACCCAGGTCGCATGGCCGGGCATCGAGAACCGCATGCCGAACTATCCGCCGGGCGTGGCCGAGTCGCTGATCCGCAACGACTTCGCCTGGGCCGCCGCGAACCGGGCGCGCATCCTCGCCGAGTGGGCGCGGCGCTACGACGCGAAGAGCGCGCCGCGCTGACGCCGGCTGTTGCCCCCGCGCCACGGTCATGGCCGGCGGAGGGCGGCGGCGCTAGATTGCACCACATGATCCTTTGCGATGTCGCCGAACTGGCGAGCCGGCTTCGCCCGGGCCAGCTGGTCGCGATTCCTCCCGACTATTCGGGCGTGGCGATGGCCGCGACCCGCGCGCTGCTGGCGGCGGGCACGCGGGGGTTGCGTCTTCTCGCCGTTCCGACCTCGGGGCTGCAGGCCGACCTGCTGATCGGCGCAGGCCGGGCCGACGAGCTCGAGGCCGCGGCGATCACGCTCGGCGAGGCCGGCCCGGCGCCGCGTTTCGCCGATGCGGTACGCAACCGGCGCATCGCGATGCGCGACACGACCTGTCCGGCCGTGCACGCCGCACTGCAGGCGACCGAGAAGGGGGTCCCCTTCATGCCCCTGCGCGGGCTTATCGGCACCGACATTCTCGCCCACCGGCGCGACTGGAAGGTGGTGCCAAACCCCTTTGCCGCCGGCGACGACCCGATCGTCCTCCTGCCGGCGATCGCGCCCGACGCGGCGCTGTTCCACGCGCCCAAGGCCGACCGCGAGGGGAATGTCTGGATCGGACGCCGTCGCGAACTTGCGACGATGGCGCACGCGTCGCGGCGCAGTCTGGTCACGGTCGAACGCGTCGTCGACGAGTCGCTGCTCGCGACCGAGGAGAGCGCGGCGGGCACGCTTCCCGCGATCTATGTCGAGGCCATCGCGATCGCGCCGCGCGGCGCATGGCCGCTCGGCTGCCAGGACGTCTACGATGCCGACGGGGACGAGATCGCCCGTTACGCCGCGGCGGCGCGCAGCGAGGCCGGTTTCGCCGCCTGGCTCGACGCCTTCCTGACCCGGCCGGCGCGCGCGGCATGACCGGCGACGCGACGCGCGCCCGGCGCGAGGCGATGCTGGCGGCGATCCTGCGCCGGCTCGAAGGCTGTCGAACGATCGCGGTCGGCGCGTCGTCGCCGCTGCCCGGCGCCGCGGCGCTGCTGGCGAAGGCCAAGTGGGGCGCGCGGGTCCTGGTCCTGGGCAGCCGGCGCCAGGCGAGCTTCACCGACGGGGGGCGCGAATTGTTCGATCTCGCCGGCCAGGGCCGGCTGGATGCGTTCTTCCTGTCGGGCGGGCAGATCGACGGTCGCGCCGACATCAATCTGCTCGGGATCGGCGCCTATCCCGGCGGCCTGACGCAGCGTTTTCCGGGCTCCTTCGGCTCGGCCTATCTCTACTTCGTGGTGCCGCGCGTCATCCTCTTCCGCGAGGAGCACGAGCCGCGCATCCTGCCGGCGCGCGTCGACGTCGTCAGCGCGCCCGGGGTGTCGCCGCCGGGGGTGTACCGTCCCGGGGGACCGGTCGCGCTGGTGACCGGGCGCTGCGTCTTCGCGTTCGATCGCGCCCAGGCGCGGTTCGCGCTCGAGAGCGTGCATCGCGGGGAGGACGCCGTCTCGGTGCGCGCCGCCACCGGCTTCGATTACGATACGCCGCCGGTGCCGCCGCAGACTGCCGACCTGACGGCGGAGGATCGCGCCCTGCTGCGTCAGCGTGTCGCCGACGAGATCGCCGAGACCTATCCGCGCTTCGCCGCCGGGCTGCGCGCGGCCTGACTTCGACCTGGAGGGCGTTCACATGGAAGATCCGACGGCCGCGAACACGGGCGCACTCGCCGGAATCCGGGTCATCGACCTGACGCGCGTGCTGGGCGGTCCCTACGGGACCCAGATCCTGGCGGATCATGGTGCCGACGTGATCAAGGTCGAGCCGCCGCAGGGCGACGAGGTGCGCGACTGGGGGCCGCCCTTCCGCGACGGCACCGCCTCCTACTTCGTCGGCGTCAACCGCAACAAGCGCATGGCCGCACTGGATCTCGCGCGTCCCGAGGGGCGCGAGGTCCTGCTGCGCCTGCTCGTCGACGCCGACGTGCTGATCCACAACTTCAAGACCGGAACGCTCGAGAAATGGGGGATCGGCTACGCGGCGACCCTCAAGGCGCGTTTTCCCCGGCTGATCTACTGCCACATCACCGGGTTCGGCGACCGCGGACCCTATGGCGGTCTGCCCGGCTACGACGCGGCGGTGCAGGCGATGGCGGGGCTGATGAGCATCAACGGCTCGCGACAGTCGGGTCCGATGCGCATGGGCACGCCGCTCGTCGATCTCGGCATGGGCATGAACGCGGTCATCGGCATCCTGCTGGCGCTGCATCATCGCCACAGGACCGGCGAGGGGCAGGCGCTCGACATCGCGCTCTACGATTCCGCGGTGAGCCTGCTCCATCCGCAGGCCGCCAACTATCTCATGTCGGGCAAGGTGCCGCAGCTGATCGGCAACGCGCATCCCAACATCAGCCCCTATGACAGCTTCCGCTGCGGCGAACGCTTCGTCTTTCTCGCGGTGGGCAACGACCGGCAGTTCCGCCGGATGTGCGAAATGATGGGGGCTCCGGGGCTCGCCGACGATCCGCGCTTCGCCGACAACGCGAGGCGCGTCGTCAACCGCGACGCGCTGCGTGCCGAACTGGAGCATCTCTTCGCGGATCGCGACGCCGTCGAACTCGCCGATGCGCTGGCGCGCAACGGCGTGCCGGCCGGTGCGGTCATGGACGTGGCCGAGGTCGTGGCCCACCCGCATACGCGCGAGCGCGAGATGGTCGTCGAGGACGGCGCGTATCGCGGCACGGGCATCCCGATCAAGATGTCGCAGAGCCGTCCGGGGCTGCGCTGGGCGCCGCGCCCCTTCAACGCCGACGGCGCCGAGGTCCTGCGCGAGGCCGGCTATTCGGACGCAGAGATCGCGGCGCTGCGGGACAGCGGCGTGTCGCCGGCGACGCGGCGCAAGGGAGGTGGAGAATGAGTGCCGAGATCGTCAATCTGCGCCGGGCTCGCAAGGCAGCGTCCCGCGACGCCGAAGCGCGCGCGGCGGCGGCCAACCGCGTCCGGCATGGCCAGAGCAAGGC
>JBIKLI010000160.1:0-9423 GCA_044359885.1 Alphaproteobacteria bacterium | reverse complement strand
TGGTCTATGCCAGCGCGCGCTGCAGTTCGGCCTTCGCGCACGGCGCGCCGGTCTTCGCCGAGGACCGCACGGGTCCGCCCAACCGCGCCTATCTCAAGCTCTGGGAGGCGCTGACCGTACTCGGCCACCGGCCCGGCGCGGGCGAGACCTGCCTCGATCTGGGCGCTGCCCCCGGCGGCTGGACCTGGGTCCTGGCCAGCCTCGGCGCGCGCGTGCTCGCCGTCGACAAGGCGCCGCTCGAGCCGCGCATCGCGGCGATGGCGGGCGTGAGCCAGCGCAACGAAAGCGCCTTCGGGCTGGCGCCGGACAGCGTCGGGCCGGTCGACTGGCTGTTCAGCGACGTCATCTGCTACCCCGCGCGGCTGCTGGCGCTGGTCCAGCGCTGGCGCGATTCGGGCCTCGCGCGGAACATGATCTGCACCGTCAAGTTCCAGGCCGAGACCGATCATGCGGCGGCGCGCGCCTTCGCCGCGATCCCCGGCTCCCGGCTGATGCATCTTCACCACAACAAGCACGAACTGACCTGGGCCCTGCTCGCATGAGGTTCGACGACGACGCCGCAAGCCAGCGACCGGATCCGGGCGAACTGGTGCTCGACCATGTCGCCCATTTCCTGCCCGACATGGCGGCGGCAGAGATGGCACTGGCGCGGCTGGGCTTCGCGCCGACACCGGTCTCGCACCAGATGCACCGCACCGAACCGGACGGCCCGCTGGTGCCGGCCGGGACCGCCAACCGCACCGCGATGCTGGCACGCGGCTATCTCGAATTCCTGGCCACCACTGGCGACACGCCGAATGCCGCACGCCTGCGCGCCGCGATGGCCCGCTACACCGGGCTCCACCTGGTCTGCTTCGGCACCTCGGACGCCGGCGCGGTCCAGTCGCGCCTCGCAGCCGCCGGCTTCGACCCGCCGCCGATGGTGGCGCTGCAGCGCGACGTGGCGCAGGCCGATGGCAGCCTGGCGACCGCGCGCTTCGCGGTGGTGCGCCCCGCCCCCGACCGGATGCGCGAGGGCCGTATCCAGTTCGTCGAGCATCTGGCGCCGGCGGCGATCTGGCAGCGCCGCTACCTGATCCATCCCAACGGCGCCCTGGCACTGACCGGCGCGGTCGTGGCGGTGGCCGATCTGGACGAGGCAGCGGCGCGCTGGGGTGATCTCGCCGGGATCGCCCTCGAGCCGCACGACGGGTTCCGGATCCTGCGGACGGCGCGCGGCCATGTCCGGCTGTGCACGGCGGCGGCGATCGCGGCGACCTACGGCATGGCGCCGCCGGTACTGCCCTGGATCGCCGGCCCGATCGTCGCGGTCGCCGATCTGGCGGCGACCGCCCGGCTTCTCGCTTGCGGCGGCATCGACCTTCTGCGCGTGCAGTCCGACAGGCTGGTCGCCGCGGCGCCGCCGGCGCTGGGCGGCCTTTATGTCTTCGAACCGCTGCCGGACCTGGCGACGGCCGGACGGTAGAGCGCGATGCCGCCAAGCACGAGCGCGATCCCCGCCCATTGTCCGGCCGACAGGGTCTCGCCCAGGAAGGCCACGCCGACCAGAACCACGGTCACCAGTTCCAGGCTGGACATGATCCCGAAGCCTGCGGGTCCCAGCCGCGGCAAGGTGTAGGCCATGATCAGCATGGGCACGGCGGACCCGATCGTCGCGATCGCGAGCAGATAGGACCAGTCGCCCAGGCTGCGGCCGACATCGAGCCCCATAGCCACGGCGCCGATCCCGAAGCTGCAGAGCAGCCCCAGCTGGATGAAGATCGCCCCCGGCAGGGCCGGCACGCCCACCGAGTACCGGGTCAGCCGCAGGATGTAGAAGCCGTAGGACACCGGCACCGCGGCCGCCAGCAGCAGACCGAAGAGCGGGATCCCGGCCTGGCCGATCGCCCCCGCCGCCATCGCCCCGGCCCCGGCGAGGATCAGAAGGCAGGCGAAGATCGTCGCACGCGGCGCGCGCGTCCCGTGCAGCACACGCTGCAGTCCCAGGGTCATGAGCGGATAGCAGTAGAAGAACAGGATCGCGATGCTGGTCGGGATGTATTCGACCGCCGTGAAGTAGCAGAAGGTCTGCAGCGCGCCGAGCGTCAGGCTGGTCAGGAACAGGCCGCGCCCCTTGCCGCGCCAGATCGCGGCCAGATCGCGGCGCGTGGCCAGCGCCAGCGGCAACAGGACCGCGAGCGCGAAGAAATAGCGCCAGAACAGCAGCGATGCGGTGTCGATTCCGCTCTGGACCAGCCCGACGACGAAGAACGGGACGATCCCGAAGAAGATCGCGCCGAGCGGGGCAAGGAACAGGGAAAGCGCGTTCGGGCGGTCGTCGTGGGCCATCGTCCGTCGTCATCATGGCCATCCCGGGACGCCGCCGCCAGGGGGCTCTCCGCGCGGCGAAACGAGGCGCGTGGCTGTCGAGCCGGCGGCCGGTTCGTGCTATCAGCCCCGCGCCATGCTGACCATCTCCGGCGTCACCATCCGCCTTGGCGCGCATACCGTGCTGGAAGACGCGTCTGCCGCCCTGTCGAGCGGCTGGCGCGTGGGCCTCGTCGGACGCAACGGCGCCGGCAAGTCGACGCTGCTGGCGCTGGTGGCGGGCGAGATCCATCCCGATCGCGGCG
Organism: Alphaproteobacteria bacterium; assembly: GCA_044359885.1. Lineage (GTDB taxonomy): Bacteria > Pseudomonadota > Alphaproteobacteria > CACIAM-22H2 > CACIAM-22H2 > CAIOSQ01. The sequence continues at coordinate 6,811 of JBIKLI010000160.1, read as the reverse complement.
ATGTCGAGCTGGCCGGCCGCACGCGCATCGGCCTCGTCGCCCAGGAAGCGCCCGGCGGCGACCAGACGCCGATCGAGGCCGTGCTCGCCAGCGACACCGAGCGCACCCGTCTGCTCGCGGCCGCTGCCCAGGACCGGACCGATCCCGCCTCGCTGGCCGAGATCCACGACCGTCTGGCCGCGATCGGCGCGGAGTCGGCGCCGGCGCGCGCGGCGGCGATCCTTCACGGCCTCGGCTTCGACGCGGCGATGCAGGCGCGGCCGCTGTCCAGCTTCTCCGGCGGCTGGCGGATGCGCGTGGCGCTGGCCGGCGCGCTGTTCGCCGAACCCGACCTGCTGCTGCTGGACGAGCCGACCAACCATCTCGACCTCGAGGCGAGCCTTTGGCTGGAGGCGTTTCTCAAGCGCTGGCCGCGGGGGCTGATCCTGGTCAGCCATGACCGCAACGTGCTCAATGCGGTCTCCACACATATCCTGCACCTCAACGACGGGAAGCTCGTCCTCTACCCCGGCGACTACGATCGCTTCGAGCGGGTGCGCGCCGAACGCATGGACCATGCGGCGGCCCAGGCGGCCAAGCAGACGGCGCGCGCGAAGCATCTGCAGGCCTTCGTCGACCGCTTCCGCGCCAAGGCGACCAAGGCCCGCCAGGCGCAGAGCCGCCTCAAGATGCTGGAGCGTCTGGGGCGCGAGACGGTCGCGATCGAACGCGACGATCCGGCGATCCGGCTGCGTTTTCCGTCGCCGGGGCCGCTGAAGCCGCCGCTGATCGCGCTCGACGGCGTCGCGGTCGGCTACGCCCCCGGCCAGCCGATCCTGAAGCGGCTCGACCTGCGCCTCGATCCCGAGGACCGGATCGCGCTGGTCGGCGCCAACGGCAACGGCAAGTCGACGCTGGCCAAGCTGCTCGCCGGCCGCCTGTCGCCGGAGGCCGGCACCATGCAGCGCGCGCCGAAGCTGGAAGTCGGCTTTTTCGCCCAGCACCAGATCGAGGACATGCGCCCGGCGCGTTCGGCCTTCCAGCACCTGGGCGATCTGCTGCCGCGCGAGACGCCCGAGCAGATCCGCACGCGGCTGGGGGCCTTCGGCTTCTCCGGCGACAAGGCCGACCTGCCGGTCGGCGAATTGTCCGGCGGCGAGCGCGCCCGGCTCAATTTCGCCCTCGTCACCTGCCACAAGCCGTCGCTGCTGATCCTGGACGAACCGACCAACCATCTGGACATACCGGCGCGCGAATCCCTGGTCGACGCGATCAACGATTTCGAGGGGGCGGTGGTGCTGGTGACCCATGACCTGCACCTGATCGAACTGGCGATCGACCGGCTCTGGCTGGTGGCCAATGGCGGGGTCGCGGTGTTCGAGGGCGATGTCGAGGAGTATCGCCGCCTGGTCCTGTCGCAGCGCGCCGGCCGCGCCGAGGATGCCGCCGGACGCGCGCGCGGCGGCGCGGCCGAGGCGGCGCCCTCGGCGCGCGACCAGCGCCGCGCGGCCGCCGACCGGCGCGTCGCGCTGGCGCCGCTGCGCAACCGCGCCCGCGACGCCGAGAAGGATCTGGCGCGGATCAGCGCCGACCGCGACCGGCTGGAAGCGGAACTGGCCGACCCGGCGCTCTATGCCGACGCGGCCCGCGCCACGGCGCTCGCCCGGCGTCGCGGCGAGATCGCGGCCGCGCTGGAAGCCGCCGAGGAAGCCTGGCTCGCCGCGGCCGAGGCCCTGGAGGCCGCCGAGCGCGGCGCGGCATGAGGACCGCATGACCCCGATGCTGCCGATCCACCACCTGCCCGCCGCCGGACATGCGGACATGGCCTGGAAGAACGGGCTGGGACGCACCGCCGAGATCGCCCGCGAGCCCGTGGGCGGGGCGGTGTTCGACTGGCGCCTGTCGATCGCGACGATCGCGGCGGACGGGCCGTTCTCCGCCTTCGAAGGCTGCGATCGCAGCCTGGTTCCCATCGCGGGCGCGGGCCTTGCCCTGGAATTCGCCGACGGCACCGTGCTGTCCGGCGGGCTGTTCGAGACGCTGGCCTTCGCGGGCGAACGGGCCTGTCACGGCCGTCTGCTGGGCCAGGGTCCGACCCGCGACCTCAATGTCATCACCCGGCGCGCGGCCGCAAGCCACGCCGTGGTCCTGACGGTGCCGCCTGCGGCCCTGACGACCGCCGGCGACACCAGTTTCGTCGTGGCGCTCGATGGAACGCTGGCCGTGGCCGCGGGGACCGGACGCTGGCGGCTCGGCACGCACGATGCGCTGCGCATCGACGGGCCGGGCGTGGCCTTGCGACTGACGACAGACCATCCCGCGGCACGCGCCGCGGTCGTGACGCTCACGAAGCGGGCGGCCTGACCCGCCGGCCGCGTCAGGCTGCGTCGCGTGCGGCGCCGGCAGGCAGAGCGGCAAGATCGAGCATGATCGGACGGTGGTCCGAGCCACCTCGGTCGAGCACGCGCGAATCGCGACAGGCGAGATCGCGCACGAAGCACCTGTCGATACGCAACGGCAGCAGGCCGTTCGCGTAATGCGTCGGCGCCCGCGGGCCGACCTCGCGGAACCCGTCGAGGCGCAGCGGCCCGACCATGTTGAAGTCGCCGGCGATCACTGCGGGCCCCTCGGGCAGCGCGCCGCTCGCCTCGCGGGCCTGGCGCCGGCACATCAGCTGGCCGTGGGACAGATGGACCGACGCGAAGCCCACGCCGCCGGTCGCGGCGACCACGGCATGGCGCCGGATCGCGAAGCTGAAAAGCGGCACGCGGCGGGGATCGGCGACGCCGCCCCGCGCCCAGATCGCCGGGCCGTGGATGCGCCCAGGCAGCGGATGCCGGACCAGCCGGCCGCCGACCCGCGCCGGCAGGTCCTCGAACTCGATCGTGGCTTCCTGGAGCAGCGCGACATCGACCTGATAGCGCTCGATCAGCCAGGCCAGCTCGGCGCAACTGGCGCCGGTCAGCCGCAACAGGTTCCAGCTGAGCACGCGCAGGCCGCGTGCCGGATCACCGAGCGCGACGGGCCCCGGGACGACGGCCGCGCGACGGCGCAGCCGGGGCAGGCTGTCGAGAGCGCGGGCGAGATCGGCCGCGACCCGCCGATCGGCGCGGCGAAGCCGGTCGGCGAGGCTGGTCAGCGGCGAAAGCATGCGAGATGACACCGGCGATCCGCGATTCGTGGACGATCCGGTTACGCCGCTTCGCCCCCTCTGGCAAGCGATCAATTGACGATCTCGGCGGCGCCCCAGGCAAGCCCCCGGCGCAAGAGATCCGCCAGGGGTCTGCCCCCTTCTGGAGCCAGCCCCCCGGTTCACAAGCGCGCCGACTGGGTCGACCGCACGCCGCCGCCCCACCGCCACGATTGCGCCGGGACGGTTTCTCTCCGACAGTGATCCCATGACGGTGCGTTTCACCACCATCGACGGCCTCGCCATCGAGCACCGGCGGCTGCCCGCCGCGGCGCCCGGCGCGCCCACCATCGTCTTCCTGCACGAGGGGCTGGGATCGGCGGCGCTCTGGCGCGACTTTCCCGACGCGCTCTGCGCACGCAGCGGCTGCGGCGGAATGGTGTTCTCGCGCGCCGGCTACGGCGCCTCGGATCCGCCGGCCGAACCGCGGCGGATCGACTACCTGCATCGCGAGGCCCAGGATCGCCTTCCGGCCCTGCTCGCCGCGCTCGGAATCGCCCGGCCGATCCTGTTCGGCCACAGCGACGGGGCCTCGATCGCGCTCATCCACGCCGCAACCGGGCACGACGTCGCGGGCCTGATGCTGGAGGCCCCGCATGTCTTCGTCGAGCCGCAGACGCTGGACGGGATTCGCGCCGCCGGCGTCGCCTGGGCGACCACGGATCTGCCGCAGCGGCTGGGTCGCCATCATCGTGACGGCGCACGGGTCTTCCGCGACTGGCACGACGTCTGGCTGACGCCCGAATTCCATGGCTGGAACATCGAGGCGCTGCTGCCGTCGATCGCCGCCCCGGCGCTGGTCATCCAGGGCGCCGGCGACGAGTACGGCACGCCGGCGCAGCTCGAGGCGATCGCGCGCCAGAGCGGCGGCGGCTGCGAGACGCTGCTGCTGGAGAACTGCGCCCATACCCCGCATCGCGAGCGGCGCGACGACGTCCTCGATGCCGCCGCGCGGTTCATCGCCGCCCTGCCCGCCGCACCGCCGGCGGGCTGATGCAGCACGCCGGTCAGCCGCCGCCAGCGCGCCGCGCGAAGCGGTCGACGAAGGTCTTCGGCAGGTCCTCGTCCTTGACGGCCTTCAGCTCGTCGTCGAATTCCTTGAGCATGCCGAGCGCGCTCCTCATGCCATCGAGCTGGATAAGGCCGGTGCGCGAATAGGTTTCCGCCGACGCCTTGACCGCGCGCAGATAGAGTTCACGGTCGCCCAGGTAGTAGGTTTCGGGCACGGCCTTGGCGATGTCCTCGGGACTGGCGGCCGCGATCCACTGCAGCGCCTTGTGGAACGCGGTGACGATCGCCTGGGTCGTGTTGGGGTTCTTCTCGATGAAGTCGTTCTTGAGATAGACGACCGCGGCCGGGTTCGAGCCGCCGAAGATCGCACGCGTGCCGGCCTCGGTGCGGGTGTCGGCCATGATCACGACGTCGCCGTCGGATTCCAGCTTCGAGATCACCGGATCGAGATTGGAGATGGCATCGATCTCGCCGCGCTTCATCGCCGCGACCGCGCTCAGGCCCGTGCCGACCCCGATGAACGCCGCGTCCCTGGGATTGGCGCCCGCCTTGGCCATCAGGAAGTTGACGAAGAAATTGGTCGACGAGCCAGGCGCGGTGACGCCGATCTTCATTCCCTTCAGATCGGCCGGCGTGCGGATCTGCGCCGCCTTGTCCTTGCGAACCGCCAGCACGATGCCTGGAAAACGCCCGAGTTCGAGGACCGCGCGCACGTCCTGGCCCTTGGTCTGCATGCGGATCGTGTGCTCGTAGGCGCCGGTGACGACGTCCACCGAACCGCCGAGCAGAGCCTGCAGCGCCCGCGAGCCGCCGCCGAAGTCGTTGGTCTCGACCTGCAGCCCGGCCTCCCGGAAGAAGCCGCGCGTCTCCGCGATCGTCAGCGGCAGGTAGTAGAGCAGCGGCTTGCCGCCGACGCCGAGCGTCAGCTTCGGCTTCTCCAGCGTCTGCGCGCCGGCCGGACCGGCGGCGAGCCCCAGCGCGGCCAGCGCCGCGAGCGCGATTTTCCTGAGCGTCATGGATGTCCCTCCCCTCGTTGGATCAGCCCTGGGCCGTCGTCGACTGCGTGCCCGGCCGCCAGACCAGGAGGCGCCTTTCGACCAGCGTCACGACGGCGTCGATGACGATGACGAAGACGGCCAGGATCATCATGCCGGCGAAGACGCCGGTCACGTCGAAGACGCTCTCCGCCTCGTGGATCTTGTAGCCGAGCCCGGCCGCCGAGCCCAGATACTCGCCCACCACGGCGCCGACCAGCGCGAAGCCGACCGCGGTGTGCAGCGAGGAGAACATCCAGGTCAGCGCGGCCGGCCAGTAGACATGGCGCAGCAGCTGGCGCTCGTTCATGCCCAGCATGCGCGCATTGGCGAGGATGGTCGGGCTGACCTCGCGCACGCCCTGGTAGACGTTGAAGAACACGATGAAGAAGACCAGCGTGAAGCCCAAGGCCACCTTCGACCAGATGCCGAGCCCGAACCACAGCGCGAAGATCGGCGCCAGCACGACGCGCGGCAGCGCGTTGGCGGCCTTGATGTACGGGTCGAAGACCGCGGCGATCAGTTCGCCGCGCGCGAAGACGAAGCCGAAGACGATTCCACCGACCGAGCCGAAGACGAAGGCGAGCACCGTCTCCAGCAGCGTGATTCCCAGATGGCGCCAGATCGTCCCGGTGTAGAAATCCTTCCAGACCCGGGCCAGCACGTCCAGCGGCGTCGAGAAGAAGAACGGATCGAGCAGCTTGCGCCCGCCGATGGGGATCGTGGTCAGGACGTGCCAGACAGCCAGCAGCGCGAGGCCGACCGCGATCTGCAGCGCCAGGAGCGTCACCCGTTTCATGCCGTCCTGCCCTCGCCGCGCGCATAGGCCTTCTGGACCTCGCCGCGCAGCGTCGCCCAGATCGCCTTGTGGATCGCGTGGAAGGCGGGCTCGGTGCGGATCTCCGCGATGTCGCGCGGCCGGGCGAGGCCGACCGGGAAATCGCCGACGATGCCGGCCGCGGGCCCGGCGGACATCACCACCACGCGATCGGCCAGCGCGATCGCCTCCTCGAGGTCATGGGTCACGAACATCACCGCCTTGCGGTCGCGCGACCAGAGATCGAGCAGCAGATTGCCCATGATCTGCCGCGTCTGGGCGTCGAGCGGTCCGAACGGCTCGTCCATCAGCAGGATCTCGGGGTCGCGGATCAGCGTCTGCGCCAGCGCCACGCGCTTGCGCTGGCCGCCGGAGAGCATGTGCGGATAGCGCGCCGCGAAGGCCGACAACCCGACCCGGTCCAGCCAGTCCCCGGCCCGCGCCAGCGCCGCGGCCCGCTTCACGCCGCGCGGCTCCAGCGCCACCGCGACATTGTCGAGGGCGGTCTTCCAGGGCATCAGGGCGTCCTGCTGGAAAAGATAGCCGGCCCTGCCGTTGAGCCCGTCGAGCCGCGACCCGAAGATCTCCGCCTGCCCCGTCGACGGGCGCAGCAGGCCGGCCGCGACATTGAGCAGCGTCGATTTCCCGCACCCCGTCGGGCCGACGATGGAAACGAACTCGCCCGGCCCGACCGCGATGTCGCAGGGCGCGACCGCTTCATAAGCGCCGCCTTCGGCGAGCCGGAACGTGATCGAGACGCCGCGCAGCGCGACGGCGATG